>DATFDO010000067.1:0-6686 GCA_035252045.1 Pseudonocardiaceae bacterium
AAACCGTGCCTGGGCCATCGGCGATGCCTGGTCCAGCGCCGTATCCAGCAGTTGCTGCATCTCCGATTTCGGTTTCAGCGTCGGCTTCTGGTGCCACGCGGCGACTGTGCGCACGGCGACGCCCAGGTGCTCGGCAAACGACTCGTTGGTCAGCCGTAGAGCGGCCTGTAGAGCACAGGCGCTGTGACCAGTCCACACGATCACTGAATCCATCGGTTAACCGGCATTCTCAGCAGAATGTGCATTGGACCTGCACTGGTCATGCACTTGATGTGCATCGGCAATGCATGGGATGCCAGGCGGTTTCGCAGTTGAATTCCTCGCATGGACAACAACCCGAACCTAGCGATCTTCATGGACACGGCCAATCGCCGCTGTGAGGTCCGCTTGAATGGCATCGAGCCGATCGACGATCGCGCTCAAATGTCGTTCGAACCGATCCATGCGAGACCACAAACTCTCCCCATTCTCGGCGACTGGTTCGGCAAGCTCTGGTGGACGATGTCCATGCAGAACTGCGGCGATGTATTGCGGATGCCAGCCCAGTGCCGTCGAAAGCGCCTCCAAGGTCCGCGCGCTTCGGCGTCGCTCAACGACGTGATGCTGGATTTCGCGAACGGTCGCCCGCGAAACGTGCGAACGTTCCGCAAGCTCACCTTGTCGCCAGCCGAGTTCATTCACCCGCGCGTTGATGACCTCGGCGACGGTCGTCCAGTCCTCCACCTATTCCTCCGCGCTCCGCCTCGGCGCAGAGATTAGCGGTCCCCTCTCCTTCACCGGCGCGACACCGCTGTTTATCGCGGGTTGCGGGACCCGCCGCGCTTCCATTTGCCTGAAATAAGTCAAATCTGTCGAAAATCAAGCAAAGGACTCAATGTCGTGAATTCCAAGACGCCCGCCCAGCGGGCCACCTTCTACACCGTCGCCGAGACCGCAACCCTGCTGCGGGTCGACGCGGCAACGATCTACCGAGCGATCCGCGACGACGCATTCCCCGCAATCCGGGTGCGGAGTCGGTACGTCATCCCAGCTGCCGCCGTCGACCAACTCGCCGCACAGGCGGCCGAAACCGGCAGCTGCGTCGATGTGGCTGCGCTCGCCGCCGCGCGCCGGCTGGCCCGTGAGGTCACCCGCCTAGCCGAGGGAGGCCGGCGATGACCCAGCCACCTAACTACGAACAGATGGCCGCCGAACTCGACGAGCTGGCCGCGGTCCCAACCGAAGTCCTGGCCGCCTGGGTCACCGCCCGAGGCCGATGCCTATGGGAGACCACCTTCGGCGAACCACCGGAATGGACCGGCGAGGACGAGCCAGACCGAGAACTGGCCCGCCAGCTGTGCGCCGGCTGCCCGGTGCCCCTGGAGTGCCTGGAGTTCGAACTGCGCCTGAGCGGCGCGCAGACGGTCGGAGTGTGGGGCGCCCTGTACGCCGACGACCGCCGAGCCCTGCACAAGGTCTGGTCTTCCCGCAACCGCGCCGAACTCACCCAACTCCCAGACGAGGAAGGAGACCAGCGATGAACGGCGGGGAACTGTTCCTCGGTGGAATGGCCGCCTTCGCCCTGCTGACCATCGTCATCAAGGCCCAGTCCGGGGCGCGGCGTGCTCGCGCGGCAGCCGACATCGCCCGCGTCGAAACCAGCGTCGTGTCGCTACTCGGACGAGTCGTGACCACCGCACTAGTGATCGTCGGCGTGCAGTGGCTTGTGATCACCCACCCGTCCAGCCACACGCTGTTCTGGGTCACACTCGGGCTTCCCGCGCTGCTGGCCTCCTACACGCTGACCAAGGCCCTGACCGTATTCGAGATCCATCCCCGTGGCAGGGGTGATCGGCGATGACCACATCACGTGAAGACAACCCGATCAGCGAGCTGGCCGTCCAGCCAGCGGCGGTGGTCAGCCGCTTCGCCAAACGCGCGGGCCAGTCAGTCAAGAGGCTGTGGTGGTCAGATTCTGTGCTCCGGATCCGTTCCGTGGCCACATATCGGGTTCGCCAGGCACCACGCGACCTGGGCCGATTGTCGTGGTTCGCGATCCGCGGGCACGGCCGCTGGATCGGCAAGGCATGGACGTTTCTGACCTACGGTGATCTACGCGCCGACGCCCGCGCCGCCCGCATCGCGGGGGATCCCGAGGCGCGGCGAGCCGCTCAGGAATTGATCCGCACCGACGCCCGCGCTCGGTGGGCCAAGCTCGGGATATTCGTGCACCGCTTCATGCGAACTGCCCTGGTGGGCGCTGCGCTGGCCATCGTGTTGTGGATGATCGACTCGTCGATGACGCGGGACCAGATGTGGCCCTGGCTCGCCGCGCTCTACAGCGCCCTCGAAACCGCGTGGTCGGCACTCACGACCGTCGTGCCGATCCTCATCGCGCTAGCTCCGGCGGGCTGGCTCGTGGCCGCTATGTGTGAGGGTCGGGACAAGACACCCGGCGCTAGCTGGCTGGTTCGCCCGGACAGGGATGACGCCGACTCATGGATCGACGAGCGGATGATCTCCCAAGCCCTCGCCCACCTGGGCATCGCCCCACTAGATCGATTTCTCAAAAACGGTGGTGAGCTGGTCTACACCATTCCGGCCCGGCTCGATGGCAACGGCACGTTTGCGCAAATCAGGCTGCCGATGGGCGTCACAGCGGACATGGTGGCCGACCGGCGCGACCGGCTGGCCGCGAACCTGGGCCGGGCCAAGCTCGAAACCTGGCCCACCGAGGGCACCGAAGCCGGACAGCTCGATCTCTGGGTGGCCGACAAGGGCAAACTCCGATTGGGCGCCGGACCGTGGCCCCTGCTGCATGACGGTGAGGTCGATATCTTCGACGGAGTGCCCTTCGGTCGGTCCCAGCGCGGGCAGGTGCTTAACGCGCCGATCATGGAACGCAACTACCTGATCGGCGGCATGCCCGGGCAAGGCAAATCCTCCGCCGGCCGCACCCTGTGCCTCGGGTGCGTGCTCGATCCCACGGTTGAGCTCAAGGTCTACGTGTTTGCTACCAACCCCGACTTCGACCCCTTCACCCCGCGCTTGTCCATCTACGTCAAAGGCGATGACGACGACGCGGTGCAAGCTGGGCTGATCGAATTGCGCATGTTGCGCGAGGAAGTCACCCAGCGCGGCAAGCTGCTGGAGCGCTACAGCGCGGCCAAGGTCACTCGCAAGCTCGCCAGCACCGTGCCGGGACTGCACCCCATCGTGATCATCTTCGATGAGGTCCATGAGCTTTTCGAGCATTCTCATTACGGCGCCGAAGCAGCAGATCTGTCCGTCAAGGTCGTCAAGAAGGCTCGGAAGACTGGAATCACGCTGATCTTCCTTACCCAATCGCCTACCGCGACGTCGATTCCCAAGGACCTGACCCGCAACTGCACCAACGGCATCGCCTACGCCGTGACCGACCACGTCGCCAACGACGGCCTGCTCGGCTCCGGCGCCTACCGGCAAGGCATCCGAGCCACCGAACTACGCCCCGGCGAGGACCGAGGAACCGCTGTCACGACCGGACTGACCGCCAACCGGTTCGAACTCGTCAACACCTTCTACATCCCCTTCGACGAAGACCGCGACGACATCACCCCGGTCATCGCTCGCGCAATGGCACTGCTGGCCGAATACGGCCAGACCGTTCCCGCTACCGACACGGTCCCAGGTGCCGACGAGGAACCGAGCGTGGATCACCTCGCCGATATTCACGTCGCGCTCCGCGGCGAGAAGCGGGTCCGTACTCAGGTTGTGCTGGCCCGGCTGGCCGAACTCAACCCGACCGAGTACGAAAGCTGGACCTTCCAAGACCTCACCGCCGCGCTGGCCGAGCACGACATCGAGCCCGCCAAGTCCCAGGGAGTAAAGGTCGTCCGCGCTGACGACATCACCCAAGTGCTCACCGAACGTGACGAAAGCAGCAACGACGAACCGGGGACCTAGACAGGGACCCACCCGGGGACCCGGGGATTTCTCCCTCACCGGGTCCCCGGTCCACCTCCCCTATCTGAGCAGCGTAAATCTCGATCAGGTACCCATTTCACGCTTCTGTTGGTAGGCAGGAGTGCTGCTGATAAGCGTGGCGGGTAGGTAACAACTCCGGATCGTCCCTACCCACGTCTTACTACGGAGTGTTGTTGGTGAGACGCGGGAAGCCCGCCAGAGACCTCCGGCATGATTGTGATCTGATAAACGGGCAGCGCGAGGGGCTGTGGCCTGGGATTTCCACCCGCCCAGAGACAAGCTCGCCCACTGATCGCGGCCGTGACTCTCGCCTCGGTCACAGCGTGCCTGTCGGGCTGCTGGCCTGGAGCGTCGGTGTCCGACCGGAGCTGCTGGCTTACAGCGCTCTGGCAGTGGTTGGTGTGCTGCTGGCCGCCATCGATGTCCTCGAGCAACGCCTGCCCACCAAGCTGCTCATGCCCGTTTACCCCATCATCGCGGCACTCCTCGCCCTCGCGGGTCGCAGAACACAACGGTACGGGGATCCTCCGTTCAGTCACTGGAATGATCTTTTTACTTGTCTTCTACCTGATCATCGCCCTCCCCGCTCCCGGCTCCCGGCGCACTGGGCGCGGCCGACATCTGACTTGCTGGGCTACTGGGATTGGCCCTCGGCCGGCCGGGCTGGATCACGGTTATCGGCGGCGCTCTGCTTGGCCTGCTGTACGGCAGCCTCACGGGCGCCATCGTGATAGTTCGGCGGCGCGCCACCCGCCACACACTCATTCCCTTCGGCCCAACCATGATCGCGGGAGCTTTCACCGCCCTATTGGGTTGATCCATCGCGAGCCAGCCCGGGAGGCGGTCGCCGCCGATGTCATCGCGCGTAACGCCTGCAACCTTGCCGTCCAACCTCTGGTCTCTTTGACCACGCCATGAAGTGACAATGCGAAGCGGCGGCCGACTTTCGCAGAAACCGAGGAGCCGGTAGGAGTCGGGCACTGTTCGCAATAGCGATTTGGATCAGTTGAGTTCCTGAATCGTTGACGTGCCGGTGACACCCATTGGGGCAATGTCATTACCTCTTAGCGTGGCGCGCACCTGGTCGGCTATCACGAGGTCTTCTCTGGCGTGCACGACGAGGGTCCGGACTGACGCGTCCGGGGTACTGATGTCTGCGTCGCAGCTGGGCCGGATCGCCTCGTTGGCGGCTGGGTCGAGGTCAAGGCCGAGGAAACCCAGCCCGGTCACGGTGCGGGCTCGTAGCTGGGGTTGGTGTTCTCCGATCCCGCCGCTGAAGACCAGGACGTCCAGGCCGCCGAGCGCGGCGGCCATCGCTGCGATCTCGCGGCGCAGCCGGTGTAGCCAAACGGCGATGGCCAGCTCCGCAGCTGCGTCACCGGAGTGTTCGGCGGCCAGCACAGCACGCATGTCTGGCGTGCCGGCCAGTCCAGTCAGTCCGGAGTGATGATCCAGCGCGCCCGCGACCTCGCCTGCCGCCAGGCCGGCGTGTTGGACCAGCCACAGCGGGACGGCGGGGTCGAGGTCGCCGCAGCGGCTGGCCATCACCAGGCCGGCGGTCGGGGTAAAGCCCATCGTGGTGTCGACGGAGCGCCCGTCGCGCACGGCACACAGGGAGGCCCCGGCTCCCAGGTGCGCCACGACGATCCGCGCCGACGGAGAGGTCAGTTCGCCGGCGCGGTGGGCGGCCCACTGGTGGGCGAGCCCGTGGAAGCCGTAGCGCCGTACACCGAGATTGGTGCGCCACGGATCTGGGATGGCGTAGGTGGCCGCGGCTGGTGGCAGGGTGGTGTGGAAGGCGGTGTCGAAACAGGCCACCGAAGGGACGTCAGGCAGGACCTCGAGAGTCGTCCGCAACGCGGCCAGTGCCGGTGGCTGGTGCAACGGTGCGAGCGCCACTAGCTGATCCAGCTTGGCGAGTACCACCGCGTCCACGACCACGGGCCCAGTGAACGACGTTGCGCCGTGCACCACCCGATGTCCCACCGCGTCAACAGATCCGATGTTCTTAATCGCCGTGGCCACCGCGCCCGGCTGCGGCTGCCCGCGCTCGGCGTCGAGATTGACCTCGTGGCGCAGCGTGTTGTCCGGATCGAGAAGGCGGATCTTGACGCTGCTGGAACCCGCGTTGACCACTAGCACTCGCATGGCCGGTCAGCTTGGCCAGGCCCAGTCGCGGATGTCCGGGGCGTCCTCGCCGGTGCGGCGGGTGTGCTCGCGGCAGCGCAGCCGCTCGTCGAGCATGTGCTGGCGCAGCGCGGTGTGGCGCACGGCCAGGGCGGGCACCCGGTCGATGACGTCGGCGACGAGGTGGAAGCGGTCGAGATCGTTGAGCATCAGCATGTCAAACGGCGTGGTAGTGGTGCCTTCCTCCTTGTAGCCGCGGACGTGCAGGTGGTCGTGGTTCGCGCGGCGGTAGGTCAGCCGGTGGATCAGCCATGGGTAGCCGTGGAAGGCGAAAATCGTCGGTGTGTCGGGTGGGAACAGTGCGTTGTACTCGCGGTGCGCCATGCCGTGGGGATGTTCGGTGGGGTCTTGTAACCGCATCAGATCCACCACGTTGATCACCCGGACGCGCAGCTGGGGTAGGTGCTCGCGCAGCAGGGTGACCGCGGCGAGGGTCTCCAGGGTGGGCACGTCACCGCAGCAGGCCAGCACCACGTCGGGCTCCTCGCCGGCGTCGTTGGATGCCCAATCCCAGATGCCGATGCCGCGCTGGCAGTGCGCCACCGCCGCGTCGA
>DATFDO010000068.1:0-4399 GCA_035252045.1 Pseudonocardiaceae bacterium
CGGACCTCGAACCCGAGGGTGTCGCGATAGAAGGCCAGCGAGGCGTCCGGGGCGTCGTGCGGCAGGAAGCTCGCGTGAATGGTGATGTCCATGGCAGTCAGGCTAGGGGCGGCGCCGTGACCCGTGCTTCTCGATTCCTGACCGGCCTGGTCACCTGCTTGGCCACGCACGGGGGCATGCCCGCCGTCGCCCCCGCCGCGTCGCGCCGGTAGGTGCTGGGCGGCACACCGACCAACTCGGTGAAGCGAGTGCTGAAGGTACCCAGCGACGCGCAGCCGACCGCGAAGCAGACCTCGGTGACGCTGAGGTCGCCACGACGCAGCAGCGCCATCGCGCGTTCGATGCGCCGCGTCATCAGATAGCTATACGGCGACTCGCCGTAGGCGAGCCGGAACTCGCGGCTGAGGTGCCCGGCCGACATGTGCGCGCCGCGGGCGAGCGCCTCGACATCCAGCGGCTGTGCGTACTCCCGGTCGATCCGGTCGCGGACGCGGCGCAGCCGAGCGAGATCGCGCAGGTGCTGCGCCGCGGCGGGTCTGCTGCCCACCTGCGCGATCGTGCCACACGTCGCGCCGTTCAACGGGTACACCGCAACGGCACGCCTCGGATCGACGCGTCGAGCACGGTGACCAGGTGCGCCAGCTCAAGCTGCTCACCGAGGCGCTTGGCGCTGGCCGCGATCTGCATCAAGCAGCCTGGGTTCGCGGTGACCAGTATCGATGCGCCGGTCCCTAGCACATTACGGGCTTTGCGCTGTCCTAGTTCGGTGGCCGGTTCCGGGTGCAGCAGGTTGTAGATTCCGGCCGAACCGCAGCAGATGTCAGCTTCGGCGATCTCGGCGAGCACCAGCCCGGGTATACCGCGCAGCAGTTCCCGCGGCTGGGACCGGATTCCCTGAGCGTGTCCGAGATGGCACGCGTCGTGGTAGGCGATTGCCACGTCGAGCGGGTGCCGCGGCGCCACCGGGCCGAGTTCCGCGAGCAGCTCGGAGATGTCGCGGGTCCGCTCGACAAAGGCCCGCCCCCGGGCGGCGTATCTGGCATCATCGCGCAGCAGGTGCGCATAGTCCTTCATCGCCGAACCGCAACCCGCTGCGTTGACCACGACGTAATCCACTCCGGCGGCATCGAAACAGTCGATCAGCGACCGGGCGAAAACAATCGCCTCGTCCTCGCGACCGCTGTGTTGTGATAATGCCCCGCAGCAGCCCTGCCCACGGGGAATCACGACGTCGCAACCCTCCGCGGCGAGTACCCGGGCAGTGGCCGCATTGACCTCTGGAAAAAATGCATCCTGCACGCAGCCGGTGAGCATTCCGACCACTGCGCGGCGCTGACCCAAGGCCGGCACCCGCTCCGGCAATTCTCGCCGGCGGGTCAACGTCGGGATCAGTGATTCCATCACCTGCAGCGTTGGGTGCAGCCGATCCAGCAGGCCGGTCCGCCGTAGCCACCGGCCAAGGCCGCTGCGCTGGTACAACGCCAGCGGCCCGCGCAACGCCCGCAGCCGCCTCGGGTAGGGGAACAACCAGAAGATCGCCGCACGCAACGCCCGTTCCCGCCGGGGCCGCTCGTAGCGACGTTCCACCTGGGCGCGGGTCTCGGCGATCAGCGTGCCGTATTGCACACCGGACGGGCACGCCGGTACGCACGCCATACATCCCAGGCACGCGTCGAAGTGCCCCACCATCGACTCCGACAACGGCTCGCCTTCCAGCCCGGTCTTCATCAGCTGGATACGACCGCGCGGCGAATCCATCTCCTCGCCCCACAGCACATAGGTGGGACACGACGGCAGGCAGAACCCGCAGTGCACGCAGTCCTTGATCAACTCGGCTTGGGGTGGGTGATGATCGTCGAAAGCACCTGCGGTCAAGATCAGATACCTCCTACGAACCGGCCTGGTGCCAGCCGGCGCTCCGGATCGAATTGGTCCTTGAGGCGGCGCATCAGCGTCAATGCGGGCACCGGCCCCCACACGTCCAAGCCTGCCTTGCGGCTCGTAACCGCGCAGCGCAATACCGCACTGCCGCCGTGCCGCCGCGCAGTCTCGCGCAGCTGTACCAACTCCGCGCCTAATCGATCATTGTCGGAAAGGCCCGCGGCCAGCACACCGGCGCCGGCGCTGCCGCGAAGCAATCCGGGGGAGGTGGCGAGTAGATCGGCCAGCCCGGTTGGCTCGCAGGTGACCATCGCGCGCGGCGACGGCGGCGGCTGCCCCCACCAGTCCGGTGCGTACTCGGCCACGGTGGCCGGCATGCCGGCCGCAGCGCCGAGTAGCTCCGCCACGGCGCCCGCGCGAGCGTCGATACCGCCGGTGACGCCCTCGATGGAGACCCCGACCGTCACGGCACCGCCCGGCACGGCGCGGTCTACCTCGAGTCCCACAGGGTCATGCTGTGACGCTCGGACCGCGGCGATCGCCGCTGCGGCATGCGCCGCGTCTCCCGTCGTGGTGATCCACCGGCAGGCCTCGGGCAACGGGTGCAGCCGCCACACCGCCTCGGTGATCACGCCCAGGGTGCCCAGCGAGCCGGCATAGAGCTTGCCCAAGTCGTAGCCCGCGACGTTTTTCACCACCGTGCCCCCGGCGCGGGCGATGGTCCCGTCGGCGAGCACCACGGTGATCCCGATGAGCAGGTCGCGCACCGAGCCGTACCGGTAACGCAACGGGCCGGACGAGGCAGTGGCGATGGTCCCACCGATGGTGCCGGCCAGAGTGTCACCGCCGTCCAAGGCCAGCCGCTGGCGGTGGTGCGCCAACGCGTCTTGCAGCGCGGCCATCCGCAGCCCGGCCCCCACGGTGACGATCAGGTCACCGGCAACGTGCGCGACGACCGTGTCCATCCTGCTGACGTCGACGATCAGGTCCAGGTCAGTAGGTGGCAGTCCCCAGGCCAGCCGGGTTCCGGTCCCCCGGGCAACGATGCGCAGCCCCAAGCCAGCCGCCGCACGTAGCACCGCCGAGACCTCCTCGGTGCTACCCGGCCAGGCCACCCAGCGCGCGGGCACCCCATCTACGGCATCGTCGGCACCGGCCTCGGCCACCTCACCGCAGGCAGCCTGTAACCCATCCAGCGTGCTGACCATCAGAACTGCTCTGCCAGGCCCGCGGCTTGGAGCGGGTGTACACCCTTGCGCTTGCCCGGCACCTCACCGCACAGCCGCGGGGTGGGAAATACCTTGCCGGGGTTGCACACGCCAGCAGGATCGAATGCGCGCCGCAACCGCTGCATGGTGTCCAGGTCATCGGTGCTGAACATGCGCGGCATGTGGCACGCCTTGTCCGTGCCGACACCGTGCTCACCGGTGATCGAGCCGCCGTAGGAGATGCACAGGTCAAGGATCGCGCCAGAGAGCTCCTCGGCGGCCTGCGCCTCGCCCGGTTTCGCCTCGTCGAACAGCACCAGAGGGTGCAGATTCCCATCGCCGGCGTGGAACACGTTGGCCACCCGCACGCCGGTGCCTGCCGACAATTCCGCGATGCGGCGCAGCACATCGGGCAGCACGCTTCGGGGAATCACCCCGTCTTGCACGATGTAGTCCGGGCTGATCCGGCCCACCGCGGCGAACGCGGACTTGCGGCCCTTCCAGAACAGTGCGCGCTCGGCGGCGTCGCGGGCCAGCCGGATCTCGAAGGCACCGGAGTCGGTGCAGTGGCCGCGCACCGCGGCGAAGGTGTGCTCCACTTCGGCGGCCGGGCCATCCAACTCGACGATCAGCACCGAGCCGGCGCCCTCCGGGTAACCACACGCCACGGCGGCCTCGGCCGCCTCGATCGCCAGCGCGTCCATCATCTCGATAGCCGCAGGGGTGACCCCGTCGGCAATGATCGCCGACACCGCGGCGCCCGCCTCGTCCACTCCGGGGAACGCGGCGAGCAGGCAGCGCACCGACTCCGGGGCGCGCAGCAGCCGTACCACGATCTTGGTCGCGATGCCGAGCGTGCCCTCGCTGCCGACGAACGCGCCGAGCAGGTCGTACCCGGGTACATCGCGGGTGGTGCCACCCAGCCAGACCAGTTCGCCGTCCGGCGTCACCACCTCGGCGCCCAAGACATGGTGGGTGGTGAACCCGTACTTGAGGCAGTGCGCGCCACCGGAGTTCTCCGCCACGTTGCCACCCACTGAGCAGACCTGCTGGCTGGATGGGTCGGGCGCGAAGTACCAGCCGTACGGGGCGGCGGCCTTCGTGACGTCGAGGTTGATCACGCCGGGTTCGACCATCGCGCGCTCGTTGGCGACATCGACCTCCAGGATCCGGCGCATCCGCGAGGTAACGATCAATACCCCTTCCGCGTGCGGCAAGGCGCCGCCGGACAGACCGGTACCCGAGCCACGAGCCACGAATGGCACCCCCTGCGCGGCGCAAGCCCGAACCACCGCGGCGATCTGCTCGGC
>DATFDO010000069.1:0-2582 GCA_035252045.1 Pseudonocardiaceae bacterium
TCGAACGCGAAACGCCGCAGTGCCGCCTCGCCGGCCCGGCCGGCGAACTCGGCTGCGTCGGATGCCGACCCGAGGCCGGCGCGGAGCAGGTGATCGGCGACCTGAGCTGCCTCGACATCGCGGCCACGGTGCGCGAAGACGGCCAGTACCGTTCCCGCCCGGTGATGCAGGAGCGCGCGCTGGTCGACGGTGAGGGCTTCGTAGACGGCATCGCGGATCAGATCGTGGCGGAACCGGCCTTCGCCGGGCTCGGCGTCGCCGAACAGGCCAGCCGCGTGGGCTTCGCTGACCGCGGCGCCGAGCTCGGATAGCGACACCTCAGCGACCTCGGCGAGCACGTCGAGCCGGAACCGGGTACCGAGCACCGCAGCGGTGGGTAGCACCCGCCGAGCCGATTCGGTCAAGACGTCGATCCGGGCGCCCACCACCGCCCGGATCGACGCCGGGACGGCATGGCTCACATCCGCAAGATCAGATTGGGACTCGATCAGCTCGCAGACCAGCAAGGGATGGCCCAGGGTACGGGCGGCGATGATGTGCACCGCCCCGGCTGGTGCCGCGGCGCCCCACGTCTGCGACAGCAGCGCTGCGATGTCGGCTTCCTGGAACGGCCGCAGCCGGACAGTCTCACCGAGCCGGTTCAGCGCGCCCCACACCTGGCGCCGACCGATCCACTCGTGCTCGCCGTCGCGCGCAGTGGCCAGCACCACCGTGGCCATAGTGCGCAGCGACGGCGCCAGCTCGACGAGCAGCTGCAGCGAGGACGGGTCACCCTCGTGCAGGTCATCGATCACTAGGAGCAGTGGTTGAGAAGTGGCAGCAAGCAGGTCGGCCAGGTCGAGCGACAATCGCCAGCGGGCCGTCTCCCGGTCACCGTGCGGCGGGGCGGGTCGCTCACCCTCGGCAAGCAGTTCAGCGAGGTAGGGAGACTGCTGTACGGCCTGGGCTGCGGCGGTATCCGCACCGGCCAGCACGCGGACCACGCGCGACCAGGGACGCAGCGCGCCGGCCGCCGTGCACCAGGTCCACACCACGCGGAAGCCCTCGGCTCGCTGCGCGACCTCCTCCGCCAGCCGGCTCTTGCCGATCCCCGCTTCCCCGGTGACCAGCCACAGACCGCCCCGGGCGTGACGGGCAGCATCAAGCGCCGCGCCGATGTCCGCGATCACGCCGGCCCGGGCGACGAAGGGCAGCCGCCTCATCGGCGCGGCCCGATCACCATGGTGGACGCCACGCGCGCCATTCTCCAATGGCCCCCACTTCGCAGTCTGGATGCAGACTGCCCTAATTCGGAGCCTGGCAAGGGCGTTCTGCATCCAGATTGCGTGGCAGGACGCCGCCGAGATCTGACGTTCACCCTGGTGTTGATCCCAGCGGAAACGGCGTTGCGGCTGCCCCATAGGCTGGGCGCTATGAATGCACCTGTACTCACCGCGGTCGCGTGGCCTTATGCCAACGGGCCACGGCACATCGGCCACGTCTCCGGTTTCGGTGTCCCCTCGGACATCTTCTCGCGCTACCAGCGAATGGCCGGCAACCGGGTGCTGATGATCTCGGGAACCGACGAGAACGGCACCCCGATCCAGGTGCAGGCCGACGCCGAGGGTGTCACGTCCCGCGCGCTCGCGGACAAGTACAACCGGCTGATCGTGGGGGACCTGCAGGGTCTGGGCCTGTCCTACGACCTGTTCACCCGCACCACCACGGCCAACCACCACCGGGTGGTCCAGGAGGTCTTCCTCGCGCTGTACCGCAATGGCTACATCCTGACGAAAAAGGCGCTTGGTGCCATCAGCCCATCCACCGGGCGCACTCTGCCCGATCGCTACATCGAGGGTACCTGCCCGATCTGCGGTTACGACGGTGCCCGCGGCGACCAGTGCGACAACTGCGGCAACCAGCTGGACCCCGCTGACTTGATCAATCCACGGTCCCGGATCAACGGCGAGGTTCCCCAGTTCGTGGAAACCGAGCACCTGTTCCTCGACCTACCCGCGTTCACCGGCGCGTTGGGCTCCTGGTTGCAAACCCGCACGGAGTGGCGCCCCAACGTGCTCAAGTTCTCGCTGCACCTGCTCGACGACCTGCGCCCCCGCCCGATCACCCGAGATCTGGACTGGGGTGTACGGGTGCCGCTGGACGGCTGGCGCGACGCGCCGATGAAGCGGTTTTACGTGTGGTTCGACGCATGCATGGGCTACCTGTCGGCCTCAGTGGAATGGGCGCATCGGGTGGGCAACCCCGAGGCATGGCAGCAGTGGTGGACCGACCCGAATGCACGCTCCTACTACTTCATGGGCAAGGACAACATCACCTTCCACACGGTGATCTGGCCCGCCACGTTGCTCGGCCAGAACGGAGCCGGAGACCGTGGTGGTGAGCCGGGTAAGTTCGGTGTGCTGAACCTGCCTACCGAGATCGTGTCCAGCGAGTTCCTCACCATGAGCGGCTCAAAGTTCTCCACTTCCCGCGGCACGGTGATCTACGTCGGGGACTTCCTGCGCGAGTTCGGCCCGGACACGCTTCGCTACTTCATCTCGGTGGCCGGTCCAGAGACACAGGACACCGATTTCACCTGGGAG
>DATFDO010000070.1:0-9278 GCA_035252045.1 Pseudonocardiaceae bacterium
TCAAACGGGACTGGGCCGGCTACTTCTTCGCCGGCGGCCCCGCGGGGCCGGGTCCGTGCGGCCGGTTCCGCCCGGAGATTTGCGCCGCCTACGCCCAGGCGGCCACCACCGGCAGCCCGACCCCGCAGATCGTGGGACTGCTGCACCGATCGTCACCAGCCGCGGTGGCCGGCACCATCACCGCACCGACCCTGCTCATCCAGGGCGAGCAGGACACCCTGTTCGGGCTGGACCAGTCCGACGCCACCGCCCGGCAACTCGCTGCGGCCGGCGCGCCGGTGAAGGTGATCTGGTATGCGGGTGGCCACGACGGCGGTGCGCCCGGCGCCGCGCTGCAAGATCAGGTCGGCGATTGGTTCGACTACCACCTGCGCCGGACCGGGGCGGATCCAGGAACCGGGTTCGACTACCAGGTGCAAGGCATCTTCGGCACCCGCCGTGGCCTCCCTCCACGCACCGTGCACGCGGCGGCCTACCCGGGCCTGCACGGGGACCCGGTGCGGCGCCGGGAGCTCATCCTGCACGGCGTGCCACAGCAGGTGATGCGCCCGCCCGGCGGCAGCCCGGCCGCGTTGACCAGCCTGCCGGGACTCAACGCGGCCCTGCCCGCGAGCGCGGCGAACCTCGACGGGCTGGCGTTGGACGTGCCCGGGCAGACCGCGATGTTCGTCACCGATCCGCTGATCGACCCGGTGGAGATTGTGGGAGCACCGCGGATCCAGTTGCGGGTGTCCGCCTCAATCCCACGCCAGGACGACGCGGTGCTGTTCGTCAAGCTCTATGACGTGGGACCGGACGGGCGCCGTATGCTTCCCGGCGGCACGGTGGCGCCCGTGCGGATCGGGCCACTACCCGCTGGGGGCGCGCCGGTAGACGTCACCGTGATGCTGGCCGGAGTGGTCCGACCCGTGCAAGCCGGTCACCGGATCGAGATCGCGGTAGCCACGACCGACCGCGGCTACGCGCTGCCGCCGCAACCGGCCGGGTACACCGTGGCACTCGGCGGCGACGCGCACCTCGCGGTACCGATCGTCGCCGGGCAGCAAGCAGCCGGGCCAGTTCCGACCGCCCAACTCGCCGGGCTGGGCGGGCTGGCCACGGTGGTGGCGGCGGCCGGAGTACTCGCCACACTGCGCCGCCGGCGCCCCGAGAACGCCGATCCGGCGCTGGCCGGGGTGCCGCTGGTGGTCACCGGCCTCACCAAGCGCTATCCGGGGGGCCTCACCGCCGTCGACCAGCTGTCGTTTCGCGTCGAGCACGGGCAGGTGCTGGGTCTGCTGGGACCCAACGGAGCCGGCAAGACGACCGTACTGCGGATGCTGATGGGACTCATCCAGCCCACCAGCGGGGAACTGCGCGCGTTCGGCCACCGGGTCAGCGCGGGTGCAGCGGTGCTGTCGCGGATCGGGTCGTTCGTGGAAGGCCCGGGATTCCTGCCGCACCTGACCGGGAGGGAGAATCTGCGGTTGTACTGGGCAGCCACCGGTCGACCTGCTGCAGATGCCGGCATCGACGACGCGCTGGCAATCGCCGGACTGGGCGATGCGGTACACCGGCGGGTCGCCACCTACAGCCACGGGATGCGGCAACGCCTGGCGATCGCCCAGGCCATGCTCGGCAGGCCGGACCTGCTGGTACTGGACGAGCCGACCAACGGCCTGGATCCGCCGCAGATCCACGCGATGCGCGAGGTGCTTCGCGGCTACGCCGCCCGCGGTGCCACGGTGCTGATCTCCAGTCACCTGCTCGCCGAAGTAGAACAGATCTGCAGCCATGTGGTGGTGATGCACCGGGGCACCTTGGTGGCCGCGGGCACCGTAGCCGAGATCGTCGCCGGCACCGGCACGGTCAGCTTCACGGTGGACGACCCGGCGCAGGCCGCCGCGGTATTGCGCGGTCTGGCCGGGGTCGACGTGCGGGGAGTCGACCGGCGCGTGGTGCACGCCCATCTTGACGGGCTGCCGTGTGCAGCCGCGGTCTCCGCGCTGGTCGGCGCCGGGATCGGAGTAGAGAGGGTAGCCGCCCGCCAAGCGCTGGAGGAAGCGTTCCTGCAGCTGGTCGGCGAGGAGGCCGTCGAGTGAACATCTCTGGAGCGGCACCCGGTTACCGGGCAGAGACGACCCTGCCGCTACGGGTGGAGCTGCTGCGCCAACTGCCGCGCCGGCGCACCCTGCTCACCCTGGGATTCCTCGCGCTGCTGCCGTTCCTGCTGCTGCTGGCCTTCACGATCGGCCGCGACAACCGTAACCGCGGGTCGGCCACCCTGGTCGACCTCGCTACCGCCGGCGGGCTCAACTTCGTGGTCTTCACCATCTTTTCCACGGCGAGCTTCCTGCTGGTTGTCGTGGTGGCGCTGTTCTTCGGCGATTCGGTGGCCAGCGAGGCATCCTGGTCGAGCCTGCGCTACCTGCTGGCCGCACCGGTGCCCCGCGGGCGCCTGTTGCGGCAGAAGGCGGGGGTGGCTGCGCTGCTGTCGGTCGTCGCACTGGTGTTGCTGCCCGCGGTGGCGCTGGCAGTCGGTGTGCTCGCCTACGGCTCCGGCGACCTGGTCTCCCCTACCGGCCAGTCGCTCGACTTCGCTACCGCCGCGGGCCGGTTGGCGCTGGTCCCGGTCTACCTGGCGGTGCACCTGGCGTGGGTCGCCGGGCTGGCGCTCTTGCTGTCGGTGAGTACGGACGCACCGCTCGGGGCCGTCGGCGGAGCGGTTATGGCGTCGATCCTGTCCCAGATCCTGGAGACCATCGAGGCCTTGGGCGATCTGCGAGACTACCTACCGACCCGGTTCAACTCAGCGTGGGCCGACCTGCTTGCCTCCCCCATCGACTGGACCCACCTGGCCAGCGGAACCTTCTCCGGCCTGGCCTACGCCACGGTGTTCGGGCTCGCCGCCCGCTACCGCTTCGCCACCAAAGGCATCACATCCTGACCGCTCCGGCCCCCCGCGTGTCGCGCCCTCATGTCCCGTGTGTCGCGTCCCCGTGCTCGGTGTGTCGCGTGCTTATGCTCGGCGGACGCAGACCGGCGCAGCGCATGCGAGTGCGATACACCGAGCACGGCGGCGCGACACGCCGAGCACTGGGCAGGCTCACGATTTGCCCGTGCCGAATACCAGAATTGACGCGGTGAAGCCGTGCAGGTGATTTCGGCCCCCGACGGGGCCGATCTCCCCCGCCGCGAAGAACCCCGCCACACCGGTGGTGTCGAGCCCCGAGCGCACCGCCAGAACATCATGATCCGCACTCGGGAACATGGTCCGGCCGCGACCGTTGCAGGAGAACAGCAACGCACCGCCCACCGGACCGGCTTCCGCCCGGAATCGGGCGAACAACTCGTTGAGGTCCTGGTCGGCAGCCGACGCATCGCGCACCTGGAAGCGGACGGTCCGACCGACCTCCACGACACCACCGATCACGAGGGCGCCTTGCTGCCGGTCGGCTCCCACGACACCGCGGATGAGGAAATCGCCCCGCTCGTGCTCCTCTACGTACTCGTCCATCGCAACGCCGATGTGCAACCCGTGCGCGACGGCTTGCCGGTCCGCGGGTGGGAGGTCGGCGACGATCTGCTCGAGCTTGACCAGCGCGGGCATCCCGGCGAGCTCCCACAGCACGTTGCCCTCGGACTTGGTGACAATCATCGAGGGACCGAAGGGACGACAACCCTGACTGACTACTGTGCGGATCGCGACCGGCCCGCTCAGCACAACTCCCACCGCACCGGCCGGCACGCTGCGCCCATCGAGGAACAGCCGGCTGCCGCGTGGGCCGCTGGCTAGCCCACCGATGAAGGGCAAGACGGTGGGCTCAGTGTTGGAGCGCTGCAGAAACTCCACTGCGGGGAAGGTGAACGGATCGACGAGCAGCACCGCAACGGCGTCGTCATCGCGCCGATCCGGCATTCCGACGACAGACGGACCGTCGGGCGTGTGGACCAGCTCCAGCTGCAGCGGGGTGCACTTCACTCCAGGTAGGCAGGCGGCGAACGCACTGACCGCGGGCACCTGCTCGACGCCCCGGCCCGCTCCGATCACGCCACCGGCGCTGCAGCCTAAGGTCGTACGTGCACCGGCCAGCTCCATGGCGCGAGTACCGGCCGCCTCAGCTATCGCCGGGTCGGCACCGCTGATGAACAAACACAGCAGGTCGGGAGACTGGCCGTGCAGCGGGGCAAGCGCCTGGGTGACGGCGGACTCGGCCGCCGCCACCGAGTCAGGTCCGGTAGCCAAGCCGTCACCGAAGCGGAATGTGAGCAGGTCTGCTGGTGAGGACATAGACAATCTCCGACCTCGCGAGTGCCGAAAATTCCATTGTGCTTGCCTGACGCCACGCCGTCACCCGTTCGGCAGGATAGGGCCGTACCTTGGGGCAGCGACGTCGAAATTGAGGGGGTAGTGAGCGCTCATGGCCGAACAGCACAACGCGCACGGCCAACCGCCACCGGGGACGGTGCGAGCCAAGGGAGTGCGGCCCCGTTTTCACTACGAGCTCATCGGCTGCGGGCTGCGCGGCCACGAGATCATCGGCACCGACGTCGCGAACGTCCGGCCTGCCGACAACCTGCTCGTTCGCGAGCCCGGGGATGGGCTTCGCTGGTATCGCTGCGTACGTTGCGACGCCTGGGTTCCGTTGCCCCCACCGGCCGCCCCGACTCGGCAATATCTCCCCGACCGCGACGACATCATCTTGCCGCTCCGGGGACGGCCGTTGCGTGACCGCTACGTGCTGCGGCTGATCGCGCTGGATCGGATCGTGCACTTCCTGGTACTGGGCGCGCTCGCGGTAGGAGTGTTCATCTTCATCGCTGATCGGGCGTCGCTGAGCTCGACGTTCTACCGCGTCATGGATGCGGTGCAGGGCGGTGTCGGGGGCCTGAACGGTCACGGCGGCGGAGGCATCCTGCATGAGCTGCAGCGCGCCTTCGCCGCCAAGGCTTCCACTCTCTGGCTCGCGGGTGTGGCGTTGGCCGGATACGCGCTGCTGGAGGGGATCGAGGCGGTGGGGCTGTGGTTCGCCCGGCGATGGGCCGAGTACCTCACCTTTGTCGCGACGACATTGCTCTTGATTCCGGAGGTCTATGAGCTCACCGGCCGGATCACCGTTACGAAGATCATAACTTTGATCATTAACGTCGCTGTGGTCTGCTACCTGCTACTCGCCAAACGCTTATTCGGCCTGCGCGGCGGCGGCCGCGCGGAAGCCGCCGAGTACGACCACGACACGGGCTGGAAGGCGCTGGAACGCACCCTGCCCGCCTCGTCGCCGGCCCGGTCCTGATTCCGGTCCGATTGCGCGCGGTATGGCCTGGCTGCGCGGTGGTGTGACGCGCTGCAACTATTGTCGGCACTGGCGCGTCTATCCGTAGAAGCCAGAGTGCCGGCGGGTACACCCAATCAAGGAGTGGCGTGGCTGGTGGGGATCGACGGTCCCATTCGGTCCGGAGCGCGGTGCGCTCCGGACCGAATGGGACCGGGCGCAGCGCAGCGCATGCTGGACGATCAGCGTCTGCCGGGCGGACACATGCCCGTACCACCCGCGGCCGCCGTGGTCAGGACCGCCGTGGATCACGCCACCACCCACCTAGCACCATGCCCGGCCGCTGGTTGCGGATTGCGCGCTGGGCCGTGGCGATGGTGTCGGTACTGGTGCTCACCGTGACCGGATACGGCTGGAGCCAATATCATGATCTATTGACCGGAGTTGGCCGGTCGGACGCCATCCGCGCCAATGCACCGAAATCCGCGGGTGGCGATACCAACATTCTGATCATGGGACTGGATAGCCGCCTGGATGAGAACGGCAAGCCCCTCCCGCCAGAGATTTATCAGGCTTTGCACGCCGGGGACCAGCAGGTCGGTGGATACAACACCAATGTTTTGATGTTGGTGCACCTGCCGGGCGATGGTGGCAGGGCCACCGCGATCTCCATTCCCCGCGACGACTACGTCACCCTCCCAGGCAGCCCGGACGGCATCGCGAAGGGCAAGATCAAACAGGCCTACGGTTTGGCTTTCGATCAGGAACACAAAAGGCTCGTGGCCGCCGGCGTGACCGACCCGACCAGCCTCGAACAGGGCAGCCGCGACGCCGGCCGTGCCGAGGAGGTCGACACGGTCGCCGGGTTTTTGGGCGGCGTGCCGATCGACCATTTCATCGAGGTCACCCTGGTGGGCTTCTACCAGCTCGCACAGGTCGTCGCGCCCATCACGGTATGCCTGAACGAGGACACCAAAGACAGCTACTCCGGTGCGGATTTCCACCGCGGCTACCAGCAGATCAATGCCGTCCAAGCGGTGGCCTTCGTCCGCCACCGCCGCGATTATGTCCACCCCGAACTGAACTTCACGGATCTGGATCGGGAACGCCGCCAACAAGCCTTCATCGCCTCGCTGGTCTACCAGCTCAAGCAGGCCGGTACGTTGCTCAATCCGGCACGGCTACGCGGCTTGATCAATGTGGCGAAGCAGAACATCGCCGCCGACACCGGCCTGGAACTGCTCTCTTTCGCCGAACAAGCCTCCTCGCTGGCCGGCGGGAACATCACCTTCACCACCCTGCCGATCGTCCGTTTCGGGACCGATCCGGCGGGCGAGGACGTGAACATCGTCAACGTGCCCGAGATCCAAACCCTCGTGCACAACTTGATCGGCGGGGCCGTTCCCACGCCGGCTGCGGCGTCGCCGGTCCCAGTGGCCCCTCGACGATCGGGGATCGTGGACGTCATCAACGCCAGCAGCCGAAACGGGCTGGCGGCCGGGGTGGAACGCGCCCTGGCCAACACCGGGTTCACCGCGGGGGTCGCCAGCACTGCCACTCGCCACCGGCGGACAACAATGATCTACTACCCGGATCCGCGGTCAGCCGAATCGGCGAACGCCCTGGCCGCGATGCTTGGCGGCCTTCCCACCGCACGCGACTCGACGGTGCCGGTCGGGCACCTCCGGGTGACGCTCGGGGCCGACTTCACCATGCCCGACGATCTGCCCACCGGCAGCGCGTCCCAAGCTGGCGACTCGGTGTCTTCCACCGGCACGTCGCCGGCACCCGGTGCCACCGGTCCCGCCGGCACCGGCAGCATCGGCGGCGCTGGCGTGCCTTGCGTCAAGTAGCGACCACCTCGTCGCCACCCGGTGATCTACCGGACAGGCACTAGCCGGCAGGGGAGGACATAGCGGTCCACGCCGACCAGGGAATGGTCCAGTCGAAGTAATCGCCGTCTCTGGCCGTGAGCGGCCGCGAGGTACCGGTGATTTCGACCGGGTCACCGGGCAAGACGGCGTCATATACCGCCGCCGCGTTGGCCAGAGAGAGGTTGATGCAACCGTGCGAGACGTTGGTTTTACCTTGTTGCGCGACCGACCACGGTGCCGCATGGATAAACTCACCATTGTTTGAGATCCGCACCGCCGACCGCGCTTCAACATTTTCGTAATGATATTTCGGGTTGCTCATGTAGAACACCGGAAACTTGCTCATGACGACATGGATACCGCTGTGCGTCCTCCGGCCGGGGTCGGAATCCAGCCCGTAACTGGCCGGATAGTCGGCAACCTGCATCCCGTTGGCGTAGGCCTGTAGCCGGTGCGTACGGGCATCGCCTCGCAATACGTAAGACCTGCCGATCGTGAACGTGGCAGCGATATCCTTGCGGCCGTAGGCGCCGCCGCCCATGGCCAACCCGTAAAGCTTCGCAGTTACGCTGACCCGGGTGTTGGGCGCGAAATAGGTCTTGGGACGCCAGTGCACCGTAGCGTCATCCAGCCAGGCCCACGCCCCCTCCGTGGGCACGGACAGCTGCACCGACAACGCGCGTTGCACAGCGGCTCTATCTATGATCCGGGAACTGAATGTCAGCGCGATCGGCATCGCAATGCCGTACGTCGCGTTATCAGCAACGTTGAACTGGGCACTGACCAAGCGGTCGGGAACGACCGTCTGGAACGATCCGGTGATGGCGCGCGGCAGATGATCCATTCCGGTGGCTGTGCCGGACCAGGTGTAGGTCTTCGCATATCCAAGCGGCTCAGTGGCCGTCCAGCTCTGCCTGTCCGGCGCGAACCGCCCGGCTACGACTTTGCCGTCCGCATTGGTCAGCGACACCTTGTCGAGGACGCCATCAGTGACCGACACCCGGATCGGGGCGATCGGGCTGACGTCGGTGGCGCCATTACTCGGCTGGGTAACGATCTTCGGTGACACGATCGGGACGCCGGGCAGATCCGGCCCGGCCGGCTGACCCGATCCTCCTGACCGCGCCGCCACCTGGCCGTGGGCAATCGGGCTGAATGCCACCGTGAGGCCCCCCGTGAGCAGCACGATCGCTGTGAGCACCCATACCAGCAAAGACTTGGGCAAGCGCTGCCGACCGCTGCCCAACCCGCCTGCTCTTGTCACACCGCATCCTCCCGCCGCGTCATCCCGAATCAAGAACGACGCGGCACCCGATGTGATGTGTCCAGCCATCATGTGAGCGTGACCACTACCGCGGATCTCAGGTATTGATAGCCGCACCGCATACCCACTCGCCCCGGCGTGTTGTCACACAGAATAGTGGGTTCGGCGTTACATTGATCCGTTAAGAATCGTTGACTGCCGCGCACTTGCTCCATCACGCCATACCGCGGTCATGCCCTCGGTGGGCAGCCACATCCTGTTCAGGCGCCTACGGCGGTACTGCTGCAGGCAGCTACGTGACAGCTCCGGTGAGTAGACGTCGAACATATTGGCCCGCCGGCCATAAACGAGTACGGCATGGCAGTCGACGTCGCCCCAGCCATTATCGGCGGAGATCCATACGAGGCAGCCACGGTCTACGGCACTGGTGATGTCGGCGAGTGTGGGCCGACGGTGCTCGGTGTGCATTCTTGCGCCGAAGGTGCTCAACCCTTGGGCCGCCAGACACTCGTGGTGGTGCCGCTGGAGCCGATGCGAGGTCCAGTACTCGTCCCATGTCGAATCCCACTCGTGGTGGTAGTAGCTCCTGAGGTAATCGATGCCTTCATGCAGGAACCGCTCAGGTTCGTAGGCACACACCAGGTGCAGGGACAGGCCGTGCTCGAGCAGCAACCGCCTGGCCCGGTCACGCTGGGCCCCGCAACCCGGCTGCCGGCCAAGCTCGCGATCGACCCACCTGGTGTCGGGGATATCGGAAATCCCGAACACATACAAAACGTTGGCAACCACGCAGGTCAGGCATGAATGATCGTCCACCTGAACCAAGTCCAGCGGTACTCGCTGAGATAGGCCGCCGGTCACCGCGGGCAACTGTACCCGCGCGGCACT
>DATFDO010000071.1:0-11412 GCA_035252045.1 Pseudonocardiaceae bacterium
GATCGCCGCGCACCTGCATGACTCGGTGCTGCAGACGCTGGCTCTGATCCAGCAGCAGTCCGATTCGGCCCGGGAGGTGCGCCGGCTGGCCCGAGGCCAGGAACGGGAGCTGCGCTCGTGGCTCTACGGTCCGCAGGGTTACGGGCAGCCGCAGACCAACGGAGCTGCGCAGACTTTCGCGGCGACCTTGCATGCCGCCGCCGGTGAGGTGGAAGACACTTACGCGGTCAGCATGCACGTCGTGGTGGTGGGCGACTGCTCGCTGGACGAACCGCTGCCTGCGCTGGTGCAGGCCAGCCGGGAGGCGATGGTCAATGCGGCCAAGCACGCCGGGGTCTCCGAGGTCAGCGTGTACGCCGAGGTGGAGCCGGCCCAGGTGCACGTGTTCATCCGGGACCGGGGCGTCGGGTTCGATCCGGCGACGGTCGCTGCCGACCGGCACGGGTTGGCCGACTCGATCCACGGCCGGATGCAACGGCACGGGGGTACGGTGACGCTGCGCACCGCGCCTGGCGAGGGCACCGAGGTTCAATTGGCCATCGCTCGCCGGAAGGGTGGGGAGGAGACATAGCCGTGCAGGCGGGCATCCGGGTATTCCTGGTGGACGACCATGCGCTGTTCCGTACCGGGGTGAAGGCCGAGTTGGACCGGGCCGGCGCTGGGGATCCGGACCTGCCGCCGGTGGTGGTCGTCGGTGAGGGCGGCTCAGTGGCCGAGGCGGTCGCCGGGATCGCGCACCTGCGCCCCGACGTGGTGCTGCTCGACGTCCATATGCCCGAAGGGGGCGGTGCAGAGGTGCTCCGCCGGGTGCGTCCTGAGCAGCCTGATGTGGTCTTCCTCGCGCTGTCGGTGTCCGACGCGGCCGAAGACGTGATCGCGGTGATCCGCGGCGGCGCCCGCGGGTATGTGACCAAGACGATCTCGGGGCGGGAACTGGTCGAAGCGGTGCGCCGGGTGCATGGTGGAGACCCGGTGTTCTCCCCGCGGTTGGCCGGTTTCGTCCTCGATGCCTTCGCGCAACGGCCCGGGGCGGCGCCGGTGGGAGACCCGGAGGTGGATCTGCTCACTCCCCGCGAGCGCGACGTGCTGCGCCTGCTGGCCCGCGGCTACGCCTACAAGGAGATCGCCGCCGAACTGTTCATCTCGATCAAAACCGTGGAGACCCACGTCTCTTCAGTGCTGCGCAAAACTCAGCTCTCCAACCGCTACGAGCTGTCCCGCTGGGCCTCCGACCGCCGCCTCGTCTGACCCCCGCGTTCCCCGACATGGAGACACATCGGGAGTTGCGGGGCGGGTCAGCGCGTGATGCGGGCGGCGGACTCGATGAGGACCCGGCCGATGGGCGAGGTTGTCATGTTGAGACGGTAGCGCTCGACGGTGGGCTTGCGGTTGGTCGGCTCGAACACCAAGTTCACCAGCACGCTGTTGCCCTGCACGGCAACCGGTCCGCGGATGCTGATCCGGTTGATTCCGTTCCAGAAGTGGGTGTAGTGCTCGAAACCCTGGGCCTGTTCGGCGGTGCCCAGATATTGCCAGGCTACGGCGCTGTCCTCGGGCAGCAGGCCGTAGTAGTTACGGACGGTCTGCTCCAGCTGGGCTGGCATCGGCTGGGCGGGTGGCGGCTGAACCACCTGTGGCACCGGGGCCGGCTGCGGTGACCGCATGGCGGGGGCCGCGGACCTGGCGGCTGCCAGCTGATCCTGGCCCGCCGTCGGTTTGCTCCCCATCACCGCCAGCACCACCGCGACCCCGGCAAGGCAGGCGGCGGTGCCGAACAACGCGGCGGGCCGGGCCCGCTGCTGCCACGTGACGACGCGGTGGGCCCGCTTCCGGGGACCGGCGGGCAGGCCAACGGCGGTCGGCGTGGCTTCCGGGGCCGCGGCCGTTGGCGGACGTGATGCCCTGACAGTAGGCGAGGTGAACAGCGGGGGCGCGGTGGCAGCGGAAGGCCCCCGGGCCGCGACTGCGCCGAGCGCCGCTGCCGCGTCAGCCATCGACGGGCGCGCTGCGGGATCGTCGGCCAGTAACTGCATCAGAATCGGGGCCAACGGACCTGCTCGGCGCGGCGGCCGTACCTGGCCCTCGGCGACGGTGCGCAGCAGGGCCAGGGCGTTGTCGTCGAGCCCGAATGGGGGCTCGCCTTCCACCGCGACATACAGCATCGAACCCAGCGAGAACACATCGCTGGCGGGCCCGGGCTGCTCACCGCGGGCCACCTCGGGAGCGAAGTAGGCTGGCGTGCCGGCCAGCACGCCGGTGCCGGTCACGGTGGCATCCCAGCTGGCCCGCGAGATACCGAAGTCGGTGATCTTGGCGGTGCCGTCCTGGCTCAGCAGCACATTGCCGGGCTTGATGTCGCGGTGCACGATGCCCGATTGGTGCGCGGTAGTCAGCGCCGCGGCGACCTGCCAGCCGATCCTGGCCACCTCATGCGGCGCCAGCGGACCCTGCTCGGCGAGAATCGTGGCCAGGCTGTGCGACGGCAGGTACTCCATCACCAGCCACGGCACCACCTGGCCGCTCGTTCCAGTGCCCGGATCGAGAGCCACGTCGTAGACGCAGATGGCGTGCGGGTGCTGCAGACGAGCCGCGATGCGGCCCTCGCGCATCGCCCTGGCCCTGGCCGTCTCCGCCGCGGTCTCGGTCAGACCGGGCTGCATCACCAGTTCTTTGAGCGCAACCGTGCGGTCCAGCCGTTCGTCGTGCGCTCGCCACACCACACCCATCGCGCCGGTGCCGACCTGGCGGTCCAGCCGGTAACGGTCGGCGACCAGCCGGGTGTGGGGGTTCACCTACTTCGCTCCTCGCTCACCACCTCAGGCTAGGTCTTCACCGGCGGCCGGACTCGCGCTGCATGCGCCGCGTCGCTGTCCGGTAGCTCCGGCAAGACGGGCGGCGCTTGCCTGACTAGCTCAACCGCCGCTGCGATAGCGGGTCCGGGTGCTCTGCAGCGCCTGGTAGCCCACGACGCCGCTACCGGCACCGGCCAGGATGGCGAGGACGTCGGCCGCTGGGCCGCCAGTGGACAGCAGCAGCGCGAGTAGCGCGACGCCGACGGTGACCGCCGCCACCGGAACCCGACTGCGGACGTACTGGCTGACCGGTTCACCCCCGGCCCGCCGGTTGGCCGCCGCGCCCAGCATGGCGAGGTATCCGCCGTTGGCTACCGCAGCCAGCAACCCGGCCAGCGCGGCGAGCACCGCAATCACATTGAGCACCATGGCAGCCAGTGTGCCCCAGCAGCGTCAGTGACCGAGCCGGCCCCGTCCCAGCCGCAGGAGCAGCATCGCCAGCTCGTGACCCTCCGGACCGAGTGCGCGGTAGCGGTCCAGCACGGCCATCTCCCGGCCGTGCACCACCCGTGGCCCGCCGGCCGCTCGGCGCGCTTGGCCGATGGTCTGAGAAACCGCGGTGCGCCGCTGCACCAAGCGCAGGATCTCCGCGTCGAGGTAATCGATCTCGGTGCGCAGCGCGGTGAGGTCGGGGACTGAACTACTGTCCAGGACCGTGGGTGCTGCCTCACTGGTGGCCTGGTGGGACATCTCGGTGGTCTCCTCATTCTGGCTCGGAGCCCGCGTTCCCTGGCAGCAACAACGCCCCGGGTCCGTGGACTCCGGGGCGCTGTGGTGGTCTGTCTCGTGCGTCACACCATCACGGGCACCGGATCCGGTACCCGTAAAAAAAGCGTTGGCGGCTGAGCACGACACGAGTCTGCCACGGCGCGCGGTGCGCCGTCCACTTGCTTAGCAGCCCGGTACCGTTGTCGTCACGATGAGCGCCTCCACATCTTGCGGGACACCCGCACCCGGGTCTTGCGGGACACCCGCACCCGGGTCTTGCGGGACACCCGCACCCGGGTCTTGCGGGACACCCGCACCCGGGCAAGCCGCACAGGAACTGCTCGCCGGGCTCAACCCGCAGCAACGTGCGGCGGTGGAGCACACCGGCTCGCCGCTGCTGATCGTCGCGGGAGCCGGGTCCGGCAAGACCCGGGTGCTCGCGCATCGCATCGCTTACCTGCTCGCCCACCGCGGCGTCACACCCGGGCAGGTGCTTGCGATCACCTTCACCAACAAGGCTGCCGCGGAGATGAAGCAACGTGTCAGCGCGCTGGTCGGCGGGCGCGCGGCGGTGATGTGGGTGTCGACCTTTCACTCGATGTGCGTGCGGATCCTGCGCCGGGAAGCCGCCAAGTTGTCCGGGCTGACGTCGAACTTCTCCATCTATGACGCCGACGACACCCGTCGCCTGGTTGCCATGGTGGCCCGGGACCTGGATCTGGACCCCAAGCGCTATCCCGCGCGCACCCTGGCGGCAAAGATCTCCAACCTGAAGAACGACCTGGTCGACGTCGAGACGGCGGCGAGTACGGCCGGCAATGACCTCGAGCGCCGGACGGCCGAGGTCTACGCCGGATACCAGCGGCGGCTGGCTACCTCCAACGCGGTGGACTTCGACGATCTGATCATGCGCACCGTCGAGCTGCTGCAGGCATTGCCCGACGTCGCCGAGCACTACCGCCGCCGGTTCCGCCACATACTGGTCGACGAGTACCAGGACACCAACCACGCGCAGTACGAGCTGGTGTACCAGCTGGTCGGTCCCGAAACCGGCGAGCCCGCCGAGTTGTGCGTCGTGGGCGACGCCGACCAGTCCATCTACGCCTTCCGCGGCGCCACCATCCGCAACATCGAGGAGTTCGAGCGCGACTTCCCCAACGCCCGCACGATCCTGTTAGAGCAGAACTACCGGTCCACTCAGACGATCCTGTCCGCGGCCAACGCGGTGATCTCGCGCAATCCCGGCCGCCGGGACAAGCGGCTGTGGTCAGCCGCGGGGAACGGTGAGCTGATCGTCGGCTACGTCGCCGACAACGAACACGACGAAGCCGCGTTCGTGGCCTCGGAGATCGACCAGCTGGTCGACAGCGGTCGGGCCCGGTTCGGCGACGTGGCGGTGTTCTACCGGACCAACAACTCCTCCCGGGTGTTCGAGGAGATGTTCATCCGTCTCGGGCTGCCTTACAAGGTGGTCGGCGGGGTGCGCTTCTACGAACGCCGCGAGGTCCGCGACGCGCTGGCCTACCTGCGGGTGTTGGACAATCCCGAAGACACTGTGTCGCTGCGCCGGATCCTCAACACACCGCGGCGCGGGATCGGCGACCGCGCAGAGGCCGTGATAGCCACCTACGCCGAGCGGGAACGGATCTCCTTCGCCGCAGCGCTGCGGGCGGCCGCCGCCGGCCTGGACATCCCCCTGCTCAATCCCCGATCCCGCAACGCGATCACGGCGTTCGTGGTGCTGATGGATGAACTGCGGGAAAAGGCGGACGGGGCGGAGGTTGCCGAGATCATCGAGGCGGTGCTGGACCGCACCGGCTACCGGGCCGAGCTGGATGCCTCGGAGGATCCGCAGGACGGCTCCCGGCTGGACAACCTCAACGAGCTGATGACGGTGGCGCGGGAGTTCGGTTCTGAAGACTTCGCCACCGTGCCTGTTGACGACGGAGGCGCTGAACCCGGCTCGCTGGCCGCGTTCCTGGAGCGGGTGGCGCTGGTCGCCGACGCGGACCAGGTGCCCGACGACGACGGCACGTCCAGCGGTGTGGTGACCTTGATGACCCTGCACACCGCGAAAGGCCTGGAGTTCCCGGTGGTGTTCCTCACCGGCTGGGAGGACGGGCTGTTCCCGCACCTGCGCGCGCTGGGTGACGCAGGCGAGCTCGCTGAGGAGCGCCGGCTCGCCTACGTCGGGTTGACCCGGGCGCAGCACCGCCTCTACCTGTCCAGGGCGGTCACCCGGTCCGCATGGGGATCACCGATGAGCAATCCGGCGTCGCGTTTTCTGGCTGACGTGCCCGAGTCTCTGGTGCACTGGCGGCGGGTGGACTCCGGCCGCGCCGGACCCGTCGAGCGCACGGTGTTCGGTCGCCGCGCTGATGTCACCGGCAATGATTCGGCACAAGCGGGGGTGGCGGCCCGCGGGTTGCGCTCAACCCCGTTCCGGGGCTGGCAGGACACCCCGGTGCTGGCGCTGGAGGTCGGTGACCGGGTGACCCACGACAAGTACGGCCTGGGCACCGTGGTGGCCACCGACGGCACTGGCCCGCGCGCCACCGCGACCATCGACTTCGGCTCATCGGGCACTGTCCGCCTGATGCTCATCGGCGGCGTCCCCTTGGTCAAGCTGTAGTCGGCAAGTACCGCCAACTGAGAACTGCGCGGCTGGAAGCTTCCCGGTGAGCGACGAATCGATCTGGCTGGCGGGTGAGTGCAGCGCCGCTGACGGCAG
This sequence comes from Pseudonocardiaceae bacterium, assembly GCA_035252045.1. Classification (GTDB taxonomy): domain Bacteria; phylum Actinomycetota; class Actinomycetes; order Mycobacteriales; family Pseudonocardiaceae. Next base: position 6,292 of record DATFDO010000071.1, read on the forward strand.
ACCCTCAGGTCCTCTGGGTAGCGAACCAGGGTCCAAGTAGGGGGAATCCCTCATGAGCCGGAGGGAGCGGCGCGGCACGCTATCCCTATTCGGTCGATCCGCCTGGGCGCAGCGCCGGGACGCCCAGGCGATCAACCTCTTGAGCAGGGCAGCCGTCAGTGATGGATCCACCGCCATGCGGTGGCGAGCAGAGCGGTGGCGGCACCAGTGCCAACCATGACGCGGACCGGAGTACGCCGCCAGCCGCCCTCCACCCTGTTCCACTCCGCATCGGCTCGAAAAGGTTGCCGGGATTGGGGCTGGCGCGGTGACGGCTGAACGCCACCAGGTTCATCACCGTCGGCACCAACCGGTTGTAGAAACCCGGGACGACCGCGTGCCCGAGTTCCAGGAACCGCGCGAACGCGCCGACGCTGCGCTGCCGGCGCGGATGCTCCACGCTGCGCAGGATCGCCCGCACGACCCGGTTCGGCCCGATGACGGGAGGCACCGCCTTGGGCCGCCGGTCGGTGTAGGTGGCGGCATGCTGGAAGATCGGTGTACCACACACTGCGGCAGGATCGTGCAGACGTGGATGTCACGGGTCCGTCGTTCCAGCCGCAGCGCCTCCTGCAAGGACTCGGAGAAGGCCCGCACTCCGAACTTGCTGACCACGTAGGCGCTGACATACGGCGAGGGGACGCTGCCCCAGATTGACGCGATGTTGATCAAGATGCCGCTGTTCTGGCGCCGGAAGTAGGGCAGTACCGCGCGGGCTCCGTGAATCTGCCCGAACAGGTTGGTCTCGATCACTTGCCGGTACACGTCGGTCGGTGTCTTCTCGAACTCACCGTAAGCGATGACCGCCGCAGCATTGACCCACACGTCGATCCGGCCGAAGGCCTCGTCCGCGCGCCGGGCCAGGGCCTGCACTGCGACCTCATCGGTGACATCGGTCGGCACGGCGAGCGCCCGGCCGCCCGCGCGCTCGCACTCCTGGGCTGCGGCCCGCAGCGACTCCTCGGTACGTGCAGCGGAGCACCACGCTCGCTCCGCGCTCAGCGAAGGCAAGGGCCGCGGCCCGCGCGATGCCGCTGGAGGCGCCGGTGATGACCACGACCGACTCGGAAACCGCGCGCTTCACCTTCCCCCCTTCCGCTCAGGGCCGAACCACGACCTTCTGGCAGCCGTCCTGTTTCTTCTGGAAGATCTCGTACCCGTGTGGTGCCTGGTCCAGCGGCAGGTGGTGGGTAGCCAGCCCCTCGGTGCCCAGCGGATCGGCATCGTCGAGCAGCAGCGGCATGATGTCGTCGATCCAGCGCTTGACGTGGCACTGCCCCATCCTCAGCTGGATCCCCTTGTCGAACATCTGCAGCAACGGCATCGGGTCCAGCGCCCCGCCGTAGACACCGGTGATCGAAACGGTGCCGCCACGACGGACGGTCTCGATCGAGCCGATCAGCGCCCCGAGCCGATCGATGCCGAACTTCTCGGCCATCGGTCCGCCGATGGCGTCCGGCAGCATCGTCGCCATCTGCTGCCCGAGTTGCTCGATCGGATTGCCATGGCTCTCCATGCCCACGGCATCGATCACCGCGTCCGGGCCACGGCCGTCGGTGGCGTCCCTGATATACCCGGGGACGTCGTCGACGGAGTTGAGGTCGACCGCCTCGACGCCGTGCCGGCGGGCCGTCTCCAGCCGATCGGGCACCAGGTCGACGCCGAAGACCCGGTCGGCGCCCAGATGCCGGGCGATCCGGGTGCAGAGCTGTCCGATCGGGCCCAGCCCGTAGACTGCGATCGAGCCGCCTTTCGGGACATCCGCGTACACCACGGCCTGCCAAGATGTCGGCAGAATGTCGGACAGGTAGACGAACCGGTCGTCGGGTGGACCCTCCGGCACCTTGATCGGGCCGAACTGCGCTTGCGGCACACGCAGGTACTCAGCCTGGCCGCCGGGGACGCTCCCGTAGAGCTTGGTGTAGCCGAACAGGGCCGCACCCTTTCCTTCTGCGCGCACCTGGGTGGTTTCGCATTGCGCGTAGAGGTGGCGCTGGCACATCCAGCAATGCCCGCAGGAGATGTTGAACGGCAGCACCACCCGATCCCCGGGCCGGACGTGCTCAGCGGCTTGCGGGCCGACCTCCTCGACGATGCCCATCGGCTCGTGGCCGAGAATGTCGCCCGGCTTGAGAAACGCCCCGAGCACTTCATAGAGATGCAAGTCCGAGCCGCAGATGTTGGTGCTCGTAATGCGCACAATTGCGTCGGTCGGCTCCTGGATCTTCGGGTCAGGTACGTTCTCCACCCGCACGTCGCGCTTGCCCTGCCACGTCAGCGCCTTCACGCCGTCCTCCTTCAGTTCGCCAGCCGTCGGGACCGGAATACGCACGCTGCGCCGGCACGGAATGCAGCGGGCCGCCGGTCTCCACGGCGTCCTTGTCACCCTTGGCCAATACGCACGTCCACAGCGCAGCGCCGACCACCGACCCGAGTACCGGCCCGATTCGGCCAGCTGAATGTGCGGACCGTGGCCGGCGCCACGGTGACCGCCGGATTGAGGTGGGCACCGGTTACCGAGGCAACCACGTACACCGCCGCAACCAATCCGAACGCGATCGCGACGCTGATCGCGATGTCGTCCATGGCGGTGAAGCCGGTCGGCACGGCATTGAGCTCGTGCACGGCCAATAAGGTCGCCGTCCCGGCGAAGATGAACATGAACGAGCCGACGGCCTCCGCGGCCAACGCGCCGGCGATGCCGGTCTGCGCTGTGTTGCTGCCCGGCCTACCAGCCATTCGCCCCGCCTTCCCGCTGTGCTGCGTGACCCACTGGTGAGCGGCTACCCGGGGGCTGGCCCGGTGAAACGACCAGCCGGACCTCGGTGACGCTTCATGAGCAGCCGCCCACCACCGGCCAGACCCGGTCAGATGGCCACTGCAGTCCCCTGCGCAGGACGTCAGCGGGGCTCGGAGGGCGGATCCTGGCTGGTGGCGAGCGTCCGCTGAACCCAGGTCACGTCGTGCCACCTGCCGTGTTTCCAGCCGATGCGCCGGTAGGTACCGACCGGTCTGAAACCCATGGCACGGTGCAGGCCGACGCTCGCGTCGTTGGGCAGCGTCACGCCTGCGACGGCGGTGCGAAAGCCGCGTCCGGCCAGCCGGTCGAACAGCGCCTCGTACAGTGCGCGGCCACCGCCGGTACGCCGCCGGCCGCGTTCGAGGTACACGCTCACCTCGCATGCCCAGCGGTACGCCGCGCGTGACTTGAAAGGTCCGCCATAGGCGTAGCCGACGACGCGACCCTCGGTTTCGAGGACGACCCACGCGTGCGCACGCACCGCGCTGGCAATGCGCGCGGCCATCTCCGCCGGTCGCGGTGGGTCGATTTCGAAGGTGATCGCGGTATCGGTGACGTACGGAGCGTAGATCACCGCGCACGCCTCGGCGTCACGCTCCGACCCGTCGCGGACCCGTCTGTTCCCGCCACTCATGATAACGATAGTAGCGACTTGGGCACCTATAATAGAGAGCATGACGGATTCGTTCTCCGCGTCGCTTGCGGCCACGCTGCGTGCTGCCCGGCTCGCTCGCGAACTGTCGGCCAGTGCTCTCGCCGAACGCTCTGGAGTCTCGCGGGCAATGATCGGCAAGATCGAACGCGGCGAGGCGCAGCCCACCGCTGCCCTGCTGGGCCGCCTGTCCGCCGCCCTGTGCATGACGTTGTCCGAGTTGGTGGCCCGCGCCGAAGGCGACGACCGGCGACTCGTGCGTGCCGCGGACCAGCCGACGTGGACCGATCCCGGCAGCGGTTACCGTCGCCGTGCGGTGTCGCCGGGCACCGGTGGGCCGCTCGAACTCGTCGAGGTCGAGCTTCCCCCCGGTGCTCAGGTCTGTTACCCCGCTGACTGCTACACCTTCATCCATCAGCAGATCTGGGTACTTCGGGGACGGCTGCGCTTTTGTGAGGGAGACGCCGAGCACGAGCTGGATGCCGGCGATTGCCTCCAGCTCGGACCTCCTGCGCCCTGCTCATTCATCAACCCCATCCGCGAGACCTGCCGCTACCTGGTCGCGCTCACCAAGCGACAGACCTGGTAGACAGGCGCCACCTGGGCACAGGACTGGAACGCGCATGATCAGCTTGGGTCGTGAGCAGCCGCTCGACGCGCGCGACGGCACGGTTCGCGGCAAGGACGCGCTGCGCGCTTACCTCGCTGACGGCCTGCGCCGGATCCCGACCTGCCGTTCCAGGTCTCCGAGGGCTATACCGGGATCGATCCCGCTGTGATCAACTATTGCATCCAGGCCGGTCAACGGGTCAACGAGATCGTCCAGCTTCGACGGTGAGCTCGTCCTCGCCGGTGCGGCACGTACGCGCCGCACCGGCCTGATCGATTCCTGTGTTGTGCCCGCTTGTCGTGGTCGCCCCCTAGTATTCGAACATGCGTTCGAGTAAGCTTGTGGAGGTGAGGAGTGGACGAACGGTTGAGACGGGTGCTGGCCGAGCGCGTGGAAGCCTACCTGCACGATGCCGAGCGGATACTGCGCGGAATGGACCCGGGGGCGTCCTGGCCGGCGATACGGGCTCGGCTGTTGCCGCTGGCGGTGGCCTGGCGAAGCCTGTTGGCGCAGCACCGTCGTGGCCTGCGGGGACGCTGTCGGCACTGCGACCGGGCGTTTCGCCAGCGGCATCACCGGCGTGCGCTGTGTTCGGTGTGGCGTACGGCCCATGCCCACCTGGTCGGCGGCTGGCCGGTAGGCGGCGACCGGTGACGTGGCGAGCAACGTGCTCAGAAGTCGATGCCGTGCTCGTGCAACCAGATTATCGGGTTGATCTTCCGGCCGTTGGCGTCCCACACTTCGAAGTGCAGATGTGGTCCGGTCGAATTGCCCCGGTTACCCATCTCGGCGATCTCCTGGCCCGCGCGCACTCGCTGGCCCTCCTTGACCAGCGAACGATTGATGTGCCCGTAGACGGTCGTCATTCCGTCAGGATGCCGAATGCGGATCCACAGGCCGAAGCCGCTCGCCGGCCCGGACTCCACGACCACGCCATCGGCGGCGGCCAGAATCGGCGTGCCGATGGCATTGGCGAGATCGATCCCGTAATGGAACACCCCCCACCGCCCCCCGTACCCC
>DATFDO010000072.1:0-14062 GCA_035252045.1 Pseudonocardiaceae bacterium
GTGCTTGCGGTCATCGCAGCGGCGCACCTGGGCACCGCGGCGGCCCGGATGGCCGCCGGCGCCTTCCGGCTACTCGCCGGCGCCGAGGCCGCCGTGCACGGCATCTCCGTCGAGTCGGTGCAGTTCCACGAAGTGGGCGCGGCCGACGCGCTGGCCGATGTGGTCGGCACCGCAGTCGCCGCCGAGCAACTCGGCCTGCTCGCCGAGGATGCGTTCGTGACCTGCTCGGCGCTGGCGGCCGGCAGCGGGACAGCGCGCAGTGCGCACGGCACCATCCCGGTGCCCGCACCGGCTGTGCTGAAGATTGTGGCCGACCGAGGCCTGGCATTGACCGGTGGTGAGCTGGTCGGGGAGCGCACCACGCCCACCGGTGCGGCACTCGTCGCGGTGCTGGCCAGGCCGGGCCCGCTGCCGCCGATGACAATCGACGCAGTCGGTAGCGGCGCGGGAACGCGGGACTTCCCAGAACGACCGAACATCACCCGGATGCTGCTCGGCCAACGCACTGAGCCCGGGTCGGAGTCGAGCCCGGCGCAGTCGGTCACGGTGGTGGAGACGACCGTCGATGATCTCGAGCCGGAGCTGTGGCCGGGAGTGCTGCGTGCCGTGCGGGCAGCCGGTGCCTGGGACTGCTGGACCACCGCCACCATCGGCCGGCACGGCAGACCCGGGCAGGTGCTCACTGCGCTGTGCACCGAGCAGATCCGCCCCGCGGTGGTGGATGCGGTGTTCCGGCACAGCACCACGCTGGGCGTGCGGTGGGCGCGCTGGCAACGCACCACGCTGCCGCGGACCGCGGTGCAGGTGCCGGTCGGGCCGCCCGGGGATGAGCATCAGATCACTGTCAAAGTCGCCGTCGGGCCGGGAGGGCACCGGACCGCCAAGCCTGAGCTCGCCGACGCCGAGCGGATCGCCCAGGCACTGGGCTGGCCAGTACTGCGGGTGTGCGAGGCGGCTAAGGCCGCCTACGCTCGGGAACGGCAAACGGCGTTATAGCAAGTCAGAGCCACCCATGAGGGCAGTCATGAGCGGGGTAGCGGCATGAATGAGCTCGCCGGAGCGCATGTGCTGCTCACGGGCGCCACCGGGTTCCTGGGCCAGGCAACTTTGGAGCGGTTGTTGTCGAGTTACCCGGACACCCGGATGTCCGTGCTGATCCGCCCCCGTGGCGAGCGTGGGGCAGCCGAGCGGCTGGCCGCGTTGCTCCGCAAAAACGTGTTCCGCCAGCTGAGTGAGCAACTGGGTGCCGGCGGGTTGGCGCGAGTGGTCCGCGAACGGGTCACCGTCCTCGAAGGCGACCTGGATACCGTCACCCTGCCGGCAGACCTCGACGTGGTCATCCACGGCGCCTCGACGGTGTCCTTTGATCCGCCGGTCGACGAGGCGTTCCGTACCAACGTCTCGGGTGTGGCGACGCTCTACCGAGCACTGACCGGCTCACCACACGTGGTGCACATCTCCACCGCCTACGTCGCGGGCACCCGTAAGGGCGTGGTCGCCGAGGCGGCGCTGGACCACCAGGTGGACTGGCGGCTGGAGCTGGACATGGCCCTAGCCGCACGCGCGGAGGTGGAACGCGACTCGCGCAGGCCCGAGGTGCTGCGGCGGGCGCTGGCCCAAGCCGGCGATCAGCACGCCAAGGCCGGCCCGCAGTCCACCGCCGCGGACGCCGAGCGGCTGCGCACCGAGTGGGTCACCCGCCGGCTTGTGGACTACGGCCGCACCCGGGCCCGCAGCCTCGGCTGGCCGGACGTGTACACGCTGACCAAGGCATTGGGTGAGCGAGTCGCCGAGCAGCTATGGGCCGATCAGGGCCGCCCGCTGTCGGTGGTCCGCCCGGCCATCGTGGAAAGCGCGCTGCGCCACCCGTACCCGGGATGGATCGACGGCTTCAAGATGGCCGACCCGCTGATCATCGCGTTCGCCCGGGGCGTGCTGCGCGAATTCCCGGGGTTGCCCGACTCGGTGCTCGACATGATCCCGGTCGATCTGGTGGTCAACGCGATCCTGGCGGCCGCCGCTCGGCCACCCGCCGGGCCACCGTCGTACCTGCACGTCAGCTCTGGCGCCAGCAATCCCCTGACCTTTCAGAACATGTACGTGTTGTGCCGGGAGTACTTCGACAACCACCCGGTGCCCGACGGCGATCGCGGCCACGTGCAGACTCCGACGTGGCGGTTCCCCGGCAGCCAGCAGGTCGAGTTGACGTTGCGCGCCGGGGAACGCGCCGCTGCGATCGCCGAGAAGGTGCTGCTGGCGCTGCCGCCGTCGGCGCGATCCCAGGGCTGGCTGACCACTCTGGGCCACCACCAGCAAGACCTGGCTCAGCTGCGGGAATACGCCGATCTCTACGGTGTGTACGCCCGCGCTGAGGTGATCTACGACGATCGCCGGCTGCGGGAGTTGCACGCGTCGCTGCCGGCGCAGCGGGCCACCGAGCACGGCTTCGACCCCACCGTCATCGACTGGCGGGCCTACTTGCAGGACGTGCACTGCCCGTCGATCACTGCCACGGTCCGCCGAGCCGGGCAGCGCCGGAGCCGGTCCACTGCCGGGCGTGGGGTATCGCCGCTGACCTCGCTACCCGAGCGAACGGACGTGGTCGCGGTGTTCGACCTGGAGGGCACCATTGTGAACTCCAACGTCGTCGAGTCCTACCTGTGGGCCCGGTTGGCCACCATGCCCCGCTCGGGCTGGCTACGCGAGCTGGCCGATCTGGCCCGCTGCGCCCCCGGCTACCTCTACGCGGAGCGCCGGGACCGTGGCGAACTGCTGCGTGCCTTCCTGCGCCGCTACGCCGGTGCCCGGGCCGACGAACTGCGTGTGCTGGTCACCGAGGTGCTCGGAGACGCGCTGCTGCATCGGGTGATGCCGGAAGCCACCCGACAGATCCGGGCGCACCGTGCGGCGGGGCACCGCACCGTGTTGATCACCGGTGCCGTCGACCTGCACGTGGAACCGCTGTCGGTGCTGTTCGATGAGGTGATGGCCAGCCGGATGCACATCCGGGACGGGGTGCTCACCGGATTCCTGGAAACCCCGCCGCTGGTCGACGAGGCCCGCGCGGCATGGCTGCGCAACTACGCCCAGGATCATGGCCTGCACCTGGATCGCTCCTACGCCTACGCCGACAGCTACTCCGACCGCCCGCTGCTGGAGGCTGTCGGGCATCCGCACGTGGTCAACCCGGACTCGCAGCTGTTCCGGTACGCCCGCCGGCGCCGCTGGGTGGTGCACCGCTGGGGTGCACACACCGGCGGGCTACTCGAGGTTCTGGTCGACGTCACCAGGGCGGGCACCCAGGTGGATGTCAGGAGCCTGCGACAATGAACCTGGCGTTGGAATATCACCGCTGCGCCACTCGCTACTTCACCGCCCGCGCGGGCAGTGGCACCCGTGTCGGCGGGCGGCTGGCCGGCGCGCTGGCCGGAAATATCGCGCCGCTGCGCCTGGTCGAGCACGCCGATCCGGTGCCACCCGACGAGTCATGGGCTCGGGTCGAACCGATCCTGTCCGGAATCTGCGGCTCCGACCTCGGTCTGCTGACCGGCCGGTCCTCGCCCTATTTGGGGCCGTTGACGTCGATGCCGTTCGTGCTGGGTCACGAGGTGGTGGGGCGCACCCTCGACGAACTGCCCGGGCTGCCGCATGGCAGCCGGGTGGTGATCGATCCGGTGCTGCGGTGCGCGGCACGCGGCCTGCCGCCCTGCCCGGCGTGCCTGGCCGGGCATACCGGCCGCTGTGACGGAATCACCACCGGGCGGCTGGCGGCCGGCTTGCAGACGGGATTCTGCGCCGATACCGGCGGCGGGTGGAGCCGGCGCCTGCTGGCCCATGCCAGCCAGCTGTACCCGGTACCACATTCGCTGCCCGACGAGATCGCAGTGCTCGTAGAACCGCTGGCCTGCGCGGTGCACGCGGCGCGGCGGGTACCCATCAATCCGGGCGCATCGGTGCTGGTGATCGGCGCCGGGACGGTGGGCCTGCTCACCTTGCTCGCGCTGCGCAAGCTCACCGCGGCCGGTGAAATCCATGTCATCGCCAAGCACCGCCACCAGGCCGACCGGGCCCGCGAGCTCGGCGCCACCCAGGTGATCGGTACCGAGAGCACCGCCAGGGCGCTGCGCCGCAGCACCGGAGCTCTGCTGGTCGAACCGGCACTCGGCGAGGGGTACCTGCTGGGTGGCATGGACATGGCCTTCGAGTGCACCGGCGGCTCGGCGGGTCTGAACACCGCGCTGCGCTCGCTACGGGGCGGCGGCACGGTGGTGGCATCCGGAATGCCCGCCGCCGGCGTGGACCTCACCCCATTGTGGTACCGCGAGCTGCACCTGGTCGGCGCGTACGCCTCCGCGACCGGCGAAGAGCCCGATCGAGGTGATTTCCCGGAGGCCATCGCGCTGGCGACGGCAGCGCCACTGGACGGCTACGTTGATACCAAGTATCCACTGGATCAGTGGCGTGACGCTGTCGATCACGCTGCCACGGCCGGCCGGCTGGGCACCATCAAGGTCGTCTTCGCGCCCGGTTGAGCGCAACATCCGCAGACCAGCGCAGCGGCAGTGCAGGACCGTAGTGAGGGGCAGGAGAGAATGTGGGCAGACCAGGTTTCGTGCTCGACGTCGACGAGCGAACCCCACCGCTGTTGATACACGAAGGTGAGGGGTTCCGGCTGGAGCGCCTACCGCTGGGTAGCCGGGTGATCTACCCGCCGGAGTCACTGCCCGGCATCGTCGACCTCGAGCACGCGATCCGCCATGCCCTTCTGCATCCTCACGGCAGCGACCCGTTGCCACAGCTACTCCATCGCGGGATGCGGCTGACGATCGTCTTCGACGATCTGTCCCTGCCGCTGCCGCCGATGCGCACCCCGGATGTCCGGCAGCGGGTGATCGAGCAGGTCCTGGAAATGGCCGCCACCGCAGGGGTGGACGACGTCGAGCTGATCGCGGCCAACTCGCTGCATCGCAGGATGACTGCCGCCGAGTTGAAACGCACGGTCGGTGAGCGGGTCTTCCGTGCCTTTCACCCCGACCACCTGCGCAACCACGACGCCGAGGATCCCACTGGGGTTGTTCACCTCGGCACCACGCCGCACGGCGAGGACGTGGAGATCAATCGGCGGGCCGCGGAAAGCGATCTGATCGTCTACGTCAACATCACACTCACCGCGATGAGCGGCGGATCGAAGTCGGTGGCGGTCGGGCTGGCCAGCTACGCCAGCCTGCGCCACCACCACAACGTCCACACGTTGCGGCACTCGCGCTCGTTCAACGATCCGGCCAACTCCGCAATGCACCAGTCCTACGATCGGATGGCCGATGTCATCGGCGGTCACGTGCCGGTGTTCACCATCGAAACCACGGTGAACAACGAGCCTTTCCCGGCTGCGCTGCGCTTCCTGATCCGCCGCGAGTGGGAGTGGAACCTCGCCGACCAGGCAGGTTACCTGGCAGTCAAGCGGAGCAACGACTTGGCGACCCCGAAGCTGCGACGCCGGATCTGGCAGGCTACCGAGGCGCCCTACGGCGTCACCGGCGTGCACGCCGGCGCGCCCAGCCAGGTGCATCCGCACACGCTGGCGGCGGTGCACCGCCAGCAGCTCACCGAGGTGCACGGGCAAGCCGATGTGGCGATATTCGGCTTGCCCTACATCTGCCCGTACAACGTGAACTCGATCATGAACCCGATTCTGGTGATGTCGCTGGGGCTGGGCTATTTCTTCAACCTCTACCGCGGCAAGCCGATCGTCCGCCAAGGCGGAGTGGCAATCTTCTACCACCCGATGCCGCACGAATTCCACCCGGTACACCACCCCAGCTACATAGATTTTTACGAGTTGCTCGCCGAGACCACCGACCCGGTGATGCTCGAAACCAAGTACGAAAAGCAGTTCGCCACCGATCCCTGGTACACCCACCTGTACCGGACCAGTTACGCCTACCACGGGGTACACCCGTTCTATATGTGGTATTGGGGAGCGCACGCGATGCAGCACCTCAATGATGTGATCTTTATCGGTGGTAACCGGTCGACCACCGCGCGGCTGGGCTTCCGGGCGGCATCCAGCCTGGATGACGCGCTGGAGCTGGCCCGGGATACCGTCGGGCGCAATCCGCAGATCAGCTACCTGCACGCCCCCCCGCTGGTGCTGGCGGACGTGCGATGAGCGGCCTGCGCGATGAACTGAAGCTGTTGCGTCACGGTCGCGACTGGCGCGGCCGGGCCCGGGTCCCGCGTTCGGCGCAGCGCTGGGAACAACCGGAAAGCCCGGACGACTTCCCCACCGCATGGGCCCGCACGGCGCCTGCCGGAGCTATCCGCAACCTCTTGCAGCAGGCGGTGCTCAGGCCGGTGGTCTGGAGCCAGACCCGGCCGGTGGTGCACGGCCGGGAATACCTGGAAAGCATCCGCGGACCGGCGATCTTCGTGGCCAACCACTCCAGTCACCTGGACACCCCCCTGGTTCTCGGTGCCCTGCCACCGCGCATCACCAAAAAGCTCGCGGTGGGTGCAGCAGCGGATTACTTCTTCGACTCCCGCACCATCGCCGCTGCCACCACGCTGCTGTTCAACGCGTTCCCGGTGGAGCGGCGCCCGTCACGGCGGGGCCGCAGCCTGGCCGCCGAGCTGGTCGAGGGCGGCTGGAGCCTGCTGCTGTACCCGGAGGGCAGCCGCACCGTCGACGGCTGGCTCACCGCATTCAAGCTGGGCGCCGCGCAACTGTGCGCGATCAAGGGGGTACCCGCGGTGCCCATCGCGCTGCGCGGCACGTTCGCCGCGATGCCCCGCGGCCAACGCTGGCCCCGCCCGGGCCGGCCCCGGGTCACCGTCCGGATCGGGCGGCCGCTGCATGTCGAAGCAGACGAGACGGTGCCCGAGTTCCGCGCCAGGCTGACACGTGCGGTGGCCACCCTGTGGGCCGAGGACGACCTCGGTTGGTATCGGGCGCTGCGCGCAGCGGCCGACGACACGCTGGCGCTGCCCTCCGGCTCGCGTAGCGTGCTGCCCACCACGTCCTCGGGCGAACCCGCGCACAGCCACGACGTCGCTCCGTGGCGACGGATCTGGGAAGCCACCCGGCCAGCCACTGACGACACCGCGCCCCGGGTCTGGACCGACGGCTAGCCAGGCGGCCGCCCACCTTGCCCTGCTCGTCAGACTGGTGACCGCGCGGGCGTGGACATCACCTACGCATCGATCGCGCTCCCCGACGTGCCTCCTGATCGGCGGACTTATTCTCGATCATGGGTAATGTGTCGTTATGGCCATCCCGCAGCGGGCCGGGCTGGTGCCGAGCTGCTCCCCCATCCGTTTTGGCGCGCGTCGGCGTTGGTCCGGCTGGCTGAAGTAGTGGCTGCCGGTGACCCTGACCAGGCTGCACGGGTGGCGGCGGAAGCCGAGACCATCATCGCGCGGATCAACGATGCAAATCTTCGCGCGCAAGTGTTCGCCCGGTTAGTGGAGGCGCTGGCTGTTGGCGGCGATAGTGAGAAGGCCGAAACTTTGGCCGCGACGATCGCTGATCCTGTCAACCGAACGCAGGTGCTGATCGGGCTGGTGAAGGTGCTGGCCGCTGGTGACCCTGATCGGGCATTGGGCGTGGCCACTGCGGTCACGGTTCTCGCCGAGCGAATCATCGACGTCGACAAGCGAGTGGAGATGTTGGCCAGCCTCGCCGGGGCGGTGGCCACCGGTGACCCTGCTTGGGCCACTCGGATCGCGAATGAGGCCGAGGCTCTGGTAACCGGGCCCACGGACCACACCGGTCCCTGGCCGTTGAACCCGGCCAATCGGGCCATTTCGTTTCCGGCGAGCAGCCCGCGGGTGACGAAGACCACGACAACCAGGGCGACGATGGCATCCAGGCGACGCAAGGCTCGCGCACTCGAACTGAGTGGTCACCGGAGCCACCGTGCCATTGGCTCACCATGGCATGCCTGCGGTTATGCCGCAGGGTGGCGCCGGTGGCTAGCCGGCCCCGCCGCCCTTGGGCAACGACTCGTAGATTTCCTTGCACTCCGGACATACCGGCGAACCCGGCTTAGGCGCACGAGTGACCGGGAACGTCGCCCCGCACAGGGCCACCACCCGCGAGCCCAGCACGGCGCTTTCTGTGATCTTTTCTTTGCGCACGTAGTGGAACATCTTGGGCGAATCGTCGCCGGTAGCGTCGGTTCCCTCGGGCCGGGTGTCGACATCCGGCAACGTCTGAGTCGGCGTGCTCACGACTCCATCATGCCGCACCACCGCCGCTCAGGTGGCGGGGTCACCCGTCGATGATGGGGTGGTCGCCACTTTCCAGCTCTCGCTGGGAGCGGCCGTTTGCCTCGACGCCGCGACCGAACCTGTTGATGTGTTCAGCTTTGCGAGGGCCACGATCATTGGCGATGAGCACTGCCATCCAGGGCAGGGGCACCGACAGCACGACAAAGGTCAGCGCAAGCCACCAGGTCTGATAGAACACGCCGGCCAGGAGCAGGCAGGGGATGCGAGCACCCATCAGGATCGCGTACTTGCGCCGACGGGTGGCGTACTGCTCGGCGTAGGACGGTTCCGCGGCCGTGATGAGAACAGCGGCATCGCCTCGCCTGCGGCCGTGTTCCTGTTGATCCCGCGTGCCTTCACGTCCCGGTCTGATTACTCCGCACCTCTATTTCTTCGCTTTAGCAGCCGCCTTCATTTGCTGCTTGTGCTCGCGAACCCTGGCCAGCGAGTCGGCGTCGATCACGTCGGCGATCGATCGATAGACCCCTTCGTCGCCGTAAGGGCCGGCCGTCTCTCGCCAGCCCGCGGGCCTAACATTACGCTGTTTACCGAGAAGCGCCAGGTAGATCTGCGCCTTCTGTCTCCCATAGCCCGGTAGCGCGACCAGCCGGTCGAGCAACTCACCCGCGTCTGAGACATCCCGCCATAAACCGGTCACGTCCCCGTGGTAGCGCGCGACGAGAGCCCGGCAGAGGTCCTGTACGCGGACAGCCATCGATTTGGGATAACGATGCAACGCCGGTGGCGTCGCGAACAGCTCCGTTAGGGCGTCCGGGTCGTAGTCGGCCAGTTCGTGAACGTCAAGCTCGTGGCCCAACCGTTGCTGGAGCTGGTAGGGCGCCGCGAAGGCCCGTTCCATGGGCACCTGTTGATCGAGAAGCATGCCCAGGAGCAACGCCAAGGGATCCCGCTCGAGCAACGCATCCGCGGGTACATCCTGACTGAGCATCAAGGGCACCAATGACCTCCTCGATTATTGCCGCCCGCCAACGCAGCTCAGCTGTCGATGCCGGCGAGGCCCATCACCTCGGCGCGCCAGTCCTGATAGGCGGTGGCCGCCTTAGCCCGATCCTGCAAATCCGGATGGGGTTGCGCGTCGTCGCCGCCGCCTAGCGCGTAATGCACGATCTCCTGATCACTGCGCCGGCTGCTGACCACCTTGACGTCAACGTGTTTGGTGGCAAGCTCGGCCCGGGCGGCATGCGCGAGCAGGTGCAGCAGCGCGAGCCGGGAATGCTGATCATCGGGCAAGGACATCTCATCCGGGGTATTGCCCGATACCAGCACCACGGTGGCGCCGGGCGCCAGCACTGGCAGTACCCGGTCGACTGCACGAAAGCGGGCCAGCAAGCCGGCTGAGAGGAATGATCCCACCCGGGCCACGGCGGTGTCTCCGTCGGGGTGGATGGTGGTGGGCAGCTGGATGTAGAAGTCAAGGCCGTCGCGACCGGGCTCGCCCGGCAATGCTGCTGGATCGGTGATGATCACGGGGTCTGCGCCGGCGTCTCTGAGTAGCTCAGAAAGCCGTTGTGCCCGATCGGCCGATCCACTCAGGAGCCCGATATGCCCCATCAACCTTCCTCCAACGCGTTTGGCACCGGTCGCGGTGAACTAGGCGCCGGCTGATCCCATCCCAGCAGCCATCGTAGGCGCCCACGCGAGCGACTGGCGAGGGCGGCGAGCGGGTGCCGGCGGCCGGTCCCCCGAA
Organism: Pseudonocardiaceae bacterium; assembly: GCA_035252045.1. Lineage (GTDB taxonomy): Bacteria > Actinomycetota > Actinomycetes > Mycobacteriales > Pseudonocardiaceae. The sequence goes on from DATFDO010000072.1 coordinate 9,977, forward strand.
CGGCGGGAATGCTGTTGGCCCCGGCGTCAGTCAGCGACGCCGGGGCCAACAGTCAGATTGGTCGCGATCGAGCTGCCGCCTCAGGTGGTCGGGGCCTTGCTCGCGTTCATGTTGGCGGTGGCCTTTTGGGCGTCGTGCCCGACCCCGGCCACCTTGCTCGCGGTCGACCTGGTGACGGCCAGCATGCTCTTGGTGAACTCCTTTTGGGCTACCAGGACCTGCGCGGCATAGTCGTATGCCCGGTCCACGAACTCGTCGGCGCCGGGCATCTTGGCGTCCGGAGCCTGCCACATGCCGACGAAGGGTCGCCACGCGTCCGCCCAGATCTTCATTGCACTGGCGAAGGCTTCCTGGCCGCGGTGGGTCACCTCGGCCATGGTCTCCGATGTGGTCATCGTCATCACTTCTTTTCTTACCCGTCAGAGTGGTCGATAACCAAACTAGGCAGATACGTTAAGTATGTCAAGCGCACCCCTTCACCGGGGCTTGCCCTCGACGAAGCTGCGGTACACGCTGAGCAACGCTTCCCGCTGCGCCTCGGTGAGCCGCGGATCGGCACGGATGATGTCTTCTGTGCCGGCTGACGGATGAGCAGGAGCAGCGGCGGACGCGCTGGCGGGTGTGTCGGGCGGCTCGGCCTGGGTCCAGCCCGCCTTGGCCAACAGTTGCTCCGTCGTCAACCCCAGCGCATCGGCAATAGCTCGTAACACGGTGAGCGAGGGCTGGTGCAGGCCACGTTCCACCTGGCTGAGGTAGGCGTTGGAGATCCTGGTCAGGGCCGCCATCTCACGCAGCGACAGATCGGCCAGCTGGCGCTGAGCGCGGATGAAGGCACCCAGCGGACCCAGCTGTGCCTGCCATGCATTGGGCACCTCAGCACCGTCGTCTGCACTCGCCATGGTTCACATCATCCGCTCACATCGTCCCGCACCCGGCCGCCGTTATTTCTCGAGCACGTAACTGCCCGGTGCGGCCACCAGCGGCGGGTGTTTCGCGCTGCCCAACGCAGGTGGGGTCCGCTGCTTGCCGGCCCGCGCCTCGATCCACGGCGTCCAGTCCAGCCACCACGACTTGCCGACCTCGCTGGCCTGCGCCCGCCAGGTCTCCGGGTCTTCCGGCAGCGTCTCGGCGGACCCGACCCAGTGCTTTGACTTTGGGTTGGGCGGGTTCACCACGCCGGCGATATGACCGGAGTTGGACAGCATGAACCGTACGGTGCCGCCCATCAGCCTGGCACCGGCATACACGGCCTTCCACAAAGCGATGTGATCCCGCTCTGCGGAAACGAAATAGCTGTCTTTGCTGATCTTACTCAAGTCCAACCGTTCCCCGGCCAACTCGAGTTCGCCTTTGGCCAGCCGGTTCTCCAGGTATAGGCACCGCAGGTACTCGGTTTGCATGGTCGCGGGCATCCGGGTGGAATCGGCATTCCAGCTGAGCATGTCGAACGGCGCCGGCTCCTCACCCAGCAGCCAGTCGTTGACCACGTAGTTCCACACCAGGTCCCGGCCCCGTAACAAGTTGAAGGTGGTGGCCATGCTGTCCGCGGGCAGGTAACCCTTGCGCGCCATCACCTGGCTCAAGCGGGTGATCGCCTCTTCGTCGGTGAACACCCCCAGCTGACCGGGCAACGTGAAGTCGATCAAGGTGTTCATCAGAGTCAGCGAGCCGATCCGGTCCTCGCTGCGGGCGGTGAGCCAGGCCAGCATGGCCGCGGCCATGGTGCCACCGAGGCACAGCGCCGCCACGTTGGTCTGTTGAGCTCCGGTGATCTCCTCCACCACACCCAGCGCGGTCAGGGGCCCCTCCCGGAGATAATCGCTCATCGACAGTTCGGCCAACGACGCATCCGGGTTGCGATAACTGATCATGAAGCAGGTGTGACCGTGCTGCACGGCCCACTCCACCAGGCTCTTTCCGGGCGCAAGATCCATGATGTAGTACTTGTTGATCCACGTCGGGTTGAACAGCAGCGGCACCTCGTGCACGGTCTCGGTCTGCGGCTCGTACTGGATCAGCTCGATCAGCCGGTTGCGGAACACCACGCTGCCCGGCGTGGCGGCCAGCTCGTGACCGGGTCGGAACCGTCCCGGCGTGACCTGGCGCGGCATACCCTTGTTGGTCGCCATGTCGCGCAACGCATTGCCGGCTCCGCGCACCAGGCTGAGCCCGCCGGTGTCGAAAGCTTTCTTCAACGCCACCGGGTTGGTCACCAGCCAGTTGGTCGGCGCGGACGCATCGATCACCTGGCGCAGCGCGAAGTCGGCCTTTCGCCGGGTGACCTCATCCAGATCAGCCCCCGCCAGCAGGTCCTGCAAGAAGCCTTCCAGCAGCGCATGCTGCTGGCGCAGCAGGTAGAAGAACGGGTTGCTGGTCCAGGCCGCGTCGGCGAACCGCCGATCTTCCTCCAGCTGGGCGGGACCTTCACGCTGCAAACCCATGGTGCGCAGGGTCGCGGCGAGGGCCGCTTGCACGCTGCGCATGCCGTACTCCATCGCCGACCGGGACAGCGCTGCTGGCTGCCCGGCGACCGACATCGCAAACCTGCCCAGCGCCTGGCCGATCCCCGCAGGGTCCAACTCGGCCAGCGCAGAGTCGATTCCCAGCAGCGATCGAACCGAGGACACCAGGTCGGCGGCGTCCTGACGAACGTCAGCCAGCGGATCGCCGGCGTCGCCGGTTGACCCCATCGGTGCAGTCACCACACCACCTCCACATTGATCTGTACCCGAGCGTCCCGACGCAGCGGCTGCAGCGCAAGTCGCGGACCTGGCAGTATCCAGCGCCGTGCGAGCAGTGGTAAGCCGGGTGACCGAGGCAGCAGTGCTGGTGGGCGGCGAGGTGGTCGGTGCACTGGATCAACCGGGATTGCTGGTGCTGCTCGGTGTGACGCACGACGACGGGTTGGGCCAAGCCGAGACGATGGCGCGCAAGTTGCACGAGTTGCGGATCCTGCGCGACGAACGCTCGATCGCCGACACCGGCGCCGGGGTGCTCGTGGTGAGCCAGTTCACCCTCTACGGCACCACCCGCAAGGGCAGGCGGCCCTCCTTCACCTCCGCTGCCCGCCCGGAACACGCCGAACCATTGATCGACGAGGTCGTCGCCCGCCTGCGGGCCCGCGGCGTCCCCGTGAGCACCGGGCGCTTCGGCGCCACCATGGCCGTACACAGCGTGGCCGACGGCCCGTTCACCGTCCTACTCGACGTATGACGCCCTTCAAGAGCCACCAACCAGGGTGGCGCCCGCCCCCAACAGCTACCAACCTGAGAAGTATCTGAGGGTCCGCCGCAGCGGGCACTTCCCTGCGAAGTCGTTCGTCGTTCCGGCGAGGTCCGGGAACGGATTCGGACCTCCCGACGTTGTAACGATCGACGCCTCGGGTACCCGATGGCCAGACACGCGCAGCGTCGCGCACCGCCGCGCCAGTCGGCACGAGGATTCGTCGCAGGAAAGGAACCTGATGACCGTCGCGCAGATTACCGTGGAAGCCGACGCTGCCGCTGAGGCGGACCTCGACGCGCAGAGCCCGGCAGCGGACCTGGTCCGCGTTTACCTCAACGGCATCGGGCGCACTGCGCTGCTCACCGCGCAACAGGAGGTCGAGCTCGCCAAACGCATTGAGGCAGGAGTGTTCGCCCGCCACATCCTCGATACCGCGGCACGGCTGACTCCCGGCCGGCGGGCCGATCTGGCGCGCCTGGTACGTGACGGCCAGCACGCGAAGGACCACCTCCTGGAGGCCAACCTGCGATTGGTGGTGTCGCTGGCCAAGCGCTACACCGGTCGCGGGATGCCGTTGCTGGACCTGATTCAAGAGGGCAACCTCGGTCTGATCCGCGCGGTGGAGAAGTTCGACTACACCAAGGGTTTCAAGTTCTCTACTTACGCCACGTGGTGGATACGCCAAGCGATCACCCGCGGCATGGCCGACCAAGGGCGCACCATTAGATTGCCGGTGCACCTGGTGGAGCAGGTGAATAAGCTGGCCCGGATCAAACGGGATTTACATCAGCGATTGGGGAGAGAAGCAACCCACCGGGAACTTGCCGACGAATCTGGCATACCGGTGGAGAAGGTAGCCGA
>DATFDO010000073.1:0-4353 GCA_035252045.1 Pseudonocardiaceae bacterium
CGGTGAACTCGACGCTACCGACATCCTCCTCGCGAAAAATGTCGGTGCTGTCGAGTTCACGGCGGGGGCGGGGAGCGCCTGTTGAGTTCGGCGAGCATCCGGTTGTAGGCCGCCCGGGCCTCTTCGTCGTCGTCGACGTCGGCACTGGTCCCTACGGTGTTGTAGTCCGCACCGGACGGTGATCCGATCTTGGCCAGGGACTGGCGGCGGGCCGCTTCCAGCCAGTCGCCGAGCCGGGCCCGGGAGCCGGTCGCGCTCCACTGGGCGACCACGGCGAGCATCAGCAGCATCATCAGCCCGTCGCCGACCACCCACATGATCGCCCCGGCCCAGTTCTGATCCTCCAGCAAGGTGGGTCCCCAGCCGGGACGCATCATCGCGGTACTCGGCGCCAGCGGGTGCCCGGTGAGCATCAGCGCCACGCCTACCAGCGTGTCGGCACCCATCGCCAGGGCGAGCAGCGCGAACCGGACGATATGCGGCACGGACCACGGGCTGGCCTCCGCGCCGGCCAACGGCCAGAACAGCAGGTACCCACTGACCAGGTAGAGGATCTGTTCGACCTGATGCACCGCCGGCTGGGTGGCCATCAACTCCGGGAAACCGGTCAGGTGCGTGGCCACCAGCACGGCCGTGTACAAGCCCACAGCCAGCACCGGGAAGGTCAACCAGCGCACCAGGCGGCCACCCGGCATCCGGCCCCAGATAAGGCGCACCGGTTGACCCCAGATCAGCAATATCGGCACCACCATGATCAATAACAGGTGTTGGATCATGTGCACCCACAGCAGGGCGTGCCCGTATTCCTCGATGCTGCTGTGCACCGACAGCAACAACACCACCACGCCGGCCAGCCAGGACGCCGTCGCGTGCCGCGGCCAGCGGTCAGCCGCCGTCCGCGACCGGCGCCACACCGCGGTCAGGTAACCGACCACGGCGACTGCCGCCAGCACGTCGAAGATCGGCGCCGAGGTCCAGGTGGTCAAGGCGATATGCCAGGTCAGCGGCGGGATGTCCGTGCTCCCCTCTGAAGCAGTGGCCAGCCACCCTGAGCCTACGCGACGGTCCCGCCGCAGTAACCGCGGTCGATGCATACCCGCAGGTGTGGCACGCTGTGATGGCCCACACCCGGACGGGTCAGCTCGTGGGTGCCTGCGGCTGGAACGCCAACGAAGGAGTGAGCTCGTTTCGTGACTTCCCGCCCACGGTTGTTGGCGATCATGGGATCCGGCGAGACCGCTCCCACCATGGCCAAGGTGCACCGCCTCCTGGTGGACCGGCTCGGCGAGCCGCCGGTGGATGCGGTCGTGTTGGACAGCCCGTACGGATTCCAGGAGAACGCTGACGAGATCTCCCAGCGCACCGTCGGATACTTCCGCAATCTCCGGATCCCGCTCGACGTCGCGTCGTGGCGAACGCCGGACGACGTGCTGGCCCGCGAACGGGCGTTGGCCCGAATCGACCGCGCCGATTACGTCTTCTGCGGTCCGGGAAGCCCGACTTACGCACTCGGGTTGTGGGAGAACAGCCCGTTGCCTGGCGTGTTGGCCGGCAAGCTCGCCGGCGGCGGTTGCGTCACCTTCGCCAGCGCAGCGGCGGCCACCCTCGGAACCGTGACCGTGCCGGTGTATGAGATCTACAAGGTCGGTGCGACTCCGTTCTGGGCCGGCGGCCTGGACCTGCTCGCGCACTTCGGCCTGCGCGCGGCGGTGATCCCGCATTACGACAACACCGAGGGCGGCACCCACGACACCCGGTTCTGCTACCTCGGCGAGCGCAGGCTGCGACTCTTGGAGTCGATGCTGGACGACGACATGGTCGTCCTGGGCGTGGATGAGCACACCGCTGCCGTGTTCGATCTCGATAAAGACGCTGTCACCGTGCTCGGCCGGGCCGGCCTGACACTGCGCAGGCAAGGCGTCAGCACGATCTTCGCGTCGGGTACGACCGTGGCGATCGATGAGCTGCGCGCAGTCGCCGCGGGTGGAGCTGCACCGGCGGTTGCGGGCGCGGGACCGCCGGCCGTACAGACAACCAACCCGACACCTTCCCTGCGCGCCGAGGCCGAGCGACTGGAGTGCGTCTTCAATACCGGGCTGACAAGCCGGGACGTGCACGCGGCCGCCACGGCCGTCCTCGAGCTGGAACAGACGATCGTCGACTGGTCGGCAGACACCGAAGAAACGGACGGCACGGAAGGTCCCCGCGCCACGCTGCGCCGGATGGTGACCCGATTAGCAGAGTTCGCCGTCCTGGGCGCGCGGGATCCGCGGGAAGTCGTCGCGCCCTTCGTCGATACCCTCCTGGAACTGCGGGAGCAGGCCCGCGAGCAGGGTTTGTGGACTGTTGCCGACACCTTGCGCGAACGGCTCGCCAGGGCTGGGATCGAGGTACGCGATACCCCGCAGGGTGCGATCTGGCTACTCGCTACCCCTCAACCCGATGATCAGGAGTGATGGCGCCAGGCCGCGCCCCGTGTCGCCCCGGCATCAGGCCGTCCGGCGGTGCGCGACGGCGGTGTCATCAAGCCGCGCGGTCGGTCGTAGATCGGGTGGCAACCCGCCGGCCGTGGTACGAGACGCCGGTTCGGCGGACCCCGAACGAGGCGACCGGCGCTGGCGCCACGCCGGCGTGCCGGGCACGGTTCCGCCGGCGGGTCCGGGCAGCCGGTCGAGCACGATCACCAGGATGAGGCCGAGCACTACCAGACCATGCGTGAGCAACCTCGCCGCATCCACACCGCCGGCCATCGCATCCATCACGACGAGCACGGTGAGTACGGCCACGAACGTGGCCACCGTGGGAACCATCCCGGAGGGCCGGGATGAGCGCCAGGCGACCCACAGAAAACCCACTCCCAGTGCCAGATTCCACGCGGCGCTCTCGTGCGCGAAGTGGGCTACCGAGGCACCTTGCAGCACGACGCCGCTGTGTTCGCTGCTGTGCGCCCCGATGATGCCGACCAACGCCACCCCCGCTTGCGCGAGACCAACCACAGCGAGCAGGACCCGCACTGCGGCGATCAGCTGGGGGCGGCGGGAACGGGGCGCGGCCGCGAGGACCGCATCGACGACATCGGGCTCCAGGCTGGCAATCTCGGTGCGGGCAAGCCTGGTGACGCGGGCAGCGTCGTCAGCGAAGCGATGGCAGCCGGGGCAGATCGCCACATGCTCGTCGACCGCATCCCGTTCCGCCTCGCTGTCCTCACCGTCCAAACGGGCGGACAGGGCCTCCTTACACTGTGTGCAGTCCACGTGACAATGGTCGCGCAGTGGATCGCTAGGGTTCCCGGAAACTTCTAGTTACCCTTACCCGCATGGGTGACCCCCGACCTGATGACAGGCAGGCCACCACACTGGCGTTAGCCGCTGGCGCTGGTGACCTCGACGCCTTGGCGGCGTTCATTCGGATTACGCAGCGTGATGTATACCGCTTCCTGAGCCATGTGGGCGAGCGAACCGAGGCCGCGGATCTCACCCAGGAGACATACCTGCGAGCACTGCAGGCGTTGCCGGGCTTCGCCGGCCGTTCCTCGGCCCGCACCTGGCTGCTGGCCATCGCTCGGCAGGTCGCCGCCGACCAGATCCGTCGCAGGTCGACGCGGCCACGCGTCCCAGCGCACCGGCGGCCGGGATTCGACGACGGCATCCTGCTCCGTGAACTGGTGGCGGGGCTCGACGCCGACCGCCGCGACGCCTTCGTGCTCACTCAGGTAGTGGGCTTGGATTATGCAGCGGCCGCCGAGGTATGCGGCTGCCCGGTCGCCACCATCCGATCCCGGGTGGCCCGGGCGCGGGAAGACCTGATCCATGCCACGAACGCGCCAGGCGCGCACGGCCGGAAGGCCACCGGCCGCTAAACCGCGTTGCACAAGGTCGTCACCGTGAGGTAACCGAGCCAGCGGTGGTCCACTCCGGATCGCGCCACGTCACGGCATCGCCTCCGGATTCCGCCCGGTCGGCGCGCGTCCAGCGCCCGACCAGGGCCAATACGGTGATCATGACCGGCACTTCGCCCAGCGCCCAGCCGAGCACCGCGCCACGGCGCTGGTCGGCCAGCAAGTCGGTGACGAACGGCAGCCGCAGTGCCGTATAAAACTGCCCGGCCACGGGAGTGGCGCGGCTCAACAGCCAGGCGGAAAACCCGGCGTGCAGCGCCATCACTGCGAACACCATCACGATCCGGCCGATCGCCGGCAGCCCACGTTCAAGCATGCTGTGTCCCAGCACCGGCCAGAACAGCGCCAGCCCGGTGCCCAGGAAGGCGACATCCATGCCCAGATGCGCCCAGTGCTCGAGCACGATCGATCCGAACAGCCCCGTCGGGTAGAGCCCGAACAGCGTCACCGCCACC
>DATFDO010000074.1:0-2543 GCA_035252045.1 Pseudonocardiaceae bacterium
CCGATGACCGGTTCACGATCGGCGTCGCCGCTGTGCGCCGCGGTGACCACGGAGGCGAGTTCGGCGACGGTCTGGTGGAAGAAAATGTCCCGGGAGCTCAGGACGAACCCTGCCTTACGGGCCCGGAAAACGAGTTGGATACTCAGCACCGAGTCGCCGCCGAGCTCGAAGAAGTTGCTCTCCACGCCGACCGGTTCGACCCCCAACACCTCGGCCCAGATGTCCGCCAGGGTCTGCTCGGTGGCAGTCCGCGGCGCGACATACTGCGATACCGACTCGGCAGGCCGGTCCGGGGTGGGCAACGCCTTGCGGTTGACCTTCCCGTTCGGACTCAACGGCAATTCCGCCAGCACCACGAACACCGCCGGCACCATGTAATCCGGCAGCGTCGCAGCGATATGCGCGCGCAACTGCGCAGCCGTCGGTGCGGCTCCGGCGTCCGTGGCGGCCGGGACTACGTAACCCACCAGCCGTTTCATCCCCGGCTGGTCCTCCCTGGCCAGCACCACCGCCTGGGTCAGCGCCGGATGAGACCGCAACGCCGACTCGATCTCACCCAGCTCGATCCGGAACCCGCGGATCTTGACCTGATCGTCGCAGCGGCCCAGGTAGGTCAGCGCTCCGTCGCGAGTCCAGCGGGCCAGGTCCCCGGTGCGGTACATGCGTTCACCCGGATCACCGAACGGGTTGGCCACGAACCGGGCCGCGGTGAGCCCCGGACGGCGCAGGTATCCCCGGGCCAGGCCGTGACCGGCCAGGTACAGCTCGCCCGGCACTCCGATCGGCACCGGCCGCAACCCGGCATCCAGGACGTACGCCTGGGTGTTCCAGATCGGGGTGCCGATGGTGGGCCGCTGCGCCGGGTTGTCGAGGCGCTGCGCGGTGGACCAGATCGTGGTCTCGGTGGGTCCGTAGACGTTGGTGACCTCGCTGGCCAGCTCGCACATTGTCGCAGCCAGTGCCGGCGGGAGGGCTTCGCCGCCGGTCAGGATGCGCAGACCGCGTAGCTGTTCGGGTTCGGTGGCGATGATGGTCTGCCACAGCGAGGGGGTCGCTTGCATGACCGTGACATCACAGGCGCGGATGATCTGCGCCAGCGCGGCTGGGTCGGCGGCGGCGTCTTCGTCCGCGACTACGACGGCCGCGCCGCGCGTCAACGGCAGGTACAGCTCCAACGCGGCGATGTCGAAGGCGATGGTGGTCAGCGCCAGCAGCCGGCTCTGGCCGTTCAGGGGAATCAGCTCGGCCATCGAGCCGAGGAAGTTGACCAGCGCGGCGTGCGGGATCACGACGGCCTTCGGCTGGCCGGTGGACCCGGAGGTGTAGATCACATAGGCCGGATGGGTATCCCGCAGCGGTGCTGTCCGGTCGGCGTCGGTGATGGCGGCAGGCGGGTAACCGGCCAGCGCGTCCTCCGTCTGGGGGTCGTCGAGCAGTAGCGGGACAATCCCGGCCGGTAGGCAGCCGGAGGTCTGCCGGGTGCTCAACACGAGCGCCGGTTCGCTGTCAGCGCAGATGAACTCGATCCGCGCCCGAGGATGGTGGGGGTCCAGCGGCAGGTATCCCGCTCCCGTCTTACTGATTGCGAGCAGGGCTACCAGCAGGTCCGCGCAGCGGGGCAGCGCCAGCGCGACAAGCTGTTCCGGGCCTGCTCCACGAGCGATCAGCAGCCGGGCCAGGCGGTTGGACCGCTCGTTCAATTCCCGGTAGGTCAGCTGCAGGGCCGACGGGCTGCCACCGTCGCAGATCAGCGCGACGGAGTCCGGTGTCCGGGCGGCCTGGGCCTCGAACAATTGCGGCCAGTTGACCGGCGGCGCAGCCCGCTGGGTGTCGTTGTAGTCCACCACGATCTGATGCCGCTGCGCATCCGTGAGCAAGCGCAGCTCGCCCATCTTCTGGTCTGGGTCGTGCGCGATTCCGGCCAGCAGCGCCAGCAGGTGCTCGGCCATCCGCTCGATGGTGGCCGCATCGAACAAGTCGGTGTTGTACTGCAGCATCCCGGCCAGCGCATCACCAGTTTCCTGGAACTGCGCGGTGATCTCGAATTGCGCGCTGGTCGTCGGGGCGTCCATCCCCGAGATCTCCAACCCGGCCAGCGTCCCGGTCTGCCCGGGGGTGTTCTGCAAGATGACCATGGCTTGGAACAGCGGCGTGCGGCTGGTGTCACGCGCTGGGGACAGTTCATCCACGAGCCGTTCAAAGGGCACGTGCTGGTGGACGAACGCATCCAGCACCGTCTCCCGGACCTCGGTGAGGAACTCCGCGAAGCTGCGCCCGAGTGTCACCTGGGAGCGCAGCACCAGGGTGTTGACGAAGAACCCGATCAGACCTTCCAACTCGGCGCGGTCTCGGCCGGAGACGACGGTGCCCACCGCGATGTCCTGCTGGCCGGACCAGCGGGCGAACAACAGCTGGCAGGCCGCCACCAACGTCATGAACAACGTGCCATCCACCCGCCGACCCAGCGCCTTGAGCCCGGCGGTGACCGGGGCGGGAACCACGAACGTGTGGACGGCGCCGGCGGTGCTCAGCACCGCCGGGCG
>DATFDO010000075.1:0-4409 GCA_035252045.1 Pseudonocardiaceae bacterium
CCGGTGAGGTCCTCGATCGCGGTCACCGGGACACCCGCCTCGGTGATCACCGCGGCTGTCGTTCCGGTGGAGAAAAGCGCAACGCCGGCCGCATGCAGCTGGGCCGCCAGGTCCCGAAGGCCGGCTTTGTCCGACACGCTCACCAGCGCCCGGCGCACCGATCGCCGCCCGTCTGCGCTGATCGAATCTGGGGTCATGGGATCGATGCCTTTCGTCCGGTGACAGTGCATCCGTGGCGGATCAGGGCGGCGACGACGTGCACCAGCAACGGGCGCTCCACGACTTTGATCCGCTCGTGCAGCTGCTGCTCAGTGTCGTCGGGCAATACCTCCACGGCGCGCTGAGCCACGATCGGACCCGTGTCTACCCCGGCATCCACCAGGTGCATCGTCGTGCCCGTCACCCACACGCCGCGCGCCAGCGCGTCGGCCACCGCGTGCGCGCCGGGAAAGGCGGGCAGCAGCGAGGGGTGGCTGTTGACGATGCGGCCACCGAAGCGTTCCAGAAATGCTGGGCCCAGCAGTTTCATGAAACCGGCTGTGACGACCAGATCGGGTGTGTGGGCGGCGACCGCTTCGGTGAGCGCCGAGTCCCAAGACCGCCGGTCGGGATGCTGCTTGAGCGCCACGACGAAGGTGGGAACGCCGCTCTTCTCCGCGCGCTGCAGCCCACCGGCGCCGGGTCGGTCCGCGCCGACGGCGACGATCTGAGCGGGGTAGGCGGGACCGGCCGCATCCAGCAGGGCCTGCAGCAACGTCCCGACACCGGATACCAGGACAACGACCCGGGCGGGGATCGGCAAGCGAAGCTGGTACACGGTGTCCTGACGGTAGCGGGCGAGATCACCAGACCCCGCCAGCCTAACCAACAGTGAAGTGGATCTACGCGTTGAGCGCGGTTACCAGCCCCGTTGTCCGCCGGGTGTCTTCGTCAACGCCGTCCAGTGAGGAAGCGGGGGGCTTTGATCGCATGATGTAGGGCGACAATGCCACCAGTGAGGTCACGCCAGGCGACGTCGGTCCAGCCCGCCGCTGCCACCCGCTGCGCGAGCTGCTGCTGGGTGGGCCAGGCGCGGATGGACTCGGCGAGATACACGTAGGCGTCCGGATTGCTGCTCACCCGCCGGGCGACCGCCGGCAGCGCGCGCATCAGGTACTCCAGATACACAATCCGAAAAGGCGCCCAGGTAGGGGTGGAGAACTCGCAGATCACCAGCCGGCCACCCGGACGAGTCACCCGAGCCATCTCAGCCAGCGCGGCGTCGGGATCTGACACGTTGCGCAATCCGAACGAGATCGTGACCGCGTCGAAGACACCATCGGCGAAGGGCAGCGCCAACGCGTCGGCTCCCACCAGCGGAACCTGACGATGCCGGCCCGCACGCAGCATCTCCAAAGAGAAGTCCGCCGCCACGCTCCACGCCCCGTTGCGGGTGAACTCGACGGTGGACACTGCGGTGCCCGCAGCCATGTCGAGCACCCGCTGCCCCGCCTTGGCCGCCACAGCGATCCGGGTGCACCGGCGCCACCACCGATCCTGGCCGAACGACAGGACAGTGTTCGTCAGGTCATAGCGGCGGGCCACGGCGTCGAACATCGCCGCGACCTCGCGCGGATCCTTATCCAGCCCGGCTCTCGACACAGCGCCACCCTACGGCTGGTGGCTGTTCAAGTACCGCCAACGTGCCGTGGGGACACCGTTAACCGCTACCAACTTCGACCCCACACCAGCATGTACTCAGCCGCGCTCGCACTGGTGACGTCTCGATCACTGGGCCGCGGTATCCGGTGGCGGACGCCCACCGTGTCGCCCGGGCCGACGCTGACCGGAGATGCGCTCGCCGACCGGCATTACCGCCGTGGAAAGATCGGGCCATGCATTCGCTACTTTTATACGATTACGTAAACGATATCGTCGAACGTCGCGCGCCATTTCGAGAGGAGCATCTCGCAGTGGCCGGCGAGCTGCATGAGCAAGGTATCCTGCTGATGGCGGGTGCACTCACCGAGCCGGTCGATGGTGCTGTTTTTGTGTTTACGACCGACGACCGCTCCATCGTGGAGGATTTTGTGGCGCGAGACCCCTATGTACGCAATGGGCTGGTGACGTCCTGGCGTATCAGATCGTGGAATGTCGTCCTCGGCTGATCGTCGGTGCGAACCCGCCTTTCGGCGAGGCGAGCGAGCATAGGGTGTCGCCAGGGACCCGGGCCATCATCCGAAAATGGCCGCCCGGGTATCCCTGGATCGCCCCATTGCGTACTGCACCACTTCGCGTGTCCGCGCGCTCGGTCTGGTGGCTGGGCGTTCCGGCGCTGCGCCCAGGTTGTCCGACCGACAATTCATAGGATGCCGCAGCGCGCTGCGCCACGCATGAGGGTTATCCCCTACCGGATCCCTGGTTGAGCCCCGGATGGCAGGCGCGCACCGCCGTCGCAGCAAGACCGGGTTGGTCGTACTTGACGGGCTGACAAGGTCAGACCCGGGCATTCTGGCGGTGGCGCTGTCGCAGCCACCAGGTAGCCGGACCCAGCACTGACCACAGCACCGCCAGTGTGATCATGGCAGGGGCCACCCCCCGCACCCAGGTGCGCCCCGCAACGCGTACCTGGTCGGGATCGGCCAGGTCGTATTCCACCCGCACCAGCTGGCCCACCTGCAGTTGCGACGGGTAGGCAACGCCCTGGTCGGGGCGGTACACCTTGCCCCCAGGCACCGCGAACTGCACCGCAGTGCGCATCGACGTCACGGCGAGCACCTCGGCGGTGGCATGCCCAGTACGGGCGTCGATGCCGGCATCGTCCAGCGCGGCACCGGCGAGCGCCATCGTGATGAGCGCAGTCAGCACACCCGCCACCACCAGCGGCACCCACCACACCGCCCGACGGCGCCGGCCGGGAACCGGTCGGGCGACATCGGCAACGGGTCCGGTAACCACAGCGGTCATCGCGCGCAGCGTAGCGCTGCCGTCACCCGGATCGACGCGCGCGGCATCATGCGGGTCGCCCTAATACGCTGACGGGGTGACCACCGCCCCGCTGACCGACCGGCTGGCCGTGCGCTCGCATGTGGTGCCGGGTGGGACCGACCTGCTCGACATGTTGCCCTCCCCCCGCGGGGTGCTGTCCTGGGTGAGGGCCGGTGAGGGACTGGTGGCCTGGGGCGAGGTAGCCCGGGTCTGCACCGAGGGCCCGTACCGGTTCGCCCGGGCGCAGGACTGGTGGCAGTCTTTTTGCGCGCAGCTGGACACCCATGATGAGGTCGGGCTGCCCGGCAGCGGTCCGGTCGCCTTCGCCAGCCTGGCGTTCGACGACTCGCCGGGCAGTTCGGTACTGGTGGTGCCGCGGGTAGTGGTGGGCCGTCGAGGCGGCCAGACCTGGGTCACCGAGTTCCAGACTGGTGTCGCGACCGGTTCGGTGGTGCCGGTCAGCCGGCCTCGTGGGCTGCGCTACTCCGATGGCGAACTGCCGGTCACCGCCTGGCGCGACGCAGTGGCCCGCGCGGTCTCCCGGATGCGAGACGGGTCGGTGCCGGCGAAGGTGGTGCTTGCCCACGATTTGCTGGCCGTCGCCGACGAGCCGCTGGATCCCCGCTTCCTGCTGCACGGACTGGCCGCCCGGTACCCGTCGTGCTGGACATTCGCGGTGGACCACCTGGTTGGTGCCACCCCGGAGTTACTGTTGCGCCGGCGCGGCACCGAGGTGCTGTCCCGGGTGCTCGCCGGCACCACCTGGCCCCACGACGGGGCCAACGCCGAGGCGCTGGCGGCCGAGCTGCTCGACTCGGCGAAGGATCGTGACGAGCACCGCTACGCGGTGGACTCGCTGGCCCAGGCGCTGCGGCCGTTCTGCACCGAGCTGACCGTGCCCACCGCGCCCAGCGTGCTGCAGCTGCGCAACGTGCTGCATCTGGCCACCGAGGTGCGCGGGACGCTGCACCCCGCCGGCCCGCCGTTGTTGACGTTGGCCGACGCGGTGCATCCCACCGCCGCGGTGGGCGGCACCCCCACCCCGGCCGCGGTCAGCACGATCAGCGAGCTGGAGGCGATGGACCGCGGGCGCTACGCCGGACCGGTCGGTTGGGTCGACGCCGCGGGCGATGGCGAGCTGGGCATCGCGCTGCGCTGCGCTCAGGTCGTCGGCCGGTTCGCTCGCTTGTTCGCCGGTTGCGGCATCGTCGCCGGTTCCGATCCCGACTCCGAAGTCGCCGAAGCGGCCGCCAAACTCGTCCCCATCCGCGACGCCCTGGAAGGCGTGCACTAACCCTCACCGACCCCGACATGGAGACATACCGGGGTCGGTGAGGGCCCGATCAAGCCCGATATGTCTCCATGCCCGGGATTGGCTGGGGAGTGCGAGAGGCAGGGGGTCAGCTTGGGGGGGCGGCGGGCCGGGTGGGTGCGAACAGCCA
>DATFDO010000076.1:0-12841 GCA_035252045.1 Pseudonocardiaceae bacterium
CCGAATCTGCCTCCGCGTCGCAGCCAAATCCCACGTCGGGATGGTACTAGGCGACCAGGCCTACGACCGGGGCGCGTGGGCCAACCGCATCACTCATGCCGAAGCCGGTGTCGGATACGTCTTTGGCGAAGGAATTCGTGAACCCCTGCGCATTCGCGCCGGCTGGGTCCCCGACGAAACGATCAAACAACTCGAAACCTTCGTCACCACCTCGGCCACCTACAGCACGGGTGTGCTGCCGTTTCCCACCCCCACCGATCCCAACGGATCGCATCGGGGAGGTGCTGCTTAATGACCACGCACAACGCCGTGGCTATCGAGCGCATGACCCGCGCGCAACGAGCCGCGCTCCCGATCAGCGCCGAGGTCGCTCAAGCGTTGGCCGAACAGCACGGAGTTTGTATTCGGCCGCTGGCGATGCGCCGCATCGACACCTTGACCGGTCGCGTCGACATTGTCCCAGTCCCCTGCGGTTCTACCCGCGAAGACCAATGCCGCCCCTGTGCAGACAAGGCCCGGCGATTGCGGATGGCCCAATGCCGCCAGGGCTGGCATCTCGACACCGAGCCCCTCATCGTCCGGGCTGCACCGAGCGAAGACCACAAGGAGTTGATGGCCGCGCGGGCTGATCTGGTGGCCGCTTACGTCGAATGCAAGACCCAGGGTGATCAGATCTCCTGTGAACAGATCAGCGACTCGGTCGCGGAACTCGACGCGGCTCTCCGTGCCGCCGGAGTCCGCGGTCGGCTCACCCCACTCGACCCACCACTCAAGGTGGTCAAGCGCTCTACCCGGCGTCGGCAAGACGCGCCGGAGCTGCCGCGTCGCCCAGTGGACAAGCGGACCCTCGGCCGGGTCTTCGCCGGGCGATACCGGCCCTCCACCTTCCTAACCTTGACCCTGGATTCCTATGGCCGCGTCGACACCGGTGGGGCGGCGGTAGATCCCGACCGGTATGACTACCGGCGCGCTGCTCGCGACGCGATCCACTTCCCCGCGCTGCTGGATCGGTTCTGGCAAAACACTCGCCGCTGTGTTGGGTGGGACGTGCAGTACTTCGGCACCGTCGAACCCCAGAAACGCGGCGCCCCGCACTTCCACACCGCCATCCGTGGGGCCATCCCCCGCGCTGAGCTGCGTGCGATCACTGCGGCCACCTACCACCAAGTCTGGTGGCCACCGCACGATGAGCTGATCTATGGCGGTCAGCGGCTACCGAGGTGGGACCCGCGGGCCAAGGCTTTCACCGACCCCGATACCGGTACGCCGCTGCTCAGCTGGGAACAGGCTTGCCAGCAGCTCACCGAACCGGCGCATGTGGTCCGCTTTGGCGACCAGGTGCATGTCAAGGGCATCCTGGGGGGCACCGAAGAAGCCGGTCGTCACATTGGCTACCTCACCAAATATCTAACGAAAAGCATCAGCCAGGCCGCCGGGCTTGATGACCACGCCACCGAGGCCCAACGCGACCACCTCCAGCGGCTGCACGCCGAACTGCAGATCACACCCTGCTCGCCTCGGTGCCCGATCTGGCTGCTGTATGGCATCCAGCCCAAAGGCGCCCGCCACTCCACGACCCCCGACAAGTGCAAAGGCAAAGCCCACCAGCTAGAACACCTGGGCATCGCCGGCCGCCGCGTGCTGGTCTCCCGAAAGTGGTCAAACAAGACTCTCGATGATCATCGCGCCGAACGGAGTGAATTCGTTCGGGAGCTGCTCGAAGCCGCTGGCATCCAACCCACTTGTGGCCCCCAAGACGGGCCCTATCTCTGGGAACGCACCGCACCCGCAGACCCCGACATCCCGCCCCGGGCCCTGCTGCTCCTGCATGCCGTCGCCGAACGACAGCGATGGAAAGCCGAATACCTCGCCGCCCAACTTGCCGCCAACGGTCCACCAGACGGAAGCCGCTCGGCAATTAGTGATCAAGCCGCGTAGGGAGGGATAGCCATGGACAACGTGACCCCGCTACCGACACCCGACGAGGACCGGATGGGCCCTGGTTCGCAGCGAAGAAAGGGTGGGATGAGCGACTTCGACGGACTGCCTGTCCTCATTTCCGTACCCCAAGCAGCAGAGCTGCTCGGTATCAGTCGAGCTTCGGCGTATCGATACGCCGAGTCCGGCGAGTTGCCAGTCAAGCGGTTCGGTGGCCGCGTTTTCGTCGTCCGCGACCGACTCCGCGACTTTCTGGAGGCAGCGTGAAAGGCCACGTTCAGCGAAGGGGAAAGACCTACCGCTATTTCTTCGATGCTGACGCTGACCCCCTGACCGGCAAACGCCGCCAAGTCACGAAAGGCGGCTTCGCCACCGAACGCGAAGCGTGGGCCGCATGCCGGGAGGCAATGGCAGACCACGAGCAGGGTCGGCTTGTGCGGCAGAGCAAGCGAACAGTCGAGCAGCTGATCGACGAGTGGCTCTCCCGGCGCCAACACTCCATCAAGCCGAGTATGCACGCAAATTATCGGAATTACGCACGTTATTACATCTGCCCCTATATCGGGAGACGCAAAGCGCAAGACCTGGACTCTGCCGTGTTCGACGCACTGTACGCCAAGTTGCTAACATCCGGCCGAGTAAAGGCAAACGCCGAACATCGCCAGCAGCGAGAAGCGCGAAAAGCTGCCCATGACCAGGCAATCGCAGACCGAACAACGGGGAAACGGCCCGGACCGGCACCTAAACCGCGACCAGTGGCACCAGAGCCTGATACGGGATTGGCGCCCAAGACCGTAGTTAACGTTCATCGCATGCTGCACCGCGTCTGGGAAGACGCCAGCAAATGGGGCTACGTGAGGCGTAACGTCGTCGCCGACGCCAGCCCACCTCGGGTACCCCGCAAAGCTCACCGAACCTGGACGGTTGCCCAGCTGACGACATTTCTGCTGGAAGCGCGCAACGATCGGTTCTTTGCATTATGGGTCCTCGAAGCGACCACCGGCATGCGGCGCAGCGAACTGGCCGGTGTGCATCGTGAGGGGATCGATTTCGACCTCGGCACTCTCACCGTCGGCTCGACCCGTGTCGTGATAGACGGCAAGGTCATCGAGGAAGACGGCAAATCCGACAACAGCCGACGCACCATCGCACTGGATCCCTACACACTCGGCGTCCTGCGTTCCCACCTGAACATGCTCAACGCCGAACGCGCGGTAGCCGGCGAGCACTACCAACACCACGGGCTGCTGTTCTGTTGGGAAGACGGCCGGCCACCGCACCCGGACACCATCACCGCCCGCTTCAACCGGCTAGCTCAGGCTGCCGGTCTGCCCCGCATCCGGCTACACGACGTTCGGCACAGTTACGCCACCGCTGGCCGGCTAGCGCGAGTCGACACCAAAGCACTCAGCCAACGAGTCGGACAC
This sequence comes from Pseudonocardiaceae bacterium, assembly GCA_035252045.1. Taxonomy (GTDB): domain Bacteria; phylum Actinomycetota; class Actinomycetes; order Mycobacteriales; family Pseudonocardiaceae. The sequence continues at coordinate 3,366 of DATFDO010000076.1, forward strand.
ACCTCGGTGAGCTTCACCATGGAGACCTACATGCACGGCGACCTAGAAGCCGACCGCGAGGTCGCTCACGCGCTGGCATCTGTGATCCTCGCTGGCCTACCGGGAGGTATCAGTGCTGGTGAGACGGTATGAGAGCGGTGAGTACGTTACCGAATCCGTTACCACCGGGCGTAAAACAGGCCCGGCCTACACTGAGACCGGGCCTGTTATTCCTGGTAGCGGGGGTAGGATTCGAACCTACGACCTCTGGGTTATGAGCCCAGCGAGCTACCGAGCTGCTCCACCCCGCGTCGCTGAATGCAACTCTACGCGCACGGCGACCGGCGGGGCAAATCGACTGGTCGTCCGGTCAGCCACCGCCGCCTGGCGCCGGGGCCGCTGCACCGCCTGCTGCCCTCGAGGCCGCGTCGAACCGTTTGCCCGCTGCGTCGAGGTCGGCCAGGGCCTTACCCTGCGCCGGGAAATCACCGGCAGCCTGGGCAGCCCGCAGGCGCTTGAGAGCATCGCCGATGTCGGTGACGGCCTGGCGCATGTCCTGATTGGCAGTGCTGGCGCTGGCCGGTGGTGGCGCGACACCCTGATTGGGCGTCCTGGCCTGCTGATCAGGCAAGGCTGCCTCACCGATCCCCGGACCGAAGACCTGGCTGAGCGCTCCACGCAAGGTCGAGTCGTACCCGATACGGTCGCCGTAGGCGACTAATACCCGGTTGAGCTGGGGGAACGTCGCTTGCCGGTTCGCCCGCTCGATGTAGACCGGCTCCACGTACAGCAGCCCGCCGCCGACCGGCAGGGTGAGCAGGTTGCCGAACCGAACGTCGGTCTCGGACTGCCGCAGCAGGTTGAGCTCCTTGCTGACCTCCGCGGAAGAGACGAACCTGTTCTGCACTTGCTCGGGACCCAGTGTCTGAGACTCACTGGGCAACTCGAGAACTGTGATCTTGCCGTAATTTTGCGGATCGCACCCCACCGTGATGTAGGACGCCAGGAATGGTCGGCGCAGGCTGACCAGCGCGCTGGTCAGCTGGAACTGGGCCGGTCCTGTCCCGTTCGGCGGTCCGGCCAGGACGTAGTAGGGGGGTTGGTCGACACCCATCTGATTCTGGGTCGGATCAGCGGGCACATTCCAGAAGTCGTCGTTGGTGAAGAACACCGACGGGTTGTTGACGTGATAGCGCGCGAGCATCTCCCGCTGCACCTTGAACAAGTCTTCCGGATAGCGGAAGTGTTGCCGCAATTCATTGCTGATCGCGCTACTCGGCTGCACTGTTCCGGGGAAGATGTCCATCCAGGTGCGCAGTACCGGGTCGCTGTCATCCATCGCGTACAGCGTCACGGTGCCGTCGTAGGCGTCCACCGTGGCCTTGACCGAATTACGGATGTAGCTGATCTCGTCGTCCGGCAAGCGGGACACGCCGGTCAATGTGTCGGTAGTCGCTTCCCCCAGCACGGTCCGCTGCGCGTACGGGTAATTGTCCAGCGTCGTATAACCGTCCAGGATCCACTTGATCCGGCCGTTGATCACCGCAGGGTAGGGGTCGCCGTCGACGGTGAGCCAGGGCGCGACCTTCTCCACCCGCTCCCGAGGATGCTGATTGTAGATAATCTTCGAGTCCGGGCCGATGGCCTGGTTGAACAGGATGTTGCGCTCACCGTAGTACGAAGCGAAGAGCAACCGGCGCGCCCAACTGCCCAGCGGTACCCCGCCCTTGCCTTGGTAGGTGTAGTTCTCCGGACGTCCGTCGAACTCCCTGGGCGCCGCACCGGGATTGCCCCCGACGATCGCGTAGTCGTCGATCAACTCGCCGAAGTAGATCCGCGGCTGAGTCACCGGGATATCACCTTGCCGTGACGTGTCGGAAACGGTGAAGACCGGGTAACCGCCCTCCCCCGTGCCGGCGTCCGCCAGCGCAGAGTTCACGGTATTAGCCGGGGCCGCGACAAAACCGTTTCCGTGAGTGAAGGTGAGGTGCTGGTTGATCCAAGTTTTCTGATTCTCAGCAAGCGACTTGGACTCGAGCTCTCGTACCGCCACAATGTAGTCCTGGGTCTTACCATTGATGGTGTAGCGATCGATGTCGAGCTTGTCCGGGAAACCGTAGAAGTTCTCCCGCTGCTGCAGCTGAGTGAACGTCTGAGACAGCACGCTGGGATCCAGCAAGCGGATGTTCGGGATGGTGGTGGTGTCGGCGCGCACGTCGGCAGGTGACGCGTCGCTACGTCCGGAATACTGGACGTAGGCGATCTGGCGGTCGGTAATGCCGTAGGCATCCCGGGTTGCCACGATATTGCGCTGGATGGACGGCGCCTCGCGCTCATTGGCGTTGGGCCGCACCACGAACTGCTCCAGCACTGCCGGCCATGCTGCACCCACCAGGATGCTGGACAGCAACAGCAGCGCGATGGCGATCGCCGGCAGTTGCAGGTTGCGCAGCACCGCCCCGGCGAAGAAGGCGACCGCGCAGATCACCGCGATACACATCAGTATGATCTTGGCCGGGAGCACCGCGTTGAGATCGGTGTAGCTGGCCCCGGTGAACAGTGGATTACGCCTGGAGAAGAGCAGGCCGTAGCGATCCAGGTAGTAAGCCACTGCCTTGAGCGCCACGAAGACACCGGCCAGCACCGCGAGCTGGACGCGGGCCGGACCGGACAGCTGACCGCCACGGCCGGCCAGCCGCAGCCCACCGAACAGGTAATGCGTGATCAAAGCGCCGATGAAGGAGATCACGACAATGACGAATCCCCAGCCCAGAAGCTTTCGATAAAAGGGCAGGTCGAAGGCGTAGAAACTGACATCCTTATGGAATTGGGGATCGGACACACCGAAACTTGCTCCGTGCAAGAACATCTGCACTGTCTGCCAGTCACCCAATGCGGACAGCCCGGCGATGAACCCCACCAGCAGGGGCACTCCGACGCCGACCAGCCGGAGCCGCGCCAAGATCGCGGTGCGGTAGCGCGCGACCGGATCGTCCGGTCCCGCCACTGGCACGAACACCGGCCGAGTCCGGTATGCGATCACCAGATTGACCGCGAGCAGGCCACCGACCAGAAGACCGACGATGAGAAACTGCACCAGACGGGTGACGAGAACGGTGGAAAACACCGAGCGGAAGCCCACCTCGTCGAACCACAGCCAGTCCACGTAGGTGTCGATCAACCGGGACCCGATGATGAGCAGCACCAACGCGGCGACCCCGACGGCGATCAGGATCTTGGCACGACGGGACAGAGCGGGGACTACGACGGTCGGCCGGTTGGCCACAGGACACGCTCCTGGCGACGACAGTAGTGCGGTGCAGACCTGGCCCCGTACGGCGGGTTGAGTCCTGCCTGTCCAACTCTACGGAGGCCTCTCGGGTTCCGATCCTGGTGGCTACGCCGGTACGCGCAGCCACCTCAGCGGTGTGACGATGACGGCGTGGAACGATGACGGGGTGAGCAACCCGCCGCACTCGTCCGTGCTATCCCAGGCGTTGCCTGCCACCGCACGCGAGGTCGAGGAGTTCGTCGCGGCCGGCGGATGGGACCAGCAGCCGCAACTGTTCGCGCTGGTCGCCACCGCGACCTTGCTGGCTAGGCAACCGGAGCTGGCCGGCCAGCTGGACGCGCAGGCAGCACTCACTCCGGTCGCCCAAGAGGCTTTTCCCGATGGCGAGCTCGACGCGGCGCTGGCCGGCATCGAATGGCCTGACTCGGTCGCCGGCTGCGCATTGGCCCAGGAGATCGTGATATTGCCACCGGCGGCCGAAGCTGACCTTGGACAGCTACCCGATGACCCGGCGCAGGCCCGTCACGCCGCGGCCGAGCATCCGCAGCGGCGGGAGGCCAGGCTGGTGGCCGCCGTGCTGCGCGACGGTGTCGGGGCATGCGTGCTGCGGTTGCGAGCCGGCTCCGGCGCCGATCAGCGATTCGACGAGCTGGTCGAGGATCCGCAGCTGGCCCCGAACCTGCTGCGTGCGCTCCTGGCGACGCTGCGCTGAGCGCCGGCCCGGCGGATTTCCGACGACGACTCCGTCGCAATCAGCAGTGAGGTGGCTGCTGGCCAGCGCGGAGTTGGTCGAGAGCATGCACCGCGTCCGTCAGGGTCGCTACCCGTACCAGCCGAAGACCCGCAGGGATTCGCTGCGCCGCCTCGGCACAGTTGCCCGCGGGCACCAAGAACACAGTGGCTCCCGCCTCCCGCGCGCTGATCATCTTGAGCGAGATACCACCGATCTGGCCCACCTGACCCTCTGGGGTGATCTCACCAGTGCCGGCCACAAAGGTGTTACCGGCCAGTGCTCCAGGCGCGAGCTTGTCCACAATGGCCAGGGCAAACATCAGTCCCGCGGACGGGCCACCGACGTCACCCAAGTTGATGGTGACGGTGAAGGGTACGTCGGGCTTCTCGGTCAACCCGATGCCGAGATAGCCGCGACCTGACTGGGCACCGGTTCCCAGACTGATCGTCGCCTCCTGTGGCGAGGTATCGCCGCGCTGGAAGCGGACCTTGACGAGCTGGCCCGGGTGGCTGCCGGCGAGCAGATCGATCGCCTGCTGCGCAGTGCGCACCTCATGACCGTTCAGTGCCAGCAACCGGTCCCCGACGGCCAGCTTGCCACTCGAGGCGCCGCCGGAGATGACTTGGCCAGCCACGACATCGACCGGGTAACCCAGGTAGTGCAGCGCGGCGGCCTTGGCGTTGGCCTCCGAGTCCCGGAACATCAGCTGATTCTGCTGCTCCACTTGCTGCTCGGACAGCCCGGGATCGAAGAGCTCATCACGGGGAAGCAGCTCACTGCGACCCGATAGCCACAGCGCCAGCGCCGTGTAGAGCGTCACGTTGTCGACCACCGACACCGTCGTCATGTTGAGGTGACCGCTGGTGGGATAGGTCTGAGTGCCCTTGACATCGACGACAGTCTTGCCGGCAACCTGCCCCAGGGTGTCGAAGGTCGGTCCGGGGCGAAGCGCGACATAGGGCACCGTCGCGAAGGCGCCCAACAATCCCAGCGCCACGGCGAGGGCGAGGCTGACCAGCAAGGTCCAGGTGCGGCGGGTCACGGCCGAACAGCGTACGTGCCGGGGATCCGCGTACCGTGGACCCATGAGTGACGAGCCCTTCGGTTTCGGCCCTGACGATCCTCGGGATCCCGACCGGAGGAACAAACCGGACGACAGCAGCGGCGGTGGCGACCCGGCCAACCCGTTTGCGGCCTTCGGTGCCGGCGGTTTCGACGTCGGCGCGCTTGGCCAGATGCTCACCCAACTGGGCCAGATGATCAGCCAGGGCGCGGCTCGCGGTGGCGGGGGGCCGGTGAACTATGACCTGGCCAAGCAGATGGCGCTGCAGAAGCTGTCCACGACCGGGCTGCCCTCCGCACAGCAGGCCACTGCGGTCACCGACGCGGTACACCTTGCCGAGTTGTGGCTGGATCCGTCGACCGCGCTGCCCACCGGGGTCCACAGCACGGCCGCCTGGGCGCCTCGCGACTGGGTGGAGGCGACGTTGCCCACCTGGCAGCGGTTGTGCGACCCGGTGGCCCGCCGGATGGCCGGCTCGTGGATCGAGGCACTGCCCGACGAGGTCCGTCAGACCGCCGGTCCCCTGGTGGCGATGGTCGAGCAAATGGGTGGCATGGCGTTCGGTTCGCAACTCGGCACCGCGCTGGCCCAACTCGGTGGTGAGGTGCTCACCTCCACTGAGATCGGGCTTCCGCTGGGTCCGCTGGGCGTAGCGGGGCTGCTGCCCGCGGCTATCGAGCGGTTCGCCGCCGGGTTGGAGCGCAAAAGCTCCGAGGTGATCGTTTTTCTGGCCGCCCGCGAGGCTGCCCACCACCGCCTGTTCGGGCACGTGCCATGGCTGCGTCAGCGGCTATTGGGCACCGTCGAGCAGTTCGCGCAAGGCATCCGGATGGACACCGACGCGCTGTCCGAACTCGCCCGCCAAGTCGACCCGTCCAACCCGCAAAGCATGCACGAGCTGCTGTCCTCCGGCCTGCTCGAGCAACAGCACAGCCCAGAGCAGAAGGCCGCGCTGAGCCGGCTGGAAACATTGCTCGCGCTGGTCGAGGGCTGGGTGGATGTGGTCGTCGCGGAGTCGCTGGGTGAGCGACTGCCCGGCGCGGAACCGCTGCGGGAGACCCTGCGCCGCCGTCGGGCCTCCGGTGGTCCGGCCGAGCAGACCTTCGCCACGCTGGTCGGATTGGAGTTACGGCCGCGCAAGCTGCGGGCGGCCGCCGAGCTGTGGCGCAAGCTCACCGAAGCGCACGACGTCGAACGCCGCGACGCGCTGTGGAACCACCCGGACCTGCTGCCCACCGCTGAAGATCTGGACGATCCGGCCGCGTTTGTCGAGCGGGCCGCCCGCCACGCGGCCGATCTGGACGACCCGATCGCTGCGCTGGAGCGCACCGCAGCGGATGCTCCGCGCGAACCGCTGCCGCCGGACGATCCCGATGCCTCCGGCGAAGGCCCCGTGGTCGGCTAGCGGCTCAGACTCCTAGCCGCCGTCTTGGTCGCCGGGGGTTGGCTCTGGCGTGGGTGGCTGCTCGCCAACGCCAATCAGGCAAGGGCTCAGGGTTGTTGTCCACGGCACCCGGATCGTGATCAATCCGCTGGGTAGCCGGGCAGACGTTCCCCATCCCGCACCCACAGGTATCCACAAGTTGTCCACAGTTGTGCATAACCTGTGGACAGTCGGTTGAGTGCGCAAATGGGGCAGGCCAAGATTGCCGTCATGATCCCGCTCAGCGCCGAGGCCACACTTCCCGACCAGCTTCGATTGGCCCCCGGTCGGGTCGCGCTCTGGCGCTCCCCTACCTGCCTGCAACTCGGGCTTGATCCGCAGCGCGCCATGGTCCTTGACGAACTGCCAGGGCCGCTGGCCGCACTGCTCAAGCGGATGGATGGCGTGTGCACCACGACTGAGCTGCTCAATCAAGCCCAGGCGGCCGGAATCCCCCGTCCGGAGGCTCGCACGATGCTCGCCGACCTACACCGCCGTGGCCTGGTGCAGGAGGCGGCCGCCGACCCTGGCCGACCGGGGTGGCACCGGGTCGCGCTGGCCACCGAGGCCGCCGGCTGGTCAGTCCACACCACTCACCCGACTCGCCAGATGCTGCGGCAACGACGCAAGGCGGTGGTGCGTGTGGTCGGATCCGGTCGGGTCGGGGTGGCGGTGGCGACCGCCCTGGCCGCCGCCGGAGTCGGGCACATTGCGGTGCAGGCACAGGGGACGGTTGCCGCCGCTGATCTGGGTACCGGCTACCTTCCCGACGACCTCGGTAGACCCCGCACCGCAGCCGCCGCTGACGCCGTGCGCCGCTGCGCACCGGACGTGATCATCGCTGCGCGGCGACGTCCCGATCTGATCGTGCTCAGCGACGTGCTAGTGGCAGAGCCAACGGTGGTGACCGAACTGCTCGGCAGCAGGATTCCCCATCTGGTCGGCTACGCGTATGAAGGCACGGCGGTGGTAGGACCGCTGGTGTGGCCAGGACGCACCAGCTGCCTGCGCTGCGCCGAATTGCACCGAGCTCAGGTGGACCCGGCGTGGCCGAAGTTGGCCGCCCAACTGGTCGGGCAGATTCCGACCGCCGGACTGGCCTGTACCCAGCTCGCGGCGGCCCTGACCGTTGAGCAGGTTCTCACCACCCTCGCCGGGCCACAAGCCGACCTGACGATCCCACCGACCTGGGGCGGGGCACTGCAGCTTGACCCGGTACGCGGCAGCCTGCTGCGTCTGCCCCGACCACCCCACCCGCGCTGCGGCTGCGGCGCGGGATGATGCCCCGGGCCACGCTGCCCGCCGCGGTGCTACGCGGAATCGGTGGGGGAAGGAGACAATGGCACCGTGAGACCGCAATGACCGATATCCCGCGCCGAGCTACGCAGCGCACTGCCCGGCTCGCGAGTCTCCCGTTGGGGGTGGCTGGAAGGGTCGCCGCAGGCTGGGGCAAGCGACTGGCCGGGCACGACGCGGACGATGTGAACGCGCAGCTGTCCGCTCGCACCGCCGAGCAGCTGTTCGCCGTGCTCGGTGAGCTCAAGGGCGGCGCGATGAAGTTCGGCCAGGCGCTGAGCGTGTTCGAGGCAGCGATTCCCGATCAGCTCGCCGCGCCGTATCGCGAGGCCCTGACCAAGCTGCAGTCTGAGGCGCCACCGATGTCCCCGCAGTCGGTGCGGCGGGTACTCGATGAGCAACTCGGCACCGGATGGCGACGCCGCTTCGCCGAATTCTCCGACGAGCCTGCTGCGGCCGCCAGCATCGGCCAGGTCCACCGGGCGGTGTGGCACGACGGCCGTGAGGTCGCCGTCAAGGTGCAGTATCCGGGCGCGGACGAGGCACTGCGGTCGGATCTGCGGCAACTGCAAAGGTTCAGCCGGTTGTTCCAGGCAATCGTGCCCGGTATGGAAGTCAAGCCGCTGCTGTCCGAACTGCGTGACCGGATGGTGGAAGAGCTCGATTATCGCGACGAGGCGGATAACCAGCGGGTGTTCGCCAGGGCGTTTCGTGACCACCCCGACATCGCGGTCCCCGCGATCGTCGCCAGCGCGCCGAAGGTGATCGTGTCACAGTGGATCACTGGCATCCCGATGGCACAGATTATCCGCGGCGGCTCACGATCCGAGCGGGATGACATCGGTACCAAGCTGTCGTTGTTCCATTCCTGCTCACCTGCCGTCACCGGGCTGCTGCATGCGGATCCCCACCCGGGGAACTTCCTGCGCCTGAACGACGGGCGGCTAGGCGTACTGGACTTCGGCGCGTCGGCGAAGCTGCCCGGTGGTGCGCCGCGCACCCTCGGGGTGGCGATCCGGTTGGCTGTCGAGGAGCGTTCCGCAGAGCTGCTCGAGCTGCTGTGCTCGGAAGGTTTCGTCCGGCCGGGAATGCAGCTGCGCGCCGAGGACGTGCTGGCTTACCTCAGTCCGTTCGCCGATCCGGTGCGCACCGAGACCTTCCACTTCACCCGGGCCTGGATGCAGGCCCAAGCCGAGCGGGTCGGTGATTTCTCCGGCCCGGATTTCCGGACTGGGCGAGCACTGAACCTGCCGCCCAGTTACCTGCTGATTCACCGGGTGAGTACCGGAACGTTCGGTGTGTTGTGCCAGCTCGACGCAACCGTGCCGTTGCGCGCAATCGCCGAGCGCTGGCAACCCGGATTCGCCAACTAACCCGCTCTTTCCCGCCATGGAGCCATATCGGGCTCAGAGGTCCGTCGAAACCCCGATATGGCTCCATGGCGGGCGGAACGGGCGGGCTGGGGCGGTACTAGAGGTGTTCGACGGCCCGGTGAGCTCGACGGTCGGCGTAGCGGGCCAGACGTTGCCACCGGCGAGCCGCGACCAGCCGCCTGGCCAATAGTGCCTGGCGAGCCCGACGCTGATCATCGCGCATTCGGTCCCGGGCGAGTACTTCGTACAGCAACATGATGGGAACTCCTGAAGTTCGCGGCGATCGATCGGCACCGGTGGACCACACCGGCGTACTA
>DATFDO010000077.1:0-6421 GCA_035252045.1 Pseudonocardiaceae bacterium
CATCGCCGCCAGCACTCCGATCCGGCCGGGCTGATCGGCCGCGACCGCCACCCCGGCATGGGCGAGCAACGCGCCTTCCGACGCGCCCAGCAGGCCGAGACCCAGACCCGCGAGCACCGCCGGAGCCACCGTGCCGCGGGCCGGCGCCAGCCAGCGGAGGCAGGTCGACGCCCAGGGTGGCCTGCGGGGTCGAACCGGGACCGCAGCCTTGCCGTTGACCAGGCCGTTGACCAGGAGAACGACCCCGCTGAACTCGGCGAGGAACTCGGCAGCGGGGCGCACGTCGCGGCCGCGGGCCGGATCATTGACCGCCACTGAGTCGATCGCCTTGGGGTGGTCGCCGACCCCTTCCAGGACCACGAAGTGGCTGCCGCGCAGCACGACGATCGCCGGCGCCCCGAGCGCGCGCAGCGCGCGCAGTACGGTCTGCGGGTCGGCGGCGGTGTCGATCCGGATCCCGCGCGCATCGAGGCCGTACGCCGCCGCGACCCGGATGAGGTCCGCGGCGCTCGAGCCGTCCCGGGAAGCGCCGCAGGCGCTGCGCAACGTGGCCAGCGGCACGCTGATCCCGTGGTGGGCGAGCAGGATACCCAGGCACACCGGCCCGCAGTCGGCCTCCTCGGCCTGCATGATGAGCGGTGTCTCCAAGGCGGGGGAGCGTGCCACCGCTCAGCTCCCCACCGCAGCGGGCACCTGTGCGGCCGGTAGCGGGGGCGCCAGGCGCATCCGCATCGTCGCGGGGCTGTGGAAGGCCGCCTCGGCCCGGCGTTCGCCAACGTCCAGGACCTCGAACCGCGGCGCGTGCCGAGCCAGTGCGGCGAGCACCCGTTCGCCTTGGAGTACCGCGAGCCCCGCCCCGAGGCAGAAGTGTGGACCATGCCCGAATGCCAGGTGGGCCGGCCCGCTGCGATTCAGGTCGAAACGCAGGGGGCGGGGAAACACCGCGGGGTCGAGGTTCGCGGCACCGTACATCAACAGCACGGTGCTGCCCGCGGGGATGATGATCCCGCTGAGATCGATGTCCGCTTCGACGATGCGGCCCATCATCGGCAGTGGGGGCAGCAGCCGCAGGCCCTCGGTATAGGCGGCGGCGCAGCGTCGAGGATCGTCGACGACCTGTCGCCAGATGTCGGGGTGCTGGGATAGCGCCAGCAGCACATTCGACAGCCCGCTGCCGACCGTGTCGATGCCCGTCATCAACAGCATGAGCACCATGGACACCAGCTCGTCAGCCGAAAGGCGGCCGTCCTCGGCCGAGGACTGCGCCGCGAGCCGCGAGATGAGGTCGTCCCCCGGGCGGCGGGTGCGGGCGCGCACGAGATCTTCGATGTACGCGATCATGTCCGCGAGGCCGGAACCCGGATCCGCCGTCGAAGCGCCGGCCCGGCCGTCAACTCCTCCGCCGATGCGGCCACCGATCCGGCCGCTGACCTCGTCGACGACCTGATCATTCACGGTCCGCACCCAGCTCAGCACCAGTGACCTGTCGGAGTCGGGAAGGCCCAGCATGGCGGTGGTGGTGTAGACCGGCAGCTGGACGCAGACCTCCCCGACGATCTCGCAGCCCCCGCGCTGCAGCGGGCCGGTGAGTAGTTCGTCAACGATTGCCTGCACGACCCCGCGCAGGCCGGCGACCGAACGCGCGCTGAACTGGCCGGCGATCAGCCGGCGCAACCGCTGGTGATCAGCGGGCGGCTGGATCGGCATCAACCCTTCCAGGAAGGTGCTGACGGCGGGGTTGAGTGGCTGGCTGGCTCGCCACCGGTCTGGCATTCGCAGGATGCAATGAGGGTGCCGGGCAAGCCGGCTCACCAGGTCGTGCCGGGAGACGATCCAGACGCTGCCGGCACGCAGGAGTGGTTTGGTGGTCGCCAACCCGGCGAACAGTGTGCTGTCGCCCACCGGCTGTGAGCTGGGGTTGGTGACGAAACGAATCGTGTCTGCGGTCAGCGGGTCCATCAGTGCCCGTCCGTTACGCCGATCTCGGTTCAGGGGCGGTACGCGGCCGGTGCCGACTCCCATGGCGCCGGCACCGGCCACTCACCGGGCGAAGGATCTAAAAGCAGCTCAGGCACGCAGCCGTGCCGAAGGTGGCGGGCGTGCTGACGGTGCCGGCGGTGCTCGCCGTGCCGGCGGCGGTCACCTCGTCCAATTCCTCGACGGTGAGGTCGTCGAGTTCAGCGGCGGGGGGCGTCTCGGGCGTCATGGTGTTCCTCTCGGTTCGGCTCAGAAGCTGGCACAGCCGATGCAGGCGGCGGTGCTGACGGGAGTGGATGCGGTGGAAGCCGTCCCGGCGCAGTCGGCGGCGGCCACCTCGTCGAGTTCCTCGATGGTGAGGTCGTCGGCGACGATTTCGAGTGCATCGCGGTCCATGTGCGCGGCCTTTCTTCGGTGATCTGCCTGTAAAGGACTCTCGCAAATACCTCTGGCCAGCGTCTTCGGCACTTGGGTCAGTTTGGGCGTAGGCGAAAAGACGAGGTCGCCGGCCGGGTGTCCACCTTTTGTTGAGTTACTCCGGTACCGGCGCAAAGATTGGGGCGCCTATCGTTGTGCAGGTGACTGACGGCGAGTTCGCAGCGAGTGCTCCGGCTATCCGGATCGTCCTCGCCGAGGATCAGACCATGGTCCGTTCCGCGCTCATCTCGCTGATTGAGGTGGAGGATGATCTCGAGGTGGTCGGCGAGGCGGGTCAGGGGGACGAGGCGGTCACCTTGGTCAGCAAGCTGCGGCCGGATGTTGCGGTGCTCGACATCGACATGCCGGGAGGGGACGGAATCACGGCATGCGCGCAGATCCACGAGGTGGTGCCGGACTGCGCCTGCCTCATCCTGACTGCTCTGGGCAAGCCCGGCACCCTCCAGCGAGCTCTGCATTCGCACGCCCGTGGCTTCATCGTCAAGCACGCTCCGGCTGACGAGCTCATCGACGCCATCCGGGCGGTCGCTGCGGGTCGTCGGGTCGTGGACCCGGCATTGGCGGTCGCCGCGCTGGAACAGGAACGGATCCCGGTGACCGACCGGGAGTTGGAGGTGCTGCGGTTGATCGCGCAGGGCGCCTCGGTCAAGGAGATCGCGGTAAGGCTCTATCTTTCCGATGGCACGGTGCGCAACTACACCTCGAACCTGATGGCCAAGTGCGGAGTCCGTAACCGGGTGGAGTTGGTCAGGATCGCGACCGATCGCGGCTGGGTCTGAGCTTTGAGGTTTACCCGCCCATACTCGACAGGATGGTCGCGCCGGTCTCGGCTTCCCATTCCTGCCAATGATCGTCGGGTTCCTGCCGATCCTTCGCGCCAGGTACGTTCTCGAGCGGCCGGCCACACACGAACAAATTCTTGGCGCCGCGGGTGGACCTGTGCCCGCGGATGAGGTGAATCAGTTCGTGAAAGATGATGTGTGCCCGGTAGGGATGGGCTACCCGCCGTGGATAGATGATGAGGTCCCTGGTCGGCATAGGTACGAGCGCGCCGAATGTCGCCGAGCACGGCAGATCCCGAGCGATCAGCTTGATCTCCCGCCCGCGAGTCCGCGCCAGCCGTTCGCAGAGTTCCTGGGCGTCCAAGGGTGGACTGATGTTGCAATCCTCCAATACGCCGCGACACAGGCGACGCAATTCGTGCCGGTTCACAGTGCCCTCCTACCCAGCAATTATCAATTGGGCAGTAGGCTAGCTGCAACTAGACCTTTGACTAGTAGACCTTCGCATTACCCGGCGTAACGCGCAGCCACAAAGACATTCGGTCAAGCAAGCGTAGGCGACCAGCCCTGCCTGCAGGCGAGAGGTCAGCTTCAGGATCTGCAAAATACGGGTGGTGTGCAGCTTGACGGTGTGTTCCGAAATGCCCAGCCGATCGGCGATCTCACGCGTCGAAAGCCCTTCCCCGAGCGCCACAAAGACATCCCACTGACGCACGCTCAAATCGTCCACTCGAGCCGCCGCCGCATCGATCCACGGCGTCCGTGGCACCACCCCCACCGGCATCGCACAGTACGACATGTTCACGACTCCCGTTGCTTCACATCAATCCTGCTGAGGGTGGCTTGGTACCAGCGGGCAGCAAGCGGCCGTTCCGGGACGCAGAGTCGATGATCACCGCTACCAGCAGGACCACTGCCGTGATCATCAATTGGACTGACGTGTCGAGTTCCAGCAGATACATTCCGTTGGTGATCGATCCGATCACGGCGATGCCGAGTAATGCTCCGTAGGTGCTTCCCCGGCCGCCGAACAGGCTGACGCCGCCGATGACTGCGGCGGCGATGGCGAACAGCAGCACGTTGCTGCCACCGGTGCTCTGGTTGGCGTCGAACTCCCGCGAGACGGCCATGATCCCGCCGAGTGCCGCCATCGCGGAGCCCAGCGCGAACACGGTGACCCTGATCCGGGTCACCGGTATCCCGGCACGGCGGGCTGCTTCCACGTTGCCGCCGATGGCGATGATGCTGCGCCCGAAGGAGGTCTTGCGCAGGATCAAGTCGAAGCCCGCGGTGAAGGCGATCGTCAGGGCTACCGCGACCGGCACACCGCGCCACGAATTGAACGTCAACACCGTCACCCCGACGATGCCGCTCAGCAGGACCAGCCGGATCGTTTGGCGCCGTCGCGACTCGTAGCGCAAGCCCGCTGCGCGTCGCCGGCTGGTCTCCACGACGATAGCGGCCAGGTAGCAGCCGATCAGTAAAGCGGCAAGTGACCAGCTCACGGTAGCCGGAAGGTAGTCGTGGGTCAGTGCTGCGATGATCCCGTGGTCAGGGATGTTGATGGCGCCCTGCGGGCTGAGCAGGTAGAGCTGCAGACCCTGCCACCCGATCAACCCAGCCAGGGTCACCACGAATGACGGGGCACCGATCGCGGTGTGGATCAGGCCCTGCAGGGCTCCTACCCCGAGGCCGGCCAGCACCACCAGGCCGATGGCCAGCACATCGGGGACACCGTGGCGGACGTCCAGGATGGCCAGGATCGCGGCAGCGAGACCGGACATCGACCCGATCGACAAGTCGATCTCACCGAGCAGCAACACCAGCGTGATACCGATCGCCATGATCCCGGTTCCGGCGATCTGCACCGCCATATTGGACAGGTTCGCCGCGGTAAGGAAACGATGGTTTGGATCGAGCAGCTCGAAGATGACCCAGGTGGACATCAGGCTGATGATCACTGGAAGCAGTTCCAGCCGGCCGGTGTGCAGTCGCGTTGCGACGATGCCACGCAGCGGGCTCGGGCTGGCTTGCCTGCCGGTGGCGGGAGTTGCGGCGACGGCGGGATCCTGCAGTCCGGGTTCGCGCTTGTGTGGGGCGAAGCTCACCGTCCCCGCTCCTTGATCGAGAAAGTAGCCGTACTCTTGGACAGGCCGCTAGCCAGGCCGCGCGATGGCGCCGGCGCGGATGCGCCGGTGATGGCGGCCACGATGTCCTGCTCGGTGGTACGGCTCGTGGCGAATTCGCCTGCGTTGTGACCCAGCCGCAGTACCACGACCCGGTCGGCAACCGCCCTGACGTTGGTGAGGTTGTGACTGATCAGGATCACCCCGAGACCCTGGTCACGCAGCCGCTCGATGAGGTTGAGCACTTGCGTCGTCTGCTTGACGTCCAACGCCGCGGTGGGTTCATCCAGCATCACGAGCTTGGGCGAGCCGAGCATCGCCCGGGCCACGGCGACCGACTGGCGCTGCCCGCCGGACAGCGCCGAGACCGGCATCCTTGGGCTGGGTAGTGCGACTTTGAGGGTGGCGAGCAGCTCCCGGGTGCGGCGTTCCATCCCGATCTCGTCGAGTACGCCGAATCTGATCACTTCGTGCCCCAGGAACAGGTTGGCGACCACATCGAGGTTGTTGCACAGCGACAGGTCCTGGTAGACGGTGGCGATGCCCAGCGCGGCGGCATCGTGGGGCCGGGCGATGCTGACGCGCTGACCCAGCCACCGGATCTCACCGCTGTCCGCGGGGCCGACACCGGCGATCACCTTCACCAAGGTTGACTTACCGGCACCGTTATCGCCGACCAGCGCGACCACCTCGCTGGCGCAAACTTGCAGATCCACCGCATTGAGTGCCTGCACCGGCCCGAACCGCTTCGATATCCCAGTCAGCGCCAGGATGGGAGAAGTCACGACGGTCCCCTCGGTTCAGGTAATGCCGGCCTGCCGGCATGCCTGGCGGTACTCGGCGGTACAGATCTGGTCGGCCGTGTACATGCCGTTCGCGATGATGACGCTGGCCACGTTGTCTTTCGTCACCGTGAATGGCTCGAGCAGCACGCTCGGTATTTCAACCGACCCATTGGACACCATTTGAGTCTGCGTGTCTTGATATTTCTCTCCGGTGGCGGCGGCGATCGCCATTGTCGCGGCGACATCCGTCTCACGCTTGAGGCTTTTGTACACGGTCATGTACTGATCACCGGCGAGTATGCGCTGTATTCCG
>DATFDO010000078.1:0-5400 GCA_035252045.1 Pseudonocardiaceae bacterium
GGCGGTGTGGCGACCGGCTCCAGCTTGATCGTGTCCGGCATCGTGGTGATCGCGTTGCTGGTCTACAGCTACCGCCGCTTCCGTCGCAGCGACAGCAGCGACAGCAGCGACAGCAGCGACGGGAGCAGCGGCGAAGCCGTCGAGCACGACGAGCTGATAACGAAGCACTGTCCGGTTCCCCATGAAGGGTGCCGTCTTGGCTGCAAGTGATGGGTGACAGTGCCTAGCCGGTTATGTGGTTCGGGGGTGTGACCGTAGGCCGGGTGGCGGGCGCCGGGTCAGCGGGATCGTGCGGCTCAAGACCCTTGAACACGACGTGGCGAAAGTGGTCTCTCGGCGTAGGTGTTCCGCCCGCCGGGCGATCAGGCGAAGCGGTTCGGGAATTGCTTGACAATCCCGTCCGAGAGGGTGTCAGCCATGGTCAGGATATGGTCGCGGTAGCCGTTCCACACACCGACGCTTTCCGCGTAGTGATGGGTGAGCTCATCGGACCCCATCTCCACCACCTGGTCCAGATGGGTCTTCATCATGTTCTGTACCGCGTCTGTCGGCCAGTTACCCGGGTTGGCGCCGTGGAGGAACTCAGCGATCTGGTTGCCGTTTGCATAGAACGCAGCTTTGGCCTGATCGAGCTCCGCCGGATTGCCGGTCTTGGCGGCCTTGAGCACCCCGACCGCAGTCTGGATGTGTTGCTGGAGCAAGGCGGTCAGTTTGTTGCCCGCATCCTCGCCGTAGTAGGGCTTGACGGCATTGCCGATATCCGTCTGGTTGGCGAGCAGGCGGTCCTGAGTTACCTGCAAATCCGGGGAACCATCTGCGAAGCTCACGATCGCCAGACGAGTCCAGGTCCCGTGGTCTTCCCACAACACGCGCATGGTGTCATGCAACGCGCTCGCCTTGGGGCTCTGAGCTGGCGCACTCGCGGCCTGGGTTCCTGCCTGTCCCGATTGATTTGATTGCCCGGATTGCCCGGACTGCCCTGAGCTGCAGGCAGCCGCGGCAAGTGCTACCGCCGCGATACCAACCGAGAGCCGTCCGCCAATAGAACGCCAGGTGGTACTCATCACTCACCCCTTATGTTTAGCGCCAATGAAGAAAAGGGGATACCCCAATATCAGCCGGCCAAACCCGGGGAAGGCTATCGCCGGCCCGGGCTGTACCCAGCCAGAATTGCTGGCCGCCGATCCCGAAGTTGATGAGCGATCCGAAGATGAGATCCTCTGCTACGACGCCGCCGACTGCCATGTCAGGCTGGCATGCCCTGATGGTCATCAAACCTCAGCCGTAGTCGCGAGCTCGTTCGACGAGCCTGCCGGCGGAACGGAACCAGGCTCGTCCGGCGGCGCGACTCAAGGTCGACATTGTCCGGATCCGGCTCGGCGAGATAACAAGCTTGGCTCGAAGGCCCCGTCAGACGTCCAGGAAGCGGACGTCCTTGGCGTTGCGGGTGATGAACGAGCGGCGCGACTCGACGTCCTCGCCCATCAGGACGCTGAACAGCTCGTCGGCGGTCGCAGCATCGTCCAGGGTGACCTGCAGCAAGACCCGATTGGCCGGGTCCATGGTGGTCTCCCACAGCTCCTTGGCGCTCATCTCGCCGAGCCCCTTGTAGCGCTGGATGGCGTCCTCTTTCGGCAGCTTGCGACCAGCCGCAATGCCGGCCTCGATCAGCCCGTCGCGTTCCCGGTCGGAGTAGGCGTACTGCGGCTCCGACCGTGGCCACTTGATCTTGTACAGCGGTGGCTGGGCGAGGAACACGTGACCGTGCTCGACCAGCGGGCGCATGAACCGGAACAGCAGCGTCAGCAGCAGGGTGCGGATGTGCTGGCCGTCCACATCGGCGTCGGCCATCAGCACGACCTTGTGGTAGCGCAGCTTGGCGAGATCGAATTCATCGTGGATGCCGGTGCCCAGCGCGGTGATCAACGACTGCACCTCGGTGTTCTTCAGCACCCGGTCCAGCCGCGCCTTCTCCACGTTGATGATCTTGCCGCGGATCGGCAGGATCGCCTGGTACAGCGAGTCGCGGCCGGATTTCGCAGAACCGCCTGCGGAGTCACCCTCCACGATGAACAGCTCGCTACGCGACGGGTCGGTGGAGCGGCAGTCGGACAGCTTGCCCGGCAGACCGCCCAGGTCACCGGCGGACTTGCGGCGCACCAGCTCCCGGGCTCGCCGGGCGGCCAGCCGGGCCTGCGAGGAGGAGATCGCCTTATTGATGATCGTCTTGGCCTCGGTGGGGTTGCGCTCCAGCCAGTCGATCAGCCATTCGTTGCAGGTGCGCTGGACGAACGACTTCGCCTCGGTGTTGCCCAGCTTGGTCTTGGTCTGGCCCTCGAACTGCGGCTCGGCGAGCTTGACCGACACGATCGCGGCCAGGCCCTCGCGCACGTCATCCCCGGTCAGGGCAGAGTCCTTGTCCTTGAGCAGCTTCTTGTCCCGCGCGTAGCGGTTGACCACGGTGGTCAGCGCGGCACGGAAGCCCTCCTCATGGGTGCCGCCCTCATGGGTGTTGATGGTGTTGGCGAAGGTGTAGACCGACTCGGTGTAGGTGGCGTTCCACTGCATCGCGACCTCGACCTGCATGCCGTCGCCGCCGGCCTCGAAGCCGATCACCTTGCGGTGGATGGGGTCCTTGGAGTTGTTGATGTGCTTGACGAAGTCCTCCAGGCCACCGGGGTAGTGGAAGACGCGCTCCTTGACCTGGGCAGTCTGCCCCTCGGCGTCCTCGGTCTCATTGCTGCCGTTGACGCGCTGGTCACGCAGCACGATGGTCAGACCCTTGTTGAGGAAGGCCATCTCCTGGAGCCGGCGGGCCACCGTCTCGGCGTTGTAGGTGGTGGTCTCGAAGATCCGCGGGTCGGCCCAGAAGGTCAGCGTCGTACCGGTCTTGCGGGTCGGCTCGCCCTTGCGCAGCGGATGCGCCGGTTTGGAATCCTCGTAACGTTGCCGCCAGACGTACCCATCGCGTTTGATCTCCACGTCCAGGGTGCTGGCCAGCGCGTTGACCACGCTCACCCCGACGCCGTGCAGGCCGCCGGAGACGGCGTAGGAGGTGCCGTCGAACTTGCCCCCGGAGTGCAGCGTGGTGAGCACGACCTCAACCGCCGGCCGGCGCTCCACTGGATGCATGTCCACCGGAATGCCTCGGCCATCGTCGAACACCCGCACCCCGCCGTCGGCGAGCAGCGTGACCTCGACTTTGGAGGCGTAGCCCGCCATCGCCTCATCGACGGCGTTGTCCACCACCTCCCAGATCAGGTGGTGCAGGCCACGCTCCCCGGTGGATCCGATGTACATCCCAGGGCGCTTACGGACGGCTTCAAGGCCTTCGAGGACGGTGATGGAAGACGCGCTGTAGTCGTTCTTCTTGGGGGCCACGGTCCTCGGTATCTCCTTGCCTGTGGTCATGCACAGTGATGCGCGGTAAAGCTACGGAACCCGCCACAGCAGAGCAGCGAAAGCGCTCGCCGCGGTCGCCTGCGGACACTGCCGGCCGGGACGGCTGCGGTAGCACCCAAGGGGGCTCACCGCAGCACCGAGGTGTCCCTAACGATTCTACTGGTCCTCCCCGACAGAAGCGGGTCAGGGACACCGCTCATCTCGTCACAGCGCGGTTAATTTACGTCAACGCAGGTCTGAACGGCCGGGAAGGGCTGATGTGGCCGCTGCTGGGCTGTGAGTGGCTCTCCCTGCGGCCAACTGGGCGCCAGGCGCGACACACCGGACACCGGGGCGCGACACGCAGGGCCAGGGGCTAGCCGTAGGTGTCGCGGGGGCCGCGGCCGCGGACGTGCCGGGGGCCGTGCACCCAGGTGGGCGCCGCCGGGCCCTGAACCCGGATTCGGGTGACCACGCGTGGGCCGGCGCCGGCGGTGATCCGGGCGATGAGTTGCCGCTGGAGCAGCCGCAGCTGGGTGGCCCATGCGGTGGAGCTGGCGCGGACCAGCAGCTCACCGTCCTGGAGCGACACCGGCTGGGCGTGTTCGGCGACATCGGCACCCACCAGCTGCGCCCATCGGGCGAACACCACACCGGCGCAGACCCGGTCGTTCCAGCCGCGATCGGCGACCAGCCGGGAAGCCAGCGTGCCCAGCGGCTGCGGGTCCCGGTCATCGGGCCGCGGGCCGGACCAGCCACGGCGCCGCCGCGGCGCCGCTCGCTGAGTGGCTGATGTGCGCCGAGCGGCACGCGCAGATTCCAAAGCAGCACGGGCAAGGTCGGCTCCGCGCGGTGCGTCGAATATCGACTTGTCCACACTATCCACAGGGTTATCCCCAACCGCGACTTCGCGGCCGTCCGGATCGTCAGGCACGGCATCGTCAGCCACGGCGCACCTCCCCACCGTGTACATCGAACCGCTTACCCCGCAGTTGAGCCGGCACGTCAGCGGGCACCGCGGCAGTGATCAGGACCTGCTCGGCCGTCGTCGCTACCTCGGCCAACCGGGCCCGGCGCTGGGTATCCAGCTCCGCGAACACGTCATCGAGCAGCAGCACCGGCTCCGCGCCGCTGGAACGCAGCAGTTGGTAGCTGGCCAGCCGCAGGGCCAGCGCGAACGACCACGACTCGCCGTGGCTGGCGTAGCCCTTGGCCGGCAGCTGCCCCAGGCCCAGCTCCAGGTCGTCGCGATGCGGGCCGACCAGGCACACCCCGCGCTCCAGCTCGGTGGAGCGCACCCGGGCCAGTTCCGCCAGCATCGCCACCTCCAGCGCCTCGACGTCCGCTCTACCCGTCTCGTGTACCTCGGAATGCACCTCGGCACCCAGGCTGCTGCGGTACTCCAGACGGGCCGCCGCTGACTCCGGGGCCACCGCACAATAGGCCGTATCGACGTACGGGGCCAGCTCGACGACGAGATCCAGCCGGGCGCCCAGCAACTCCGCGCCGTGCCGCGCGAGATGGCCGTCCCAGACGTCCAAAGTGCGCAGATCAGCGGAACCGCCGCCGGAACGGCGGGCCGCGCCGGCCGACTTGAGCAGGGCCACTCGCTGGCGCAGCACCTTGTCGTAGTCGGCTTGGACCCCACCCAACCGGGGGGCGCGCAGCACCAGGAGATCATCGAGGAACCGGCGGCGCTGTGCCGGATCCCCGCGCACCAGGGCCAGGTCCTCGGGAGCGAACAGCACGGTGCGCAGCACACCGAGCACGTCTCGCAATCGCGGCACCGGGGACCGGTTGATCCTGGCCCGGTTGGGCCGGCCCGGAGTGATCTCCAGTTCCACGGTCAGCTCCCGGCCGGCGTGAACCACCGCGGAGCGCACGATGGCCCGCGCAGCCCTGTGGCGTACCAGCGGCGCGTCGGTGGCCACCCGGTGCGAGCCCAGGGTGGCCAGGTAGCCCAGCGCTTCGAGGAGGTTCGTCTTGCCTTCCCCGTTCGCGCCGATCAGCACCGAGATC
>DATFDO010000079.1:0-6102 GCA_035252045.1 Pseudonocardiaceae bacterium
AAGCGGATCATCGACCTGGAGAACCAGGTCGACGCGCTGCGCTCCCGGCTGGCTGAGCTATCTGCCGAACTGGAGCAGGCTCGCGCCGAGCTGGCGCACGCCCAGGCCGTCGCCGAGCAGGTCGCCGCCGCGGTGCATGCCTCCTACCGCCGCGACCTCGCCGTTCGCCCCGGCACCGAGACCTCCCTGGTCATCTGGCGCCCCAGTAGGTAGCCCTTCATGTACAAGCCCCCAACTAGTCGAGGGTGAACGGGTCGTGGGTGATGCGATCCAGCGGGGTGCCCGCGACCAGCATCCGCGACACGGTGGCACGGATCATGTTCGGGGAACCACAGATCAGTACGTCGTGGTCTGGCCACGCACCGAAGCGGGTGACCACGTCGGCGAGCGTGCCGTGCTCGATGCCGGCCATTCGCGGATGCTCCACCACGGGGATCACGGTCAACCACGGATTGGTGGCCGCGATGGCCGTCAAAGTGTCCAGGTCATGCAGGTCACTGCGGGTCCGCCCGCCGGTGAACAAGGTGACCTGGGGGTTGTCCCCCCACTGCGACAGATCCTCCAGGATTGCCCGCAGGGGAGCGGTGCCGGTACCACCGCCGACCATCACGACATCGCGCCCGGAGGCCCGATCCACCGTCATGACTCCCATCGGCGCGCCGATCCGCCAGGTGTCGCCGACCTGCGTGTGACCGACGATGGAGCGGCTGACCGAGCCGCCGGCCACCGCCCGGATGTGGAAGTCGATCGAGCCGTCCGGGCGAGGAGCGTTTGCCGGAGACAGGTACCGCCACAGCCGGGGCCGCTGCGGTACTTCCACGCTGAGGTACTGCCCGGCGCGGTACGGGACCGGCCGGTCGGGCACGACCCGAACCACCGCCAAGTCCCAGGTCAGCCGTTGATGGTCGGCGACTTGGGCGGTCCACCAGGCCGGACCGGCCTCCGCGGCGGCCGCCTCCTGCATCGTCTTGGCGATCAAGCTGTAGGCGTCCCGCCATGCTTTTTCCACCTGCGGGGTCCAGGATGGGCCGGCGTGGTGTTTGAGCGCCGCCACCAACGCGGTCCCCATCGCGCCGTAGTGTTGCGCCAGGATCCCGAACTTGCGGTGGTCGCGGCCCAGCTGGTGCAGGAATGGGATCAGCTCGTCCGGGCGGTCGACGTGCTGCACGATGTGCACCAGTGCGCGCCAGAACCGGCTGCGCTGGACCTCCATGTTGGCCGCGAACAGTTCCCGGGTGGCCGGCGCGATGGCGAACAGCATCGCGTAGAAGAACTGGGTGGCCTCGGCAGCGCGCGGCTGGATGTGGGCGTAGCTTTCACGGATCAGCCGGACCGTGATCGCAGCCGCACCGGTCCGGTGCGGCTGGTGATCGGGAAGCGATGGGTAGCTGCCTACGGCATCGGCTGTCATGGTCCGGGAGCGTCTTCTCCAGGGTGGATGGCAAGCAGGTGGCCCGTCGCGGCGACGCGATTCCCCGTGGGTGCCGGAACCCTACCCTCCTCACGTCCCGACCTCCGTGCTCACCCTCCTTCGGATACTCACTGTCACGACCGGTTGCTCTATGGCTGAGCGGCGCTTTTCCCCGGCGCTGCGCTCGCGGATGGTATGACACGGCCTCAGCAGCGGCCACCGGATGCCGGACTTGAGCGGAACAGACTCAACTTTTCGCACGTTAAATTCTGTGGACATATCACTGCGGAGGGAACGCTTCGAGGATGGATTCCTTCAACCCCACGACCAAGACGCAGGCCGCCATCTCCTCGGCCGTGCAAGCTGCCTCGATGGCCGGTAACCCGGACGTGACGCCGGCCCACCTGCTCGGCGCGCTGCTCGCGCAAGCAGACGGCACCGCCGCGCCGCTGCTCGCGGCGGTAGGCGCAGATGCCGCGTCCGTACGCGCCGAGCTCGACGTCATCACCCAGCGGCTGCCCTCAGCTACCGGTTCCACGGTGGCCGCACCGATGTTCGATCGGCAGGCACTCAAGGCGTTCAGCCATGCCCAGAGCCTGGCGACCGAGATGGGAGACTCGTACGTCTCGACAGAGCATCTGCTCGTCGGGCTCGCGGCCGAAGGTGGTGCGGTCGCGCAGCTGCTGAACCGGCACGGCGCGACGCCGGACACGCTGAAGGACGCGTTCCAGGCCGTCCGGGGCTCCGCGCGGGTATCCAGCCCGGACCCGGAAGCCACCTATCAGGCCCTGGAGAAGTACGGGGTGGACCTCACCGCGCGAGCGCGGGCCGGTGAGCTGGACCCGGTGATCGGCCGCGACGCTGAGATCCGCCGGGTGGTGCAGGTCTTGTCGAGGCGCACCAAGAACAACCCGGTACTGATCGGCGAGCCCGGTGTGGGCAAGACCGCCATCGTCGAGGGCCTCGCCCAGCGCATCGTCGCCGGTGACGTGCCCGAGTCGCTGCGTAACAAGCGAGTCGTGGCGCTGGACCTGGGTTCCATGGTGGCCGGTGCGAAATACCGCGGTGAGTTCGAGGAGCGGCTCAAGGCGGTGCTCAAGGAGATCACCGACTCGGATGGCCAGATCATCACGTTCATCGATGAGCTGCACACCATCGTCGGCGCCGGGGCGGTCGGCGAGAGCGGCACCATGGACGCCGGCAACATGATCAAGCCGATGCTGGCCCGCGGTGAGCTGCGCATGGTCGGCGCCACCACGCTGGACGAGTACCGCAAGCACATCGAGAAAGACGCCGCACTCGAGCGCCGCTTCCAGCAAGTCCTGGTGGGGGAGCCGTCGGTCGAGGACACCATCGGCATCCTGCGGGGCCTGAAAGAGCGCTACGAGGTGCACCACGGCGTGCGGATCACCGACGCTGCTCTCGTTGCCGCTGCCACGTTATCTGACCGGTACATCACCGCCCGGTTCCTGCCGGACAAGGCGATCGACCTGGTCGACGAGGCCGCCTCGCGGCTGCGCATGGAGATCGACTCACGGCCTGTCGAGATCGACGAGGTGGAGCGTGCGGTGCGCCGCCTGGAAATCGAGGAGATGGCGCTGGAAAAGGAGTCCGACCCGGCTTCGGTGCAGCGCCTCGCCGCGTTGCGCGCCGAGCTGGCCGACCGCCGCGAGGTGCTGACTGAGCTGACCGCCCGGTGGCAGAACGAGAAGGGCGCCATCGAGGCGACCCGGGAGCTCAAGGAGCAGCTGGAGCAGTTGCGGGGCGAATCCGAGCGCGCCGAGCGCGACGGCGACCTGGGCCGGGCCGCCGAGCTGCGCTACGGCAAGATCCCTGCGCTGGAAAAGCAACTCGCCGAGGCCACCGCGGTGTCCCGGGACCCGCAGGTGATGCTCAAAGAAGAGGTCGGGCCCGACGATGTCGCCGATGTGGTGTCGTCGTGGACGGGGATCCCGGCCGGGCGGCTGCTGGAAGGCGAGACGGCCAAGCTGCTGCGGATGGAAGACGCGCTGTCCGCCCGGGTGGTCGGCCAGCCCGAGGCGGTGCGTGCGGTGTCTGACGCGGTCCGCCGGGCCCGTGCCGGCGTCGCCGACCCGGATCGCCCGACCGGTTCGTTCATGTTCCTCGGCCCCACCGGCGTCGGGAAAACCGAGCTGGCCAAGGCCCTGGCGGAGTTCCTGTTCGACGACGAGCGCGCCATGGTGCGCATCGACATGAGCGAGTACTCCGAGAAACACTCCGTAGCGCGGCTGGTCGGCGCCCCACCTGGATATATCGGTTATGACCAGGGCGGGCAGCTGACCGAGGCGGTGCGCCGCCGGCCGTATTCCGTGGTGCTGCTCGACGAGGTGGAAAAGGCCCATTCCGACGTTTTCGACGTGCTGCTGCAGGTCCTCGACGACGGCCGGTTGACCGACGGGCAGGGCCGCACGGTCGACTTCCGCAACACCATCCTGGTGCTGACGTCCAACCTCGGCTCGCAGGCGCTGGCCGACGCCACGCTGACCGAGCGCCAGCGCACCGATGCGGTGCTCGGTATCGTCCGCCGGCACTTCAAGCCGGAGTTCCTCAACCGGCTCGACGACCTGGTGGTATTCCACTCGCTGTCCACCGAGGAGTTGACCGCGATCGTGGAGATCCAGATCCGGCAGCTGGGGCGGCGGTTGGCCGCCCGGCGTCTGACGCTGGAGGTGACGGACGCGGCGAAGGAGTGGCTGGCGCTGGGCGGGTTCGACCCGCTCTACGGCGCGCGCCCGCTGCGCCGCCTGGTGCAGACATCGATCGGTGACCAGCTCGCCCACGCCTTGCTGGCCGGCAAGATCTCTGACGGCGACACCGTGCTCGTCGACCTCGACGGCACTGCCGCCGGCGGCACCGGAGCCCTCACCGTCACCCGCGCTGGGTAACCCGTCCCCGACCCTTTCCCGATATGTCTTCATGTCGGGATTCGGGGAGTTGGGGCCAAAACTGCGGCGTGTGCTCACGGGATGGAACGAGGTGTCGACCTACGCTCGTCGAGTGACGCCGTGGGTGTGGTTCCTTATCGCTGGGCTGGCCGCCGCCGGCGGGAGCGCCCTGCTGGTCGCCGACCGTGGGCAGCAGAGCGCGCAGCAACGGGAACGTCGGCGGTGGGCAGCGCTGCGCGGGTGGCGCTTCGTGCTGTCCGACCCGTTGTTCACCCAGCGCTGGCGTCACGGGGTGATCGCCGAAGCCGGGGTGGCCAGAGATCTGGTGACGGGCAATCTGTTCACCCGGCTGGGTCGCCGCCTGGTGCAGGTCTTCGACCACGAGCAGGGTGGGCAGATCACCAGTGTGGTGGTCGCGGTCCAGCGGCGAGTCCGCGACGCCAATCTGGTCGTCGAGCTGTGGCTGCCCGACCAGCCATTACCGCAGGATTCCCAGCTCATCCGGCTGGGTCCGGTCGGCGAACGCATCGCCGTGGTGTCCGAGCCGGACCGGGCTCGCGCCCTGATGACGGCGGATTTCGTCTTCGCAGCCAACTCGCTGGGTGCCGACATCGCGGTTGCCTGGCTGGAACAGGACTGGGTGCTGGCGGCGGCACCGTGCACCGCCACACCCACCCGGTTGGAGCGGCTGCTGCGGGCGCTTGGCGAAATAGCCGATCTGCTCGACGTTCCCGCGGCCGACGAGCCGGCCGACACCACTGCGATCGCCGATCGGGCCGACCTGTCCCGCTGGGCCACTAACGAGTTCGATCCCAGGAAATAGCTGATCTTCCCCGCGCACCCCCTCCTCGCAGGTAACTTCGCCGGTTTGCGGGTCGATCTTCCCCACAGGACTTTGAAGGGGAGATCATGGTCTACTCGGCCGCTGCTGATCGGCAGCCGATCGGCGCCATCGCAGTGTCGGCGCGCGCGCTCGCGCCGGATCTGGCGCGCGGCGCGATGCTGTTGCTCATCGCGCTGGCCAACGTCCCCCTGTACCTCTTCGGCAACGGCACCTTCGGCACCGGCGTCTGGCTGCGCGGGCATCCCCTGCTCGATCAGGCGGTCTTGTTCGGGCAAACGGTCTTGGTGCGCGGGCGCGCGTATCCCATGTTCGCTTTCCTGTTCGGTTACGGCATCGTGCAGTTGCTGCGGCGGCTGACCAGCACAGGAGTCGACGAGGCGACCGTGGCACGCCTGGTCCGCAGGCGGGGCGCCTGGATGGTGCTCATCGGCTCGTGCCACGCCCTGCTGCTGTTCTCCGGAGACATCATCGGGGCCTACGGGTTGCTCGCGGTGCTGCTGGCCGAGGTGCTGATCCGGGCCCGGGACCGCACGCTGCTGATCATGAGCGGGCTGTGGACGGTCCCGATCGTGCTGTTCCGCATCTTTGAAGGCCCGCTGAGCCCGCTGCACGGCAAGGCCAGCAACACCACCGACGTCGTGCAGGCAGCCGGGATGCGGGTACTGGAATGGGTGCAGGGCAGCGTCGTCGGCTCGATCTCCACGCTGGTGCCCGCGGTACTGCTCGGCGTGTGGGCGGCGCGGCGGCGGCTACTCGACGAGCCGCAACGCCACCGTCAGTTCCTGCTGCGTGTCGCAGTCATCGGCGTGGCACTGGCCGCTGCCGGGGGCCTGCCGTGGGCCTTGGCGCGAGCGAAATGGTGGAATCCACCCTCCGAGATGGTGGCCGTCAGCGCCGGGGTGGTGCAGACCCTGACGGGGTTCGCCGGCGGGTTGGGTTAC
>DATFDO010000080.1:0-6222 GCA_035252045.1 Pseudonocardiaceae bacterium
GCGGTCGCGCTGTCCGGGACGCCCGCCGCCTGCCGGTGCGCAGTCCCGACTGTTGAGGGCCGGGAGATTAGGGCTCGCGAAGAAATAATCTAGGTCGGCTTCGGCGTGTCGGTTGCTGCGGGCATGACGGTGTAGTTCCACTCACCGTGGAAGGCGTGGCGGGTGATCGGGAGGGCATCGACCTGCTGGTTTGTGTACTTGATGCCGATGGGGTAGGTGCTGGTGTCGAGTTCAGCGCGGACGGTGAGCCCGGTGGCGGTGCTGGTAGCACCGATCAGGTCAACGATGATCTGGTGGCTGGTCAAGGGGCGGCCGCGCCAGTTCAGGGTGATCTGGGAAAACAGCCGGTGCTCGATCTTGTTCCACTTGCTGGTACCCGGCGGCAGGTGGCAGACGGTGATCGTCAGGCCGGTCTCCGCGGCGAGGCGGGCGAGCTCGACCTTCCATGCTCGAACCCGGTAGCCGTTGGAGCCGCCGCCATCGGCGCAGATCAGCAACCGGTCGGTATCGGGGTAGCGGTGGCAACCGACGGTGTTCCACCAGCGTCGCAGGGTCTGCACCGCGAAGGCGGAGGTGTCGTGGTCGGCGCCGACGGACACCCAGCCGGTGTTCGCGGCGACGTCGTAAATGCCGTACGGAATCGCCTTGCCCAGCTGTGGATCGGGGAAATCGTGCACGTTCACTTTCACCGGGCAGCCCGTGGGCTGGTACTCGCGACCGTCGTTTTTGAACCCGCCCACCAACTCTTTCTTCTTGGTGTCCACGCTGACCACCGGTGCCCCGGCGGCCAGATGGTCGCTGACAGTGGCGTTGAGGTAGCCGAACTGGGCGTCCCGGTCGACATGCTGACTGCCCTCGGTGACCTTGGCGTTGGCCTGCAGGCTAAACCCCTGCGCGCGCAGCATCCGCGCCACCGTCCGGTCCGAGACCAGATGCCCGTCGGCGGCTAACGCATCGGCCAGGTTCTTGGTCGACTTCGTCGTCCACACCAGCGGCGACTCCGGATCCCCCCGGGTCTCGGGGGCCACCAGCGCCGTCAACGCCGGCCCCAGCCCCGGGTCGGTCGCACTGGCCGACTTGCGGCCACCACCTGGCGCCCGCACCCGCCCCACCGGCTCGGCGCCGCCCTGAAGCTCCCGAACCCCCTTGGCGACGGTGTCGGGATGCACCCCGGTCGCCTGAGCCACCGCCTTAATCCCGCCCCGGCCCAGCTCGGTCGCCTCGGCCGCCAGCACCAAACGACGCTGCCGCTCGTCCAGATACGGACGCAGCACCACATACCTCCGCGCCACCGACTCACAGGACCGCCCCTCGCTCGCCATAGCACAAACGGTAGGCGCCCCGGGCCTGAAAACCTACGTTATTTTGTCGCGAGTCCTTAGGTGTTGGGCGTACTTTGCGTGATCGGGCGTGTGCTCGACGTGTCTGTTGGGCGCTTGATCGTTCGTCGGGTCAAGCGATTCAACAACCGCGGAATCGGCTCCACCTGCGCCCGAAGGCACGACCGCCCAGGCCAGTCCGCGAATCAACGGCCCAGCGGCTGACCGATCCCCGCGGCACGCAACTGCTCTCGGTCGGGACCGCCTCGCTCACAGCAGCGTGCAACCTGACCATTCACCACCACCGCGGGAACGGTCGTGATCCCGTACTGACGGGCCCGCTCGGCGCCGCCTTCGTGGAGATCATGCACGGTGACCTCGCAATCCGAACAGGCCAGCTCCCGCACAAGCTCAACGGTGGGCTGGCAGATCGGGCAGCCTGCGGTGAACACCTCTACCTGGCGTTTTGCCATCTTTGACACCTCCACGCACCACCTTAAACATTCCAGTCGACTGGAATGTCAAGCCGCTATCCTGAGCAGGTGAGGATTGGTCAACTGGCAGCCCTGACCGGCGTGTCGACCAAGACGATCCGCTACTACGAAGAAATCGGTCTGCTACCCGCCCCACCACGAGCCGCATCCGGGTACCGGGACTACCCCGACGATGCTGCCGCCCGGCTGAGATTCGTGCGTGCCGCGCAATCCGTAGGCTTGACCCTGGGCGAGATCCGCGAAGTCCTGGCGTTTCGAGATCGCGGCCAGACACCGTGTCCGCACGTGCGGCGCCTCATCCAACGCCACGCCGCCAGCCTGGCCGAACGCATCGCCGCGCTAACCGCGATGCGCGAGGATCTCCAACGCCTGTCTCGACGCGCCCACGCACTACCCGCTACGCCCGCCACCGATGCCGTGTTCTGCCACATCATCCAGAGCTGATCGCAACCTTCTGACCCAAGGCGTCCGCGCCTTGACCAGCACCCGACTCGGGTGCATCGCACGCCAGAGCCTCTGCCGCCGCCAAGTGACTGTTTGATTTACCGAGCGTTTTTGAGAGTGAGTTTGCTGCTGGTGAAAATGGAAATGCCGAGTCGGGTAGCGGTAAATGTCGGCGAGCGTCATGAAGTCCCGGAAGAACGGGTCCCAGCGGCATGGGTAGTGCATACCCCGCTGGAGATCTGCCTCGTTCTCTGCGGATAGCCGGCGTGCAGAGAAGCGATGACACGATCGAATTTTGCGCCCATCCTCCAGTGGTTGAATACTTTCGCGCCAATGCATGATCCCCAGTAGTTGACCACGTCCAATGGTCGCTTTACCGAGTTTAACGCTCGGGCGAAGACGCGTCCGAACTGGACGGGCAGTCTGCCGACGATGCGCACCAAGGTCAGTAATGACCGCACGATCAGGTAACCAAACAGCATGTGAAACAACAGCTGTTCGTTGGTCCAGCGGGTTCCCTGTGAGGGTCGGCGGAGTTCGGCCGCGGAAGCACTGTTAAGCAAGCGGTGAAACGTCGCCCGGGCGTCCTCCAACTCGTCGTGGATGGCTTGCCTGTCCACTGGTATTACGTGTGACATGATTCGGCTGCTTACTGTCGCTGGTTCCTTGGCCGGGTCAACATCACGTTCACCAGCGTTGACGTGTCCACCTCGGCGCCGGTGAGTTTATCGAGGGACCGAAAGGGCCATGCCCGGGCCGAGTCGTGTCGGCATGGCGTTTTGCGAGGAGAAGTCATACCGATTGCACGACGATTGGGGTTGCGGTGAGGGCTAACTGGTCACCGCGATGGTGCCCATCATGCCGGCGTCTTCATGGTCGGCGGTGTGGCAGTGGTAGACGCTGCGGCCGGTGTAGTCGGTGAAGGGGATGCGCAGGCGTACCCAGCCTCGGGCGGGCACGATCACGACGTCTTGGCGGGTGGCGGTGCGGGGTGTTCCCAGACTGTCTGCCAGCACGTGGAAGGGCCAGACGTGCAGGTGGAAGGGGTGGTCCATGGGGCTGGTGTTGGTGACGGTCCACTCCTCGGTGCTGCCGAGGCGAACGGTCTGGTCGTCGCGGCTTGGGTCGAAGGTTCGCCCGTCGATGGTCAAGCTCATGCCCATTCCGTTCATGTCGCCCATGGTGTCCATGCCGCTCATGCCCATGGCGAAGGT
Source organism: Pseudonocardiaceae bacterium (assembly GCA_035252045.1). Lineage (GTDB taxonomy): Bacteria > Actinomycetota > Actinomycetes > Mycobacteriales > Pseudonocardiaceae. Next base: position 3,472 of record DATFDO010000080.1, read on the forward strand.
GAGCTGGCGCTGCCCGGTGATGGGTCCCATCGGGATGGGTGGGGCGGGAAGCGTGGCCGGGACCGGTGGTGAGGCGGCGGCCGGTCCGGTGACGGTGAGGGTCGCCAGGGTGATCGGGCCGGTTGCCCTGCTGGCCATCATGGAGCTCATCATGCCGGTGCCGCGGTCGTAGGGCGCGGTCACCAGCGGGTATTGGCCGGCGCGGGCGGGGCGGACGATCACGTCGGCGCGGTTGGCCGGGGCAAGCACGATGTGGTCGCGGTCGACGGGGGCCGGCAAGAACCCACCGTCGGAGGCGACGTGGATTAGTGGATGGTCGGCTAGGCGCAGCGAGAGCACTCGGGAGGCGCAGCCGTTGATGATCCGCCACCGCTGCGTCCCCCCGGGTGCTGCGGCGATGACGGGTTGGTGTTGGCCGTTGACCAGGACCAGCTGGCCTTGCCGGCCCATCATCTTGTCCATCATGCCGGCGGCGGCGATGCGACCGGTGGCGTCGAGGGAGGTGTCGGTGACCAGCAGGACCCGGTCGCTGGTGACCGGCAGCTCGGGACCGTGGTCGATCAGCAATGCACCGACCAGGCCACCGAAGAGTTGGTCCGCGATGTGGCCGTGGTGGTGCGGGTGATACCAGTAGGTGCCGGCCGGGTGGTCGGCCGGGATGCGATAGGCGTAGTCGAATGCCGCGCCCGAGGCGATGCTGATGAACGGGTTGTCCCCGTGATCCTGGGGGGAGACGTGCAGGCCGTGGGTGTGCAGGTTGGTCGGCGTCTGAAGGTGGTTGGTCAGCCGGATCCGAAGCAACTCGCCCGGCGCCACGCGCAGGGTCGGGCCGGGTGAGGTGTTGTTGTATCCCAGCGCCGCGGTGTCCCAGCCTGCCAGTGCCACCCCGGGCGCCGCGGTCAGCTCGACGTCAAGAGCGCCGTTGTGGCTGGCGAGTACTGGCGGTTCGGTGAGTAGTTGACCGCTGGCGCCAGGCCACGGCGGGGCGTCGCTGCCGACGGGAGAGCTGAGGCTGGCGGCCCAGCCGGCGGCGCCGACGGTGATCCCGGCCGTGCCCACGGCGATCAAGCCCAGGGCGCGGCGGCGGCTCATCGGCGCGCCGCTCATCACAGCTGCGCCCGTCGACGCTGGTACTCCTTCTCCTCGATCTCCCCGCGGGCGAACCGCTCGTCCAGGATCTGCCGAGCCGACGAGCCCGGCACAGTGCCTCCTCGCATCGGCGGCCAACCTTGCGCCAGCCGCACCACCGCATAGATCAGGGTCAGCAGACCAGCCAGCACGAGCAGTGGCCAGATCCACATCCAGCCGAACATCCAGCCATGCATCATCATCAGCGCGACACCCTTCCCCGACTACTGCCGCCTCCGTAGGTAAATAGTATTCGAAAGCTGAGGCACCGGACGCTGACCGCGAACGAGAAGCACGCAGTCCGCGGCGGGGCCGTTGCTGCGCGGGCCTGCCCGGTGGCCATGGGCACGTGATCGAATGGATGACGATGCGCGGTCAGCGTCAGCGGCAGCTCACTCGGCGACACGCCGAGCGACCAACTCACGGCCAAGCGCGGCGAGCGGACAGTGATGTTCCCCTGGATCGCGATGCTTGTCGCGATCGGATTCATGGGTGCTGCTGGGTGGCGGGTTGTTGGCGCTGACCGGCTCGGCGGCCGCGGAAACGATAGAGTCCGCTGGGGCGGATGCGCGGTGGACGGATGCTGGCAGGCGTGGTCAGTCGTGGTCGGGTCAGAACCGGTCGTGGATGAGGGTGATTTCCTCCGCGAAGCAGTCAACGGCTACGGGCGGCTTACGCCCGCTCTCGCGCAGTCAACCTCGCCGGACTCGCAGCTGCACATGCCGTTACCCAGCATCGTCTGGAGAACCGTTAGCTGACCCGCCACTCAGGACTCCGCTGCACGGTGGCGAGGTACAAGTCCAGCATCGCTACCTTGGCGGCCGAAGAGGAAAGTTGCTGACAGTTCCGCGTGGTCCAGTGGGTCGGCGAGGTCGGTGGGTCGGTGCGGATCTGGGCGTATGCCGCGTGCCATCCAGGCGTGTTATCCAGGGTGCGGTGGCGAGTTGGGTCGGGCGTACCGCCGGTGTGAGCGCAGGCTGGCCACGCTGCGGTGCCGGGGCGGCAGATGAGACCTGCTCGTTGGGGGTCAGGTGGTCTGGGCAGCGACTGCCGGCCTGAACCGGGGTCTGGTCATCCACGGCCAGGCCAGGGCCGCCAGTCGGTGTGGTGGCTTCCCATTGTCGGCGTCGTGGCGGTCTTCGACGGAGGTGTGGCGGCTGGCCTACGGTGCGTATTCGCTGTACCGCGACTGTTTCGGTCAGCGGGTGCGTCATGACCGCGGTAGGGGTCGTCGATGTCGAACGTGGGCCGGTGAGCTGGTCGGTCCGGCGGTGGGGCGAAGTGGGCGGCGGCGAGGGTGCGCCCATCGGTGTTGATCAGCCTGGCGGTGATGAGGGTATCGCGGTTGATGGCGGCAGGGCCGCCCCATGCCGCGCGGCCCTTGGTGAGAGGGAAGGTGGCGACCGGCACGGTGGAGCCGTCGCGGCGGACCAACTCGCCGCGGACGATGCCGTTGGGCGTGTCGCTGCCGGTGTCCAGCGACAGGTAGATCCAGGAGGGTTGACCGGGGTAGACGTAGGCCTGACCGATTTGGCGATTCCCGGTGGTCAGCGGTGCGAACATGACGGTTCGCACATTGGCCGTGGCATCGGTCTCGGGTAGCGGCAGATCATGGTGAGAATG
>DATFDO010000081.1:0-25740 GCA_035252045.1 Pseudonocardiaceae bacterium
CGGGTACAGCGGCGTCGGCAACGTGGTGCCCAGCATGGCGATCCCGAATGCCGTCGCGATGAGCGTCACAGGCGTCCAGGCTCGCAGCCGGCGTTCGGCCGACCGGCGCAGCACTGGGATTTCCATGACACACCATCTTCCCGATTGTGGTCATCGGGAAGCGCGCTAGCGTGCAGGATCGATGAGCCAGTACGTCGCAGCGATCGACCAGGGCACCACGTCCACCCGCTGCATGATCTTCAACCACGCCGGTCGAGTGGTCAGCGCCGACCAGCGGGAGCACCAGCAGTACTTTCCCGCCGCCGGCTGGGTTGAGCATGACCCGCTGGAGATCTGGGCGAACACCTGCCAGGTCACGGCCGGGGCGTTGGCCCGGGCGGGTTTGGCAGCCGGCGACATCGCGGCAGTAGGTATCACCAACCAGCGGGAGACCACTGTGGTGTGGGATCGGCGCAGTGGCGAACCGGTCTACCGCGCGATCGTCTGGCAAGACACCCGGACCGACCGGCTGTGCGCCGAGCTCGGCGGCTCCACGGGTGCCGGCCGGTACCGGGCTCGCACCGGGTTGCCGTTGTCAACGTATTTCGCTGGACCGAAGATCCGCTGGATCCTCGATCACATCGACGGTGCCCGGCAGCGGGCGCGCGACGGCGAGCTGTGCTTCGGGACCATCGATAGCTGGCTGCTGTGGAACATGACCGGCGGGCTGCACGTCACCGACGTCACCAACGCCTCACGCACCTTGCTGATGGACCTGCAGACGCTGTGCTGGGACCGCGAGATCGCCGAGGAGATGGGCGTTCCAATACCGATGCTGGCGCCCATCCGCTCGTCGTCGCAGGTGTACGGCGAGGTCCGGGAGCCGGCGGTGCTGGCCGGGGTGCCGATCGCCGGCATCCTCGGTGACCAGCAGGCCGCCACGTTCGGGCAGGCCTGCCTGTCCCCCGGGGAGGCCAAGAACACCTACGGAACCGGCAACTTCATGCTGCTCAACACCGGCACCCAGCCGGTGCCCAGCCGCCATGGGCTGCTCACCACGGTCTGTTACCAGCTCGGCTCCCACAACGCGGTCTACGCGCTGGAAGGCTCCATCGCGGTCACCGGAGCGCTTGTGCAGTGGCTGCGCGACAACCTGGGCCTGATCTCCTCAGCTGCCGAGATCGAGCAGCTGGCCGGCACTGTCGATGACAACGGCGGCGCCTATTTCGTTCCTGCTTTCTCCGGGTTGTTCGCACCGCATTGGCGCTCCGACGCCCGCGGCGCCATCGTCGGTCTGACCCGTTACGTCAACCGCGGGCACCTGGCCAGGGCCGTCCTGGAAGCTACCGCGTTCCAGACCCGCGAAGTGGTCGACGCGATGAACGCCGACTCGGGGGCCGACCTGACGGTCCTGAAGGTGGACGGCGGCATGGTCGGCAATGAGCTGCTCATGCAGTTTCAAGCCGATGTGCTGGGTGTCCCGGTGATCCGCCCTGTGGTCAGCGAGACGACGGCGCTGGGCGCCGCCTACGCTTCTGGACTGGCTGTCGGCTTGTGGTCGGGCGAGGCGGAGATTCGGCAGCACTGGGCAGCCGACCGGCAGTGGGATCCCGAGATGGACGCGCCGCGGCGGGAGCAGCTCTACGCCCAGTGGCGCAAGGCCGTCATCCGGACACTTGACTGGGTCGACGACTGACCGCCCGGCGCCGGTTCAAGACCAGCGCCATGCCGGATCCGGCGGTGGCGACCGCGCCGCCCACGGTGAGCGACACGGCCAGCAAGCTCACTTCGGTCTGCGGCGCGGCTTGGCTGTCCGCGTTGGCGGTGCTGATCGGCGCATCGGCCATGGCCGCGGGAACGGGACCCAACAGAGCCGCACCAGCGATCATCGTGCAGGTAACGATCCGCATCGCAACCTCCTCATGCCGACCCTCTATCCATCTAGACGCGCGAGCGCGCCTGAGGTTGCGTGTTCGACAGACACGCTGCGTGCGCGCCCGTGGACAAGGCGTAGCCGACGGTGGTGGCGGGAACGTCGGGACATAACGTGCGGCGGCTACGCTATCGCGCGTGCCGCTCTACGCCGCCTACGGGTCCAACATGGATCCCGCCCAGATGATGCAGCGCGCGCCACACTCGCCGACAGCGATGACCGGCTGGCTGATCGGGTGGCGGCTGACCTTCGGTGGCGAAGACCTCCTGTGGGAAGGTGCGCTGGCCACCGTCGTCGAGGATCCCACGTCCCAGGTGTTCGTCGTGATCTATGACGTAACCCCGGAGGACGAGAAGCTGCTCGATCGCTGGGAAGGCGGCGACTTCGGGCTGCACAAAAAGCTGCGGCTGCGAGTGCACACCCTGGACGGCTCGGCACTGGCCTGGCTCTACGTGCTGGACGCCTACGAGGGCGGTCTGCCCTCCGCACGCTATCTCGGCGTCATCGCCGATGCCGCCGAGGCGGCCGGCGCTCCGGAGGACTACGTCGCCGAGCTGCGCGCTCGCCCCTGCTCCGGCATCGGCCCCTGACCACCTCTCTCGGCGTGTCGCGCCTCCATGCTCGGTGTGTCGCGATCATGGGCGTCGACGCCGTGGCCGTTGCTCAGCAGGAGCTGCCCGGTAGTAGGACGCTCCCCTGGCGCGAAAGGCGTCATCGAGTCTGGCGAGCACTGCACTGGGCTCACGCAGGTCAGCCGCAGTGGCCCGGATGGTGATCCAGCCCCGCCGGTGCAGATCGAGGTCGCGTTGGGCGTCCCGATCGAGGCGGTACTCGTGCGACTCGTAACCGTCGTACTCCAGCGCGATGCGCAACTCCGGCCAGCACAAGTCCAGCACGTATCGAAGCCGAGCCAGCGCATCGATCACCGGGAACTGCTCCGTCGGCGCGGGAAAGCCCGCTTCGACGACGAGCAGTTTCAAACAGCTCTCCGGCGGCGACTCGGCCTTTCCGGTGACCAGAGTGAGCAACCCACCGGCGCGGGCGGTACCGCGACGGTCGGGCCGGGTGGCCAGCCGATCAGCGATACTGCCGCGAAACGCCGACCGCTCCGGCTCGACGAACTGTGCGGCTGCCTGGTCGGCGACAGCGAGGGCGCGCCTCGCAGAATCGGTGCAGAGCAACTCGGTGATCGCGACCTCAAGAGCTACCATCCGTAGTCCCCGCGCTGCGACCACCTCGTTGCACAGTCCACGGCCCTGATGCACCACCAAACCTTCCTTGGTCCGCAAGGAGCTGGAGTAGGGCACCGCCACATGGACAACAGGCGTTGCGGCAGCGGGGCAGCCTTGCAAGGCTGCCGCGGTGAGGCCGGTCAGCGCCGCTGAGGGTCCAGCCACCAGCAAGGCCGCGGCCGCCCGGGTGTCGGGATCGAGCAGGCATTCTCGGGGCACCAGCACACCCCAGATCTGCCGGAGTCGACCGTCGGCGCGCATTTGGTCCACGCTGCGCCGACCGAGGGTGGCGCACAACTGCGCGTACGTCCGTGGACCGCGACATTCTTCCGGCAGGTTGGGCACGGTGTGAGCATCCCCGTGCCGGATCGATCGACGCGAACGCCGGATCCGGCAGCTGTGGATAACCACCCCGTTGTGAACAACCGTTGGGGACGAACCTTTGAACAAACGTAGACGGCCGAGGCCGAGCAGAGCCGGACATCGCGGCGTACAGCCAGACGCGACACACCGCGCACTGGGACGCGACACGCCGGGAAGGGGGAGCTCAGGTTAGGGCGGTCAGGGCGGTGTGCACCATGACCCGCACACCGAGAGGTAGAGCACGCTCATCGAGGTCGAAGGTGGGTTGGTGGAGGTCGTGCGGAGCGTCTTCACCCGACCAGACCCCGAGGCGGCACATCGATCCTGGCACGTGCTTGAGGAACCAGGCGAAATCCTCGCCTCCAGCGGACTGCTCGGTCCCCACCACAGCCTCTGCGCCCAGCGCCGCAGCGATACCCTCTCGAAGCAGCCCGGTGCTGACCGGCTCGTTGACCACTGGCGGCACGCCTCGAACATGGCGGAGGTCGAAGCCCACTCCGGTGGGCGCCAGCAGGGCGCTGACCAGCTCGCGGACCAATGGTTCCAAATCTGCCCAGAGCTCGGGATCCCCAGTGCGCAGGGTGCCCCGAACCAGGCCCTCTTGGGGCACCGTGTTGGCGGCCTGACCTGCCTGCACCGCGCCCCACACCAAAACCGTGCCCGAGCGCGGGTCGACGCGCCGGGACAGTAACGACGGCAGGCCGGTGATCACAGTACCGAGCGCATGCACAAGATCGGCTGTCAGATGCGGCCGCGATGTGTGTCCACCGGGCGAGGACAGCCGCAACTCCAGCAGGTCGGACGCCGACGTGATCGGTCCGATCCGGGTACCGACCTGACCGACGCGGAGCCGGGGGGCGCAATGCAGTGCGAAAACCCGGTCTGCATCGGACAGGGCACCGGCGTCAAGGACATCCAGTGCGCCACCGGGCATCACCTCCTCGGCCGGCTGGAAGATCATTTTAATCCGCCCGGGCAACGCGGGAGCCGACGCCAACGCCAACGCGGCACCGATCAGGATGGCGGCGTGCGCGTCGTGCCCGCAGGCGTGCATCACGCCGTCCACGGTCGACGCGAACGGTAGCCCGGTGGCCTCTACCAAGGGCAGCGCGTCGATGTCCGCGCGCAGCGCAACGCACCGCGAACCGGCACCGACCTCGCAGATCAGCCCAGTACCGCCGGGTAGCGGAGTGGGTTGCAGACCTGCACTGCCGAGGCAGTCGGTGATCAGCGCCGTGGTGGCGTGCTCGGCGTAGCCGAGTTCCGGGTGGGCATGCAGATGCCGACGCCAGGCGACCAGGTCGGTCCCGTGCTTCGACAGCCACTCATCCAACCAGGCTGGGCCTCGACCAGCCGCGACGTCCAGCGGCGCATCGGCGGGAGGCAACGCGCTGGGTCGCAGCACCGTCATAACGCACCTCCGGCGCCAAGCGCTCGCTGCGGCCGGCTGCCCGCCAGCTGCGCGACGGCGGGGACCTCGGCGGTGCGCCCAGCCTGATCTGGTGGGACGACCGAATGTGAGGCCTTTCGGGTGTACCGCCTGTCCATGGCGATGACAACCCGTGACCTGCACGCAGAGGTCTCCGCTGCCACCGGATGCACCAACATCGCCATTACCACGTCGCCGAATGCCCCCTCCGTAGCAGCTGCACCTTAGTCCCACCGGATCTTTTCGGCAGGTCTTGCGATCGACTTGATCGCCGTATCAGTGACTCGACGACCTCGCGCAGTGCCAACGCCGCGCCGGAGCAAACCAATGCGATGACGTTGTGCCTGCGGGCGCGACCCACCTCAGCAACGGGTCGAGCTCTGCGGTGGCGGATGAATGCATTATTCAAACCGGCCACGCCAAGCTTGACCTCGAAGACCTCAGCCGCCGCCAGATCGGTGATCCTGCCGGCACTTCGATGATCGGTGGAGGCGAGCCCGTGCTCGGTGTGGATGCTGCACCGCGACGACCGCAGAGCGTCCCCGCGCCGCTTCACGGTGAGGGCTAGGGTGACTGCCGCGGTACTCATCCCCTGATTCTGCCCGATACCGCCTTCCAACGCCGCCTGCCTTACCAGCTTGCGGCTGCTCAGCCGCCGGATTGTCGCCGAGTCCGACGCCATAGCGGTGTTTATTCATCTCGCCGGCTGCTGAGGGCGTTGGGGACGGCGTTTGGTGCATGTCAGGGCGCTCTCGCGAGATGAATTACGGCTCGCCGCGGGGCTCGTGAGGCCGTAAGCGTTGATTCGTCCGTATTCCGTTGTAAATCATGTGGCTACCCGATTGTTAACGAGTATCTGCTGAGCAGAGTCCGCGAGGGGTAGGATTGCAGTCAGTCGATGGCGGCCGCCGTGTGGACGTTCTACGTGCAGTAATCCGCCGACCGCGTGGGTCTGCTCGCGCAGACCCACGAGGCCACGCCCGAGGGATAACCCCCCACCGTGCTGCGCTTGCGCAGAGGTGTCATTGTCGATTTGAATGAGCAGCTTACGGGTTCCCCACGTTAGCTGCAAGCGCGGCTTGGAATCCTTGCCGGCGTGTTTGAGGACGTTGGTCAGGCCTTCCTGCACAATCCGGTACGCAGCTAAATCCACACTTGGCGCCAAGCTTCGCGGCGCGCCCTCGACGTGGACGGTGACCGACATTCCGGTGTTTTCAAATGAACTGAGCAGCATGGTTAAATCCGCCAGTCCGGGTGGCGGGCTGAATTCGCCGCTGCCCGCACCGCGTGCAGCGGAATCGCCGGCGTCGAGCACGCAAAGCAGTTGCCGTAACTCGGCCATCACTTGTCTTCCAGTGGTCTCGATGTGCATTAGTGACTGTTTGGCTTGAGCGAAGTCAGTATTGGCAACCCGAGACGCCCCAGCGGCCTGCAAGACGATCACGGTCACCGCATGAGAGACGATGTCGTGTAATTCTCTAGCAATTCTTCTTCGCTCCGCGGCCAACACTTCTGCTTCCCGAGCCATTTTCTGCTCGTGCTCCAACTGCTGTATATGCCGCTGGCTGGCCTGGGTGACACGGCCCGCGCCCCATGCGCCTACAGTTGCGATGACAAGCAGCAGAAAATTGGGAATGAATGATTGAAGTTGCCGTTCGGGTATTGAGTAGACTCGGAACGCTACGGCAACGGCGAGTGCGTTCGGGGCGAAAGATGCTAGCACCGCCCATGAAGATATCTTACCGCCATAACGGGCCGACACGGCGTACAGGGCGACTGGAATGCCTACCACGGGGATGTAAAGAGCCATGAACGGCCAGGCGGCGAAGGTAAGTCCACATTGGACAGCAAAGACAGTCACCGGCGACTTGTCTCGCCACGCTAAGGGCACGAGTACCGCCAGCCCGTATAGCCATGCGAGGATCAACCAGGGCCTCGCTGCGACGTTGTCCAATTGCGGCCACGTAGAAAAAAGGAGGCAGTTGAGGAGATAAAGGGCGGGAAGCAAACGAGCGTCTCGTCTCGTTGATGGCGCTAACATGGGCAGCTTTTTTGGTGTCCCACTCAGAAATCTCATCCGGCGCCTCGGAGCGAGTTACCTGTGGTGCTTCCCGAGATCGCGTCGTCGGCAGGGGTACTGCTCGCTGTGGCGCCGAGGAGGAATCGGCTCATCCTGGACGGGGCGCGATCCGCGTGTGACGCCGCGCTGATCGGGTGAGTGATGCCGACAATGCGCTGTTCAGCATTGGCCAATAGACGTTTCGACCGGTGTCGACCCTGACGTAGATCTGTGGCGCAAGGATGATATTTGGACCAGGCACCGTCGTGATGGCGCAGCGATTCATATTCGGTGCTGCTTGAACCGGTAAGGCGGCTTTGTGAGATTCGAGGGACGGATCGGTGATCGGTTCGCCCGGCTTGGCTCCGATGGACGGGAAAGATCATGCAATGCCGATTCGGATCCACCGCAGCGTCCCACGCTGGCGCGTGTGCGGCTGGAGCACTAGTCCCGATGGTCATCGAGCCGTCGGAGCAGGGTGGGCCGGCCGTAGCAGCTGGTCCCAGTGGCCGACGAGGTCGGCGTAACGGGTGTTGTTCGCAACGAGATTGTGGTGGCTGCCCAATACGGCGCCGGCGCCGTCCATGACGAGGATCAGCTCGGCGCGTAACGCCGAGCTGATCCGGTGGGCGATCACAACGAGCGTGCCCGGGCGCTGGGCGAAGGCCTGTTCCGCTGTGGCCTCGGCGGCTGGGTCGAGGTGGCAGGTGGCTTCGTCGAGGATCACGATCCGGGCGGCCGACAGATAGACCCTGGCCAGCGCGATGAGCTGGCGTTCCCCTGCGGATAGAGCGCCACCACCAGGGGGAATCACGGCGTCGTAGCCACCTAGGCGTGAGACCGTTCCGGCAAGGCCCACGGCGGCTACGGCGTTCGCGACGTCGGTTTCGGTTGCCAGCGGGCGCAGATAGGTGAGGTTGTCCCGGAGCGTTCCGGCGAACACGTAAGCCTCCTGCGGGATGAGCGCTATCAATCGGTGCAGATCGCGCTGATCGATCTGCACCAGATCGACTCCGCCCAACCTCACCTCGCCCTGCTGTGCACTGGCCAGGCCGGCGAGCAGGTTGGCCAGCGTGGACTTCCCTACTCCGCTGGCGCCCACCACCGCGAGGTGCTGACCCTCGGGTATATCGAGGGTCAGGTCTCGAACAACAGGTTCAGCGTGCGGTGAATAGGCGAATGTCAAGCGATGGGTAGCGAGCTGGTAACCGATAGGCACTAGCTCCAGCGAAGCAACAGCCTGGGGTGCCCGCTCGGCGCACACCTCAGCCAAGCGGCCGAGGATCACCCCGAGGCTGACCAGCAGCGTGCTACCGACGTTGACGAGCATCTGAAAGACAGGCTGCAAACCGCTCGCAAGGTAGACGACACTGCCCACAACCTGCCCCATCGTCAATTGGTGGTGGGCCACCAGCCACGGTGCCAGCGCGAGGAGACCAAGCATCGGAAGATGCACGCCCAACGTCACAACAGGCAACCGCAACACCCGCGCCCTGGCGAAGGCCCGCAGGGCTTCGGCGTGATCCCAAATGGCCTCACCCACCTGCTGGGCGGCACGTGCTTCTGCGGCGTGGGCAACGACGTCGCGCATACCGTCGATCACCGGACCGGCGACCGCACTGACCTTCTCGGCGCGCAGGATGACCGTCCGGAAGCGTCCGACCATGGTGTGCAGCACGGCGGCGAAGACCACTACAGCCAGCAAGACGAAAACGGCGACGACCAGGGTGAGCAACGGCGAGAGCAGAGCGAGGCCACCGAGAGCGGCCACTCCGGCGGAGAGGAGTTGGCGCATGTTGCGTACCACGGTTGCCAGCAACGCACGCACCGCCTCGACCTGCTCGCTGGCTTGCGACACGCTTGATCCACCCGGTGGCTTGACGTCTGCCAGAGATCGCTCGAGCGAGGCGGTGACGACGGCGGTGAGAAGCGAGTCTCGCAATGGCTCGACGGTCGCAGCGAGCCATGGGTAGACCTGGCGAGTGCCGATAGTGCCGATTGCCTGGAGCAATGCAAGCGCAGCGAGCCATGCGACCCCGGTGAGCGGCCGTCCGTCAAGGAAGCCCCGATCAAGGGCGTTGGCGATGAGCAGTCCGGAGACGAACGTGGGCGTGGCCTCAAGCGCTGACCATGCCGCCAGCCACCAGAGTGCGCGGCGATGTGGGCGTAGGTGCCGCCGGAGCAACCGGATACCGGCTGCCAGCCTCATGGCCGAGCCGTCACACCGGGAACTGCGGCCTGCCAGTACCCGTTGCGGGCCGTCGCCGGCTCCGCAACCCCGAAAACTGCCCGGTAGCTGGGGTCTGACCACAGGATGTAGTGCGGAGCCAGGGCCCTGATCTGCCCGGCGTCAAGCCATGCAACCAGGTCAGCACGGGCGGCAGTAGCGGCCCGGTGCGCTACCACCACAGACGTCCGATCAGCCAGCACTTCCGCGAGCGCTTCGGTTACCTTCATCTCGGTAGCGGTGTCCAGGCTGCTGGTGGCATCGTCAAGGACGACGACTCGAGCGTCGGCCAGGACAGCCCGAGCCAGCCCGAGGCGCTGAAGTTCGCCGCCAGATAGGGGCGCATCGGCCAGCGGCGTCTCATATCCTTCGGGCAGTGACCGGATGAATCGATCGGCCTGCGCTACTTTCGCGGCTGCCGCCACCTCAGCCCGCGATGCGTCCGGGCGGGTATAAGCGATCATGTCGTGGACCGTGGCGCCGAGCAGGGCCGGACGCTCGAAGGCATAGGTCACGGTCTTGCGCAGCACACCGAGGTCCAGGTGGGAGACGGGCACGCCGTCGAGCAGCACCTCACCGTCATCTGGGTCGAGCAACCGCCCGATCAGGGAAGTCAGCAGGGTCTTGCCGGTGCCCGATCGACCGACGACGGCCATGCTCGTACCTGCGGGCACCAGGAGATCGAGGTGGTCGAGCACTGTTCGCTGCTCCATCGCCACGCTGATCCCGCGCATCTGGACCTGGCCTGGCCCTGGGACGAGTGCCGCCGGTCGCGAAGGTGATTGGATGGTGGGCGTGGTCTCGAGGACCTCGCCCACGCGCCCTGCCCCCACCTGGGTGGTCAGGAGGGCGACGAGGGTGTCGAACAGCCCGACAGAACCCAGCGCCAAAGTGACGTAGGCGGCAGCCGCGACCAGCTGACCAGCGGTGATCCCGCCGGCGGCGAGGACGAAACCACCCACCGACAGCACGAGCACCTGGAGTATCGGGCCGAGCAGCGACAGTTGCCAGCTGACCTGGCGTTGCGCAGCCCAGGTCCGGCGTCCGGTGGAGTGCAGTTCAGGCAGCGGCTGCAGGATGCGCCCGACATCCAGCGATATGGTTCCGCTGGCGCGGATCGTGCGTATACCCCGGTGCGCATCAAGGAGACGGGTCATGATGTCGGCGAGTAGCTGCTGGTAACGGAGAAAAGGACGACTCGCTTCAGAAACGAACTGGCGGAACAAGGCCGCGAGTGGTACGGCACCGACGAGAAACGTGATTCCGATACGAATGTCGATCAGCATCAAAGCAACGACCGCCCCAATAGTGGTCAACAAAGTGGTAGCCGCCGAGGCAAGGATGGGAAGGAAACTGGCCGGGCTGGAGGCATTCTCGGTGAGGCGGGTGAGCAAGTCACCAGCCGGAAACCGTCGCTGGCCGGCGACCCCCAGGCGAAGTCCACGGTCGACGAGCCGGCACCGTAGCCACACGGTGACATGGCTACCCCAGTAAAAGCTGATCACGTCATCGAGGATGGTGGCAGCGGTGCCCACGGCGAAGACGACCCCGAGCTGCACGAGCGCACGGGACAACTTTCCACTGTCGCCGGCAGCATCGATCGCAGCACCTAAGGTATGAGGTATCAGCACGGTCGTGGCAACGCTCACCACAGTGGCCAGGCCTAACAGGACCACCATGCTCGGCGCCTGGCCTAGGCTTTGCCGAAGTACCCGATTGCCTGCCTGGCGTAGGGCAGCGGCGGGTACGTCTGTTGCCAGGAAGCGAAAAATCCCGCTCGCCGGCTTACCGGATGACTCGGACGGCGTCATTGTGATCCGCTCATTTGTCGGGCTTTCGCCGACCATGCCAGGACTAACACTGTCGGCGACGAGCGCACTGCGACAGCGGCCTTCACCATCGCTCCCTGGTTTCGCTATGCTTGCCCGTACCTGGGCACGGAGGCGGCACCGTTGCCTCCGTGCCCAGGTGTCTTAGTCAGCCGTTGCGCCGGCTGGCCTTGAGCACTCGTTGTCTAGCAGGACACGCCCACGCAGACGGTGTTGAGTACGGTCAGCAGGCCGACGCACGCGCAGGTGCCGCCGAACTGGATGCCGTCGATCTCGATGGGGTCGGTCTCGGGCAATGCCTGCAGGGAGGCCACCAGGTCGTAACTCTCGAATTCCATTTCGGTCCGTTCCCTTTCGTGCAGAATCGTGATTGGTTGGCTGGCGCCGGGTCGTTTAGCAGGACACGCCCACGCAGACGGTGTTGAGCGCGGTCAGCAGGCCGACGCACGCGCAGGTGCCGCCGAACTGGATGCCGTCGATCTCGATGGGGTCGGTCTCGGGCAATGCCTGCAGGGAGGCCACCAGGTCGTAACTCTCGAATTCCATTCTGTTCACCTCCCTTCACAAATCGCGATCGTTCATAATCCCCCGCCTCGCTCCAGCCCTTTGCTGACGCCGGACTGGTTAGCCGACTCCTAACCTTGCCGGGCGAGACAGAAGCTCAATATTTTGTGACGAAGATGCACTGGCGAAGCCATAGCCACTTCTTCGTGGTTACTGTCGACTTCCATGTATTCGAAGTCGACGCCTTCAACCCGCCCCAGTTCGGATAGGCGCTCTCGTAGCCGCCGTGACTGTTCCACGGGTATCGTTTGATCATTCTTTCCGTGAATCAGCAGCAGTGGCACGGACAGCGATGGGCACGCCCGTAGCACGTCTCGCGGCCCGATTGTGTCGTCAATCAAACTTAGTCCGCCGAGCCGTTCGATCCGGTTTCGCGCTGCGGGTCCAGCCCGGCTATGCAGGCGGCGCCCGGAAAGGAAAGGAGCCAGCGCGACGCATGCCGACCACAGTTTCGGCTTGTGACAGGCCGCAAGAAGCGCCAAGAATGCGCCATAGCTGGCGCCCAGCACGAGTGGCTTGGGAAGTTGGCGGAGTTCTCGCTCACTGGCGAGGCGTTGACCCAGATGGAGCACGTCCGCAAGGTCCGGGCCGCCCCAGTTGTCGACAACCGCTCGCAGGTGTTCGTCACCATAACCGGTGCTGCCGCGGTAGTTGGGCCCCACTACTGCTACACCTGCCTGCGCCAGGCATTGGAGCAGCGGATCGAACTCGAAACGCCAGGCGGATAGCGGTCCTCCATGCAGCGCCAGGATAAGGTGCTGGCAGCTTCGCCACCCGGAGCCACCGTAGATGATCGCCTCAATAGGCCCTGCGGGACCCGGAATGTCGATCAGGTCGGCCGGGACCAAAGCGGACCGGCTCGCCTGAGGCTTGTCTTGACTTACCGCCCAATGGGCCTGGGCGCCGGTCTGGTTGGGGTCGAGCCGCACGGTAGCCAGGGTGGGGGGCTGGTGGGGAGCGGAAAACCGGAATCGGATGAGATCGCCGACCCAGGATGCGGGAGCGGTGATGGTGCCTGGCGGGGCGGCAATGGGTGTGAGGCGGTCATCAGCCGGGTGATAGATAAGCGGTCGGGATACTGCTCCTGTCGCCTCGATGATCAGCAGCCGCTGGCCGAGCTCGTCCAAGGCTAGAGCTTGGCGCACATAGCCAGGCCGATGTAAAGCTTCGGGGAAGTGGACAGCGGATTCACCGAGAATTCCCCAGCCGAGGCGTTCTACGCCGGTAGAATTGGTGGTGAAAATAAGCAGATGCGATCGGGGGCTAGCGAGCACGATCCGGTCAATGCTCGCGTCGGAGACCGACCAGATACGCCGCCACGTTCGCTGCGCCAAGTCGATGACAATGCCACTGGAACGGTAATTTTCACAGGATTGGTTGACCGCTAGTATGCCCCGGTCACGGTCGAGCCACACGCCACCGGAAAGTGATCCTGGTATCCGCATGATCGACTCGATGCGTGGTGGCGAGTCCAATACCCGCCAGATCGTGGAACGCGCCGGATCGTCCCGCGCAACGATGAGTGCAAGCGGGTTGCGGGCGGCCCCTGGTAAGAGATAGCCGTTCAGCGTGCAGATACTACCCATATGCCGCTCGATGTTGCGGGCGCCCTCAGGCTGGCGCAACGTTAGTACTTGATGACCGGATGTTCCGCCGTTTTCGCTGCGGAGCAGCAGGATTTGACCGTCGTCGAGGGGCAGCAAATGTGTTCCCCGATCGACTACTGCCTCGGGAACCGCCCGACACCAGGCCGATTTTGTAGTGAGCGTCCAATGCTCAAGAGCTAGGTTCTCGTCATTGGACCGCAGGCACACGGCCCAGCGACCGTTCACCGAGAAGGCAAGGTTGAAGCGAGCCGAGTGCAGTACTCCGGACTCCGGATAAACTGTGATCACGGCAGCTCACTCCGGTCAAGCAGCGCGTCGACCATCCACAAGCGTGGACAGCGATGCCATAACCGCAGGAAGAAGGACAGGATCCCACTTATGCCATCTCCCCAGGTCGCAGAATAGCCTCCGTGTTCATTGGGAAAGACCATTTGGTCGTCCCGCCGAGTTCGAGTAGTGAGGATGACACGGGCCAGCTGGTGAGCGGAGTCCTCATGGCGCGCGCCGTTAGAGGACTGCGCCATATCTATCAGGAATTCTCCGTTGCCCGCGAGACCGTGACATTGGCCGAGTGATCCACGCCATGAGTTCTCGATGACCGCTTGGGCCGACATCCGTGCGACTTTGCCGAATCGGTCGTCTCCGGTGACGCGGTGGAGGCGGGTGAGGAAGCTGCCGATACCGGCTGCACCGTGGCACCAATAGGGCGCGGTCGGAACATCACCAGGTCCGGCGCCCCAGTGCGCTGCGCCGTCTGCCACGGTGGCATTCGTAAGGAGAGACTCGCCAGCGCGGCAGGCAAGCTGCAGGCAGTCGGAGCGCCCGGTGGCGAGCGCCGCGGCGAGCAGGAAGTAGCCCACACCTGCGGTGCCGTGAGCAAAGCCATAGTGACGCCGTCCGGCCAGTCGTGAATCGAATTCAGCCGGAGGTACCCAGACGAGCCTGCCTGCTTCCTCGCTGACCGACGCGATAAGGGTGTCAGCGGACTGGCCAGCGCGCTGGGCGTACTCGATGTTGCCCGTACGAAGCCAGAGATGCAGGAATGTCAGGCCTATCCCGGCGGTGCCCTGCATCACATCAGGGCTTGCGGAGCGGGCCGGCAGTGCAACGGCCAGCGCGAGGCCCTGTTCAGCCAACCGAGCATCACCGAGCACCTGGCCGGCATCAAAAAGAGACCACGCGATTCCGGCATTTCCGAAGTAGAGACCGGCCGGTCGTTTCGCGTCCACTGGTGCGCGCGCAGCGATCCACCGTCCCGCGGTGGCGATTGCCTCGGCCACCTGCTGGTCACCGGTGAGCTCGAAATACCGGGTGAGAGTACCGAGAATTCCCGGGGCACCGAGCTGGAGGCTGCACGGATCTGGTGCTCCATAGCCGCACGACACCGGCCACAGTCGCTCTTCATCAGCGGGATTCAAGGAGGTCAGCAGGTAGGTCACCATCGCGTTGACGGCCTGCTGCCACTGATCCTCGCCCAACTTGATAGCGATGCTCTCGACGTTGCGCCGGGCGATGCGGGCGCGCGCTGATGGCTCGGACGCCTTCCGCGCCACGGCCAGCACGTGCCGCGCGTCCGCCAGCGTTGACCGGTGTTCGGGCACCTCATCCATCAAACCAAGGATCAACATCTGGATGTCGCGTGGCGTGTCGAGTATCTTGCCCCGCACGGCCAGCCACTCTGTGAGCCGCTCACGCAACGGCCGCCCCGTGGGAACCTCATCCAGGAAATAGGGAGTGTCTCCCAGGAACAGGAAGCACATGGTCGCGCCGAGGCTGAAGTAATCGGCGTGCAGCGATGGCGGGGCCCCCACCATCTGCTCCGGCGCTCCGTAGCCGGGTGTGCCTACCATCAGGCCCTTTGCTTCCGGTTCCCCAGCCGCTACGGCCAGTTCGAGGTCGATGAGCCGGAGCTGCCCATCGGGAAGCACCATGATGTTGTTCGGATTGAAGTCGCGCAGTATCAGTCCGGCCTGATGCACCACATCCATGAGCTCCACCAGACGGCCGGCGAGGTTGAGGGCGTCTGCAACGTGGCGGCCCCAGCCAGCATGGCGGAGCATCTCGGGTACGGATTCGCGAAGAGGCACCCCCGGCACGAGATCCTCGACAAGAAACAGGTGCTGGCTCTGTTCGAAGAGCGCGACTAGCCGCGGCGCCACGCCAAGCGACTCAATCCGGCGCAGCGCGCGAGCCTCTACCCGAAGCAGGTCGCGCGCATCCTGGCCCGTTTCATTGGCGGCCACGTGGGCACGTGCCTCTTTGATCACGACGTCGCCGCCGCTATGTGTGTCGACTGCCCGGTAAACGCCACCCTTGTTAGAATGCCGGATTGCCTCGCGTGCCAGAAAACGGTCTCCGACCAGTACGCCGTCATCCTTTTTGGTCATCCGGGAGCTATCGTTGCCACCTGCCGGAGGGAACGGACATCGAACCCAACTCGGCGGTAAGTACTGGCCAACACGCCGATCCTCCACCGGATTACCGTCCGGGTCGAGGATTGTCCACGCATAGAAACCGTCGTTCGAAACCTTGCGTTCTTCGACGAAAGCACCGTATCGATAGTGGACGAGGCTCATCGGCGCGTAAGGTTGATCGGACAAGATACGAGGACCGGCGTGGCCCAGGGTCGCCAGGTGCAGTGCCTCGGCGGCCTGGACCGCTTCCTCATCGGTATGCGGGTAGACGGTGATGAACTTCCCTGAGTGCCCACGAGGGGTGTGGCGGGCGTTGAGCAGTGCGACATGATCGATCGTGCGTGCGAACTTGAAGGGTGACTGACCGCGGAGCAGTACAGGTAATGAGCGGGCAAGTACCGTTTCTGCCGACGCTGGCGTCGCGGACACATGCAACTTCCAGCCCTGCGAGCGGCGAGCTTGTCCGGGCCGCACAAGATAGCTCCAGAAGCCGTCTCCCGTCACCTTCCAGCGGTCCTCCTCGCCAGTGGCACTAAGTGCGCTGTCCAGTACCCGAGTCAGCGCGGAACTATCCGCCCCGGCTCCGGGTACCGGAGTGAGGACGCTAAAGTTGAAGTCCGCCATTTACCCTCTTCCCCACATCCTTAGCCAGGCCCTTTGTGGCAAAAAAGACGCAAACGTTACCCCGCGCGACTGCGCCGCAGGAGGATCTACATTAAGTATTGGCTGTGATCAGTCAGATCGCGGCTTCTCGCCAACAGCGAACCGGATCGCCAGCTATTCATCTCATGCACGCGCACTACCTTCCGTATCCGCCGGCCAGCTTTTGCGCTGAGCAACAGGGACTGAAGGTTAAGGACGCGGCCTATCAGCGATCTTAGCCGTGGCTTAGCCAGCGCTTAAAAGGTCCGCACCAGCCACGTGTCCGGGTGCCGTCGAGAAAAGATACCGTGAATGAAGTATGTCTCAACTACATCAGATGATGTAGTTGAGGTGGGTTTCTACATGCGTGGGATGACTGGGCCCGCTGGCCGAGCCGTCACGGCCACCGGTCGAGCCGATGTGACTCGGACTGATCTGGCTGTCCTGTTCGACGTTGGCGCGGTCGCTCACGGATATGGGTCCTCGCCGACGCGTTGGTAACACAGCGGTGGTCCTGGTCCACCTTTGCGTGGTGAACTGTAACCCAAAGGATGCATCTGGTCGTGTTATCTACTCCATCTGATGTACCCATCGTACCTCAGAAGTGGTATACCCAAGATGGTCTGAACACATGATGACGGGAAGTCTGCCGCCGAGAAGGCTGGGCCGACGCAGGCACAAACTTCTCAAAAACAACAAAGGTGGCTCTAGCAGCAGCGTTCGATCAGCGCGCTAGGTGCGTTAACGAAGTCCACAAGCACTTCGGGCGACACCAGACGGGGAGAGCCATCAGTCGGGTAGGGAGATGCCATGGCTAAGCAGCAGCCGGTGCCGGCCGATCCAGCAGCAATGGTGGCGCTGATCGCCGTCGCGGACCAACGAGGCGATCACCGACGTGACCTGATGGGGCAGTGACAGCGCTGCGCCTGGGCACGGACTCCCTGTGGGGCCAACGAGAGTTCAGTGGCAATTCCAGGCTTTGCCGGCGTGCGCTTAAGGAACGCGAGACCAACGGGGGGCGATAGCGGTGGCGGCGCCTGCGGCGCCAGAGCCGCCCGGCCCAGACGCCGAGAGAGTCGAGCGCCCCTCGGTTGACAAGCTGCTGGAGCGTGCTGTTAAACGCCCTATCTGCGTCGTTATCGGCGCAGCCGGCTGGGGCAAGACGACAGCGGTGGCGACTTGGTCACGCAGTCGCCCGACTGCATGGTTGCGGCACGAGGACCACGACGGGCAAGCGGACCGCCTGCTAGTCGGGCTGGTCGAAGCACTGCGAGCCCACGTGTCAGTGACCACGCCGGACCCGGACATGGCGGTAGACCCAGACCAACCGTCGGTGGTGGCGCTGTGCGCCTGGTTGCACAGTGTGGTCAGCGAAGACCTTGTACTGGTTCTGGATGATCTGCATTGGTTGCAACCGGATAGCGATACCGCGGCTGTCGTGGAAAGTCTGTGCCAGCGCATACCGGACTGGCTGCATCTGATGCTGATCTCCCGACGGGAGCTGCCGTTTTCGTTGCAACGGTTGCGCGGTCGTGGTCTTGTTATGGAGATTTACGCTTCGGATCTTGCCTTCAACGTCGCCGAGGTCGAGGCGCTGCTGGGCAAGACCGTCGGCGAGGATCCTCCGGGCTTGTCAAGCCGGGTGTGGGAGCAGACCGGCGGTTGGCCCGCAGCCGTGCATTTTGCCGTGGAGATGCTGCGGGTGGTCGAGGCGGATCAGCGCCTGGACACGGTGGGCCGGCTGTGCCGGCCGGGAGAGCGCTTTCATGGCTATCTGACCGAGGAGGTCATCGGCACGGCCCCCGAATGGGTCCAGCAGCAGTTACGTAAGTTGGCGGTCGCCGGCCAGGCCAGATCCACCACCCAGGCTAGCTGGGCATTCAGTGATTCAGCGGTCGTGCTCGCTGAGCTGGTTCGACAGGGACTCGTTCGGCGCCGCGACGGAGGTTCCGGCTGGGCGCTGGTGCGCCCCTTGCAGGACTTCTTCGACCACGAACTGACGCCACCCTCCGGCGAGCGCAAAGCCCTCCACGAAATGGCTGCCCACGAATTTCTCGACCGCGGGATACCGGCAGACGCCTTGCGGCATCTGCTCGCCGCGGGTGATCACGCGGGATGTGCTGCGTTGCTCAGGGAGCATGGTGACGCGATGGTGGCCAGCGGGCGACTCGACGCCGTATTGGAGGCCGCCGAGCTGCCGCCCGAGTACCTTGAGGATCCACGGATCTGCCGCACACTTGGCCGTGCGCATCAGGTTCGAGGGCACTGGGCACAGGCGTTACAGCACTTTCGGCGCGCTGGTCTGGACCATGCCGAGCTGGATCCTGCACTGTCCTGGCGGGTCGGCCTGATCGCTTTCGCCCAAGGGGAGTTCCCTGAAATCCACGCGTTACTACGACGAACCCGACTGGATCGGGAGGACACACTCGATGAGACGCGGGTGCTGATCCTGGCTGCGACCACCTTCCGGATGGTCGGTGACCTGCCAAACCTGCGGAGCATGGCGGTCAGAGCCCGCGCAGCGGCCCGGCAGTGCGGTGATCCGCGCGCGTTGGCCGGAGTCCACTCGCTCTTCGCGTTACTGGCTGCAGCTGAAGGCGACTGGCGGCAAGCCGATGCCCAGTGCATCAATGCCATGCGCAGCGCCGCGGCCGCTGACGATCTGCTCCAATCGGCGTGGATAAAGATTTTCCGAGCATTTCACCAATTCGAATCCGGCGCGCCGCACGATGCGCTGGCGGATTCTGAGGCCGCGTTGAACGTTGCCGAGCGCTGCAAAAATTCATTCTTCGTCGCGCATGCACTGACCACCCGCGGCCGCGCGCTCGCTCGGCTGGGACTACTGGAAGCAGCAGCAGCCGACTTCGCCACTGCCATCGACCTCTTCCAGCACATTGGTTCACGATTTTTGGCGTGGCCTCTCAGCGCTGTCGGGGACTTGCATCGCACCCGAGGGCAGCTGATGCGCGCACGAACGGCATACGAGGAAGCCTTGGCCCTCGCCGAGCCGTTTCACGATGTGTTCGGCCTGACTTCAGCGCTGATTGGGCTTGCGCGCGTCACTGCGGCGGATGATCCGCAGCTCGCTCGGGACCTTGCGGATCGGGCCATGGCTGTGGGCGAAGGACTTCGTAAGGTCGCGACGCTGCTGGCCCGCGGCTGGGTCGAATTGATCGGCGGTGACCGGCAGGGTGCTGTGGCGGACGCCAACCGGGCTGTCGTGGCCGCGCGGCAAAGGCGGGACAACCCCGGGCTCGCCGAGGCGATCACTCTCCGCGCACTGGCCGGCCGCGACCCGGCGAATGCGGACTCACTGCGGGAGGCGATCGGCATCTGGCAGGAAACGGGATGCCGCCTGGAAGAAGCTGCCACCAGGATTGTGGCGGCGCGCATCGATGCGTCCATTCCCCGTCTCGACGCCCACCTCGCCGACCGGATTCTTCGGGATCAGGGCGTCGATGTCGAGTCGCGGCAGGCTGCCGGGCCGCTCGGTGTACTAGTCCGTTCCGCGCCTGCGGTGTTCATCCAGACTCTCGGCCTATTCCGGGTAACCCGCAACGGGGTCCCCGTTCCAAACATTGCATGGAAAGCGAAAAAAGCCCGGGACCTGGTGAAGATCCTTATTGCGCGACGCCGCCCAATACTGCGTGATCAGCTGATGGAAGTGCTGTGGCCAGGTACGAACCCAGCAGTATCCAGCAACCGGCTGTCTGTATTGCTGTCCACAGTCCGCGAACTCCTGCAAGCTCACCCTGGAGACGAGGAGCCCCTGCTCACCACCGACGGCGCGGTTTCGCTGAACCCCACCCAAGTCCGCGTCGATGTCGAAGACTTCCTCTCGCAGGCCACCGCCGCCCTGGAGGCCCACCGGGTCGAAGCACCGGATGCCACCATCCGCCTCGTCACAGCTGCTGGCGCCCATACCGGGGACTTCCTGGAAGATGATCCGTACCAAGAGTGGGCTATCGACCTGGCTCAGGAAGTTCGGGCTACCCATATTGCTGTCCTGCGCGCATTAGTTGCACGACTACGTGACGCTGGTGACATCGACGTGGCAGTGCGGTACAGCCTGCATCTGCTCAAGCAGGACCCGTACGACGAAGAAGCCCACCTCAGCCTCGTCAGCACTCTTATCGACGCAGGACGGCTCGGCCAAGCAAGAGATCATTACAACCACTATGTCCGCCGGATGAGAGAGATCGACATCCAGCCGAGTCCGCTGCCGAACATGACGCCGCGGGCATCGAGAAGGCAAACCAGCTCACCGGCTTCGCGTCAGAACGTCTCTGACGGCACGTAGGTACCCCACACATCGCGAAGCGCATGGCACACTTCGCCCACGGTGGCCCGCGCGGCCAGCGCCCGCTTCATCGGATACAACACGTTGCGCCCGGCGTCCTTGGCAGCGCCTCGCAGCTCGTCCAGGCCACGCTGGACCTCGGCGGACGATCGCGACGCGCGCAGCGTGGCGAGGCGCTGCACAGCGTTGTCCTCGATTGCCGGGTCGACCCGCAGTGGCTGGTAGGGATCCTCGGCGGCGAGCCGGTAGCGGTTGACCCCGACCACCACCCGCTCACCGGAATCGATCGCCACGGCGGTCTGGTAGGCGGTGCGCTCGATCTCCGATTTCTGGAAACCCGCTTCGATGGCGCGCACGGCGCCGCCCAGCTCGTCGATCTTCTCGATCAAGGCGATCGCGGCGGCCTCGACCTCGTCGGTCATCGCCTCGACAGCGTAGGAGCCGGCGAAGGGATCCACCGTGGCGGTCAGGTCGGTTTCGTGCGCCAGCACCTGCTGGGTTCGCAGCGCCAGCCGGGCGGCCTTCTCGGTGGGTAGCGCGATCGCCTCGTCGTAGGCGTTGGTGTGCAGCGACTGCGCGCCACCGAAGATCGCGGCGATGGCCTGCGCGGTGACCCGCACCAGATTGACCTCGGGCTGCTGCGCGGTCAGCTGCACCCCGGCGGTCTGCGCGTGGAAGCGCAGCATCAGCGACTTCGGTTTCCGGGCGCCGAAACGCTCGGCCATCAGGCGAGCCCAGATCCGCCGGGCGGCCCGGAACTTTGCCACTTCCTCCAGCAGCGTGGTGCGGGCGACGAAAAAGAATGACAATCGCGGCGCGAACTCGTCAACAGCCATCCCGGCGTCCAGTGCGGCCTGCACATACTGAACTCCGTTGGCCAACGTGAACGCGATTTCTTGCACCGGATTCGCGCCGGCCTCGGCCATGTGATAACCCGAGATCGAAATGGTGTTCCAGCGTGGGATCTCCGCCCTGCAGTAAGCGAAGATGTCCGAGGTGAGCCGGAGAGAATGGGCTGGTGGATAGATGTAGGTGCCGCGCGCGATGTATTCTTTGAGCACGTCGTTCTGAACCGTACCGGTCAGCGCCGACGCCGGTACCCCCTGTTGTTCGCCCACCAGCTGATACAGCAACAACAGCACGCCGGCCGGCGCGTTGATCGTCATCGACGTGGACACCTCGTCCAGCGGGATCCCGTCGAACAGGGTCTGCATGTCCTCGATCGAGTCGATGGCCACGCCGACCTTGCCGACCTCACCGTGCGCGATGGCCTCATCGGAGTCGTAGCCCATCTGGGTGGGCAGGTCGAAAGCCACCGACAGGCCACTCTGCCCGGCTCGTAAAAGCTGGTGGTAGCGCGCGTTGGATTCGGTGGCCGTGCCATACCCGGCGTACTGGCGCATCGTCCACGGACGCTGGGTGTACATGGTGGGGTACACCCCCCGGGTGAAGGGGAACTGCCCGGGTTCGCCCAGCCGCTGCGCCAGCCCGTCTGCGACGTCCTGGGCGCGGTATACCGGCTTGACCGGGAATCCCGACTCCGCTGATCTGTTCACCATCGTCATCATGCCCACTTTCCCGCCGGACCCGGGCATCATGGGCCCGTGACCAACCCCGCGCCCCGCTTGGTGGCGGGCCGGTACCGGCTCGACGCGGTGCTGGGCCGCGGCACCATGGGTACGGTGTGGTCGGCGCACGACGAGGTGCTCGGCCGGCCGGTCGCCATCAAAGAGGTACTGCTGCCACCGGGTATTCCCGACGCGGAGGCGGACGCGTTGCGCGAGCGTTCGTTGCGGGAGGCACGGGCGATCGCGGCGCTGTCACACCCCAACGTGGTGACGCTCTACGACGTGGCCCGGGACGGCAACGCGCCGTTCGTGGTGATGGAGCTGGTGGCATCGCGCAGCCTGGCCGAGCTGACCCGCGATGGCCCGCTGCCGCCGCAGCAGGTCGTCACCATCGGGGCGGCGGTGGCGGCCGCGTTGCAGGCCGCGCATGCCGCCGGTATCACCCACCGCGACGTCAAGCCCGGCAATGTGCTGGTCGCCCACGACGGCCGGATCAAGCTGACCGACTTCGGCATCGCCCGCAATCCGGCCGATCGGACATTGACCGCGACCGGCCTGATGCTGGGCTCGCCCGCCTATATCGCTCCCGAGATCGCCTCCGGCGGCCCGGTCAACCCGGCGTCTGATTTGTGGGGACTCGGCGCGACGCTGTTCGCCGCGGTCGAGGGCAGGCCGCCCTACGACGCGGGGACCGCGATGGCGACGGTGGCCGCGGTGGTGCAGGACGACGTCCCTCAGACGTCGTGTTCCGGACCACTCGCCGAAGTGATCAGCGGGTTGATGGTCAAGGATCCCGCGCGCCGGCTACCACTGTCCCAGGTACGCCGATTGCTGGGCGCGCCCCCAGAGGCGCCCCAACCCACGGATTCACCTGCGGCGACACCGGCCGGGATGACCGGTGTCGCCGCCGCGACACCGGCACCGGAGATGGCGCGCCAGTGCAGCACCCGGCTCGCCTCCGACCCCGGACCGTTGCCCTTCGCCACGCCCTCCCAAGCTGTTCCTCCCACCAGGCACGGGCGCCAGCGCGCCGGCACCGGACGCCGGGCAGCCTTATGGATGCTGGCTGTGCTGCTGTTTGCGGCCACCGCGACGACTGGCTTTACCGTCGCCCGGATCGCCGCCGGGCGCCCCGCGCTGCCCTCCCTGGAAGTCCCGGCCGGGCTGGGCGGCAGCCCCGACGACCCGGTACTGCGACCCCAGGTGGTCCAAGTCGCCGAGCCGCCCGGGATCCAGCCGATGCAGTTCACCGTCAGCGTGCCGCAAGGCTGGCTGCAGTTCCGTGAGCAGCGCACACTCGGCGACAACTCGGGCACCGTGACGCGTTTCGTGTCACCGGACGGCTCGGAGGTCATCGCTGTGGAGCGGGTTACCGGCGCGCTGGCGGGCGCTCCCGCCGTGGACACCGACCGATACCTGAGCAGCTACCTGCGTGAACTGGCCCAGGGCCTGCCCCAACTCGTCGAGACCCAGCGGCAGCGGCTGTCCGGCGGCGCGCTGGAGGCCACCTTCCGGACGCAGGAGGGTGGTGACCTGCGGCGCACCACCTACCTGCGGATGATCCCGGCCAAACCGGACCTGTGGATGGTCTCGGTCACGGTGCCGACCGAACGGGAAGGCGCCGGTCGCATGAAACTCTTCGAACCCGTGACCGCCACCTTCACCCCCGGCCGCTAGGCGCCTTCCCGGCATGTCGGGGTGCTCGGTGCGGTCGCGGGGATGGTTAGGCTACTGAGCGTGACGGATCCGGCGCAGAGGGCGCGAGAGGCCGCAGCGGTGCTCGCGGAGCGTAGCGGCGTAGCCGCGCATGACGTCGCCGTGGTGCTGGGCAGCGGCTGGCGCCCAGCGGCCGACGAGCTGGGTACGCCCACCATCGAGATCCCGTTCAGCACGCTGCCCGGTTTCGCCACACCGCAAGTCATCGGGCACGCCGGCACGGTGCGCTCGGTGCAGCTCGGCGAGCGCCGTCTGTTGGTGCTGCTCGGGCGCACGCACAGCTACGAGGGCTACGGCGTGGCCCAGGTCGTGCACGGGGTACGCACCGCCTGCGCAGCAGGCGTGCGGGTGGTGGTGCTCACCAACGCCGCCGGCGGGATCGCCGAGGGACTCGACGTCGGCCAAGCGGTGCTGATCTCCGACCATCTCAACCTCACCGCGACCTCTCCGCTGGTCGGGCCGCAGTACGTCGACCTCACCGACACCTACACTGCCCGGCTTCGCGCGCTGGCCCGGCAGATCGACCCGACGCTCGTCGAGGGCGTCTACGCCGGGGTGCCCGGTCCGCACTTCGAGACGCCGGCGGAGATTCGCATGCTGCGCACCATGGGTGCCGACCTGGTCGGGATGTCCACCGTGCTGGAGGCCATCGCGGCCCGCGTCGAGGGCGCCGAAGTACTGGGGATCTCGCTGGTCACCAACCTCGCCGCCGGCGTACAAGCAGGCCCCCTCAACATCACCGACATGCTCGCCGCCGCCACCGAGGCCGCCACCCGGATGGGCGTCCTGCTCCGGAACCTGATCACCCGGCTGTAGGCAGGCGGCAAGGCCGCGACGTCAGGAATAGCGGGCCGGCGGCATGGCACCGCCAACCTGACCCGGCTTGGTTCGAGCGACGGCGGCCAGGATCCGGGGGGCGAATAGGGCAGTCGGTCGCGCCAGCATGCCGAACACCTGCAGGTAAATCTCGGCGATGCGCTGATCCTGGAGCACCACCGGCAACAGCCGGTCGAGATAACGGTGCATCAGCCGGGTCATGACGTTGACGTTCATCCCGGTGGTGGTGGGGAAACGCAGGTCCTCGCTTGTCGAGAGCATCCACGGTTCAGCATTGCGTCGCGCCAGCTGCCGCTGGAACCGGCGGGCCAGCCCGTCGAGACGCTGCCTGCCCAGGCAGGCGTCCAGGGTCTCGGCCGCGATGGCGGCGGTGGTCATGCCCTGGCCGTAGACGGGATTGAAGGCACACACCCCGTCACCCAGGACAATGAACCGCTCCGGCCGGCGGGCCATCCGTTCGTAATGGCGCAGCAGGTTGGCGGTGCCACGGTAGGCGCGGATCGGGGTGACCGGCTCGGCGGACGCGAGCACGTCGGCGATGATCGGATGCCGGAGGCTGCGGATGAAGGCGGCGAAGCCCTCCTCATCGGTGGGCGGGTGCTGGCCGGCGGCGCCCATCAGCCCCAGCATCCACTGGCGGTCTTCAATCGGTAAGAGAAACCCGGTGCGCGGCATGGACGGCGGCTGGGAAAACAGCAGTACCACCTGCCAGTCGGCACTGAAATCCGGCGGTATCCGGTAGATCCGGGCCGCGTAGCCGACGTCCGGATCGACCCGCGTTGTGGTGGGCGCCGGGTAGCCGGCTTCGGCGAGCCAGGCCGGCGCCCGGGAGCTACGCCCGCTGGCGTCGACGATCAGGTCGGCAACCAGTTCCGTCGTGCCTGCGGGGTCATTGAGGCGACGCAACACCATCCCGGTGACCTGCCGCCGGTCGGGTGAGGTGAGCAACGCGGTCACGTCGTGGCCGTCGAGAATCGTCACGCCCGGCAGGTCGCGCACCCGCCGGTGCAGCACTCCCTCGAAGAGCGGTCGGCTGGCCGA
>DATFDO010000082.1:0-2515 GCA_035252045.1 Pseudonocardiaceae bacterium
GACACTGAGCATGTCCGGCCATTCGAAATGGGCCACGACCAAGCACCGCAAGGCCGCCGTCGACAAGGCCAGAGCCAAGGTGTTCGCCAAACTGATCCGCCAGCTCGAGGTGGCGGCGCGCGAAGGCGGCGGTGACCTCAACGCCAACGCCACGCTTCGGACCATGTTCGACAAGGCTCGGGCCGCGTCGGTGCCTATGGACATGATCGAGCGGTCGATAAAGCGGGGGACCGGCGATATCGAAGGGGTCCGCTACGAGGCCGTCACCTATGAGGGCTACGCGCCCGGGGGGGTGGCCGTCATCGTCGAGACGCTGACGGACAATCGCAACCGCACCGGCGCCGAGGTACGCAGCTTGTTCTCGCGCGGCGGCGGATCGACGGCCGAGCCCGGCGCAGTGTCGTGGCAGTTCGCCCGCAAGGGACGCATCGAGCTGGAGCGGACGCTCGACGAGGACCGGATCACGGAGGTCGCCCTGGAGGCCGGCGCCGAGGATCTCTCCGACGAGGAAGAGCGCTGGGTGCTCACGACTGCCCCGGCCGACCTTGCCGCGGTGCGCGATGCCCTGTCGGCGGCCGGCATGACCCCGGAGACCGCCGAGCTGGCAATGGTGCCTGCCACCACGGTGCCTGTCGCAGCGGAGGCCGACGCCAAGAAGGTGCTGCGGCTGCTCGAGGCGCTGGACGACCTCGACGACGTGCAGAACGTGTGGTCGAACTTCGACATCCCCGACGAGGTGCTTGCGGCCGCCGCTGCCGATTGAGCAGCACCATTGCTGCTGGACTCTGCTCTTGCGGTAGTACCGTCTCTCCGTCCTCGGCGAAGGCATCGGAGCAACGTGACCAGCGAGCACCTCCCCCAATCGCGCGCCGACATGGCGCTCTCTGAGCCGTGGTGCCGGTGGACCTGGCTCGTCGGGCTGCTGGCATTCGTCGTGCGGGTGACAGTCGTCGCAGTGCAGCCGGTAAAGCTGTTCAACGACTCGGCCGACTACCAGCGGCTCGCCGTTTCGCTTGCCCACGGACACGGCTTCGGAATGACGCAGGTCGCCCCAGGTGGAGGTCCGACGGCATTCCGCCCACCGCTGTTCCCACTGGCGCTCGGGGCGTTGTACAAGGTCATCGGGGTGCACCTGGCCGGTGCCCGCCTCGTCGAGGCCCTGGCTGGCGCCATCGCGGTCGTGCTCCTGACCGTGGTCACGTGGCTGTTGTGGGGCCGGGCAATCGGTCTGACGGCCGGAGTGGCGGCTGCCGTCTTTCCGCCCCAGCTCATGGCCTCGACGTCGCTCATGAGCGAATCGCTGGCCCTGCCGTTGGAGATGGCGACGTTGCTTGCCGCCCTCGCCTACCGGCGCTCTGGTCGCATCGGCTATGCGTGGGGCGCGGGGGCCGGACTCGGGCTGCTCGTGCTCACGCGTCCGAGCCTGGCCGTGCTCGTCGTACCGGTGATCATCCTGCTGTACCGACACCGACCGTCGCTGCGGGCGTTGGCAGCGGCCGGTGTGGTGGTGTTGGCCGGGGTGTTCGTGGTGACCCCCTGGCTGGTGAGGGATCGTCTCACCATGCATGCCTGGATCCCGTTGACGACGCAGGACGGCTACGTGCTTTCGGGAACCTACAACCCAGCCTCGGCCGCCGACCCTCGCTTCCCGGGAATATGGCGACCGCCCGTGTCCGTGCCTTCCCTCCAGCGGCTGATGGCGGCGCACCCCCATGCCGGAGAGGTGGAGACGAGCGCCCTGCTGCAATCGGCGGCGCTGCACTACCTGCGCCAGCACCCTTCGTACGAGGTCACGGTGGTTGTGCAGAACACCCTGCGACTCTTCGACCTCGCACCCTTGAACGAGACGCGCTCGGCAACGTATTCGGATTACGGCTACGGCGCACCGTGGGGCAACCTCGAGATCGTGAGTGGCTGGGCCGTGCTCGCCCTGGCCATTGCTGGCGTGCTCACCAGAGCGGGCCGGAGGACCCCGATCGCGATCTTCCTGGCTCCAGTCTTGTTGTGGCTGGGTACCATCGTGTTCCAGTCGGTGCCGAGGTTCCGAGCGGTGATCGATCCGTTCCTGATCGAATTCGCCGCTGTAGCGATCGTCAGCACAGCGCGAGCGGTGCTCAGACGGAGGCGCACCCCGCCGGTGCCCGCCCATGAGGCCTTCCCCGCGCCCGCCGCCGTCGACTGATCGGGCAGTGGCTCCAGGGTCCACCCCTGGCGCGCAGGCCGTTGGTAGCGTACGAACGCATGTTCGTCCTGGGCATCGACCCTGGCCTGTCCCGCTGTGGCTACGGGGGCGTTCGGCGCACCGGCGGCCAGATGCGGGCCGTGACTGGAGGTGTGGTCCGCACCGATCCCGCCATGCCCCTGCCGGAGCGGCTGCGGCTCCTGCACGACGAGCTGGGGGCGCTGGTGGCCGAGCACGGGCCCGACGCCGTGGCCGTGGAGCGGGTGCTGTTCCAGACCAACGCCCGAACCGCGATGGCCACCGGCCAGGCCGCCGGGGTGGCCCTGCTGGCCG
>DATFDO010000083.1:0-2511 GCA_035252045.1 Pseudonocardiaceae bacterium
ACATCGGACAACACCGGTAGTTCGGTTACCCGGCAGCCGGCGGTTCGTAATGCGGCCAGCGTCCTGGAGCCGGTGTCCGAGCGCGACGTCGGGATGTCGGCGATCAGATCGGCCAGCTCCGGGCGTTGCGCGCCCAGCACCCACCAGCCGCCATCGGCGGCCATCCCGAGCGCCGCGTCCACGCCGTCGCCGTCGAGTTGTTCCAGGCAGTGAGCCAGCAGCGCGGCACCGGCCTGGGGGGTGTCCATGCCGATCTGCAAGACCGGCCGGTGCCCCAGCGCCGCAGCGGTGTCGGCGTACGCGGCGGCGATCCGCTGCCCCAGCGTGGTCCCGCGCTGCGGCAACACCGTGGTGTCCCGTAACCGGACGCGCAGTTGGTCGCCATCGACCGCGTTGGTCAGGTCTCCGGCCAGAGCCACCACCGGCAGCACGCCGGGCACCGCCAGCACCGCATCCAGGGTGTCCAGAAACGCCGCCGCGGCGATGCGGGCAGCGTGGCCGGGGGTGGTCGGCGGGCACAGCCGGGTCTTGACCTTGCCCGGTACCGGCGACTTGGCCAGCACCAGCAGCGCCGCCTGCGCCTGCCGTGCTACCCCCACCCCTGGCCCTCATCTCCTCCGGTCTTGCGACATCTTCTCTGCCGTAGCGTGGTCTAACCCTTACCTCTTCGTGACATCGGGCCGAAGGCGCGCAGCGCAGCGTCGGCGAGTTGGGGCGGGGACAGCGCGAGGTTAAGGGTGATGCCCGGTTCGTCGGCAGCGAGGGGTTCAAGGATGGCGTATTGGGACGCCAGTAGGTCGGGTGGCATGAAATGCCCGCGCCGGGTGGCCAGGCGATGCGCGACCAACTCCTGGGGTCCTGCCAGGTGCACCATGCGGACATCGCGACCCGCACCGCGCAACACATCCCGGTAAGCGCGCCGCAGCGCAGAGCAACTCACCACGGCGCATTGCTCCCGGGCGGCCTGCTGGGCCAGCCACGCCGCGATCGCCGCCAGCCACGGCGCCCGCATCACGTCGTCGAGCGGGTCGCCTGCGGCCATCCTGGCGATACTCGTTGCGGGGTGGAAGTCGTCGCCCTCCGCGAATGCGCACCCGGTCCGGGCGGCGATTGCAGCGGCGACGGTGCTCTTACCCGATCCGGACACCCCCATCACGACAAGCTGGATCGGTGATCTTCCCGGTGCAATCACCCGGTGTCCAAGCACCCCGTGTCCAATCACCCCGTGGATCCTCCCGCGGAGGGAGGTGGCTGCGCGGCATCACTCCTATGGTGCTGGTATGGCGACCTCGACTGCTCCATCAGACGCGACTCCCGCTGCCCGGCCTGCACCCGACCGTAACCTCGCGCTGGATCTGCTGCGCGTCACCGAGGCTGCTGCGATGGCAGCGGGCCGGTGGGTCGGCCGGCGCGACAAGGACGGCGCCGACGCCGCCGCCGTGGCGGCGATGCGGGCGATGATGGGCACCGTCGCGATGGATGGTGTCGTCGTCATCGGTGAGGGCGAGAAGGACGACGCACCGATGCTCTACAACGGCGAACGGGTCGGCGCCGGCACCGGGACGCCCTGCGATGTGGCCGTCGATCCCATCGATGGCACCACGCTGACCTCCAAGGGCATGGGTAACGCGGTGTCGGTGCTGGCAGTGGCACCTCGGGGCGCCATGTACGACCCGTCGGCGGTGTTCTACATGGACAAGCTCGTCGCCGCTGCGGACGCCGTCGGCGTCGTCGACATCCGGCAGGCCCCGGAGGACAACATCGCCGCATTGGCCCGCGCGCGAGATAGCACGCCGGAGGACATCACGGTCTGCATGCTCGACCGGCCCCGGCACGACGAGCTGGCCCGCCGGGTGATCAAGACCGGCGCCAGGATCAAGTTCATCACCGACGGGGACGTTGCCGCGGCAGTGCAAGCGGCGACCCCCGATTCGGGCGTCGACCTCATGCTGGGCATCGGTGGCACCCCGGAGGGCGTGATCACCGCCTGCGCGATCCAGTGCCTCGGCGGCGTCCTGCAGGGCCGGCTGCATCCGCGCAGCGACGAGGAGAAGCGGCGCGCTGACGAAGCACAGCTCGATCTCGACGCGGTGTTGACCACCGAGGATCTGGTCAGCGGCAACGACTCGTTCTTCGTGATGACCGGGATCACCGACGGCGAGTTGCTGCACGGTGTGCGCTACGGGCGGCACCGCGCGATCACGGAATCACTGGTGATGCGCTCGCGTAGTGGCACCGTCCGGCAGGTGCGCAGCACCCACCACCTCGACCGGCTGGAGCTCTACAGCATCGTGGACTACCGGCACGCCGGGAGTAACTCCTAGCGCTTCTTGCGGCGGTGCGCACCACCGCCGCCTTCGATGCCCGGATGGCGCACATGCCAGCCGTGCTCGTCCGGACACCGGAAACGCTGCAGCCGGCGGCCGGATGCCGCCACCAGGCAGTTAGCCGCGGTCAGCGTCAAGATGGCGCGGTGATCGCAGCAGGGACACCGGGGTGCCATGCTGTAGC
>DATFDO010000084.1:0-18400 GCA_035252045.1 Pseudonocardiaceae bacterium
CGTTCGGTGTTCGATGTAGTCCCCGCCGTCGAGCAATCTGCCGCGCAGCTGCGGGTGTGGCTGGACACCACTGTCGATCACCGCGACACGCTGGCCGCGCCCGCTGGCGAACTGCTGAGCCTGCCGGATCTGCAGTCGGCGTTGTGCCGGTGGCTCGACCGCCAGGTTCTGGCCCAGAACGCTACTGTTCGATGCCTGCTGCTGGCAGGGCGCCTGCTGTTCGACTGGCCCGAGCTGCCGGGTAGCGGCGTTGTCCACGATGTAGGGCATGGCGTTCACGCTGGCGGGACTGGGCAGCGCGGCCATGTCCGCAGTAGGTGGTACCCCGGGTGGCCGGACGTTGGGTTGCGCGGCTGCCGGCCACGCCGGCCCGGCCACGCACAAGACCGTCGCCACGAGGGCTACCAGCGAGTGCCGGCGTTGAGCCCGCACCCTCACAGGGCCCGGACGGTGCGGTAGAGGTCCAGCACACCCAAGGCCAGCGGCAGCACCGAGGCGATGAGAACCGCTTCCACCACATCCACCGAGCGGCGCAGCACTGGAGACAACCGGAGGCGAGGCACCACGACACCGGTGAACAGCGCGGCCGTCGCGAGAACCAGCAGGCCGGCGACGCCGGCCAGCAGCACACTGGGCTGCCTGGTCGTCACCAGCAAACCGGCCAGCAGACCGCCAACTGTGACAATCCCGCTGACCAGCAGAGCGATCGCCTGGTTACCGTTGGCGTAGGACCGGGCCCGCAGCAGCAGCACCGCAGCGACGACGGCGCCCAGCACGATCCCCAGCGCATCCCCGGCCGCGGCCAGCGCCGCGCCGATCGCGGCTACCGCGCCGGATCCGACGATCATGCCGGTCAGGTATTCATGTGCCAGTCCCACCCGGCGCTCGATCGCCGCATAATCGGAAAGTCCCGGGTCCTCTCGCAGATCTTTGACGTTGCTGGGCACCTGTGGCATCGGTAGCCGCGACAGGTGGATGGTCAGCCTGGGTAATACCGAGATGGCGCCGAGTGCCACCGCCGCTGCTCCTGCTGCGATACCCGCGGCGGGCCGGCTCGCGAAGCTGGCGGTGAGGAAAGCCAGCGCGCCGAGGGCGGCAGCGGTGGCTGTGGCGACGAACGGCGTGATACCCGCGCCGAGCATCGCGATCGATGCGGTGGCCAGCACGAGGGTCAACGTGCAGGCCAGCAGGAAGTTCTCCGCGTGCATACCACTGGCGCCGCCGGGCACGATGTCCAGGCCACTGACGAAGCCCAGCGGCAGGCTTCCCGCCGCGATGACCACGCCTGCGCCCGTCTCGCGGTACACCCGGGCCGTCACCATGCCGGCGATCAGGGCGATCATGGCGGTCACGCCTGCGAGGGCGCCGGGCCCCAGCCCGGCTCCGGGCAGTGTCCCCGCTCGGAGCAGTGTCACGGCGCTGGCCAGCAAGGCCAATCCGGCCGCGATCAGGCCGAGCATGCGGGCGGTGTGCTCGGTCCACGGCCGGTAGCTGGCTGGGGCCGCCTCGGCGATGGCTTCCACCACGTCGTCGAACAGCGGGGTCGGTGGGTTGTCGCGGCGTCGCCGGATCTGCAGCAGGTCGCCGTCGATCACACCGAGCGAGCTCAGCGACCGCTCTGGATCGATCGCGTCGCCGTCGAGCTTGGCCAGGCACCAGCCACCGTGCTTGCTGCCGCCGTCCGCGCTGGACTCACCGGCCATGGTGAGCAGCATCGGCAACAGGTTGGCCACCGCGATGTCCGACGGCAGCGCCAGGTCGATGCGGGTGCGGGGGGCCACGACCGTCACCCTGCTGAAGGCGCCGGTTGGTGGGACAGTCGATGTGGTGCTAGCCGATCTGGCGCTGGACGGTGGGGCTCCATGGACATGGGTCGGCACCAGTTGCACTCCTCGCTCGCCCGCGGCTGCGGAGCTGTCGTGCGCGGAGTATCCCTGCGCTGCGCGTCTGGCGGTTCGAGGGGGTCATCCGGGACCGGTCAGGTACCCGTGCTAGGGGATCGCCCAGCGCTGGCGGGGTCTTCGCCGACCGGCGGCCAGTCAGCGGTCAACGCCTCATGATCGCTGTCTCGAACCGAAGAGCCGCGAAATTCGCGGTCCATCCTTCCGAAACAGCGATCATAGCGACTCGATGGTGACGTCGAACGCGTCGTAGATCGCACCGCCGGCCAGCCCGTGCCCAGTGCGTGCGGCGAGCAGTTCGGCTGGCCGTGAGCCGCTGAGGAACCGGGTGTGCGGGAAGTTGGCGGCCAGTAACCGGTACACCGCAGCTGGGGTGCGCCTGCGCCACGGATTCTCTGGCGCAGGGCAGCACAGCAGCCGATAGGGTGGCCGGCCTGCCGTGCCTACGGATGACACCCGGAGGTGATGCTGGGCATGAGCACCGTGCAGTTCCGGCGATTGCCCCGGCTGGCCGCGCCGAAGATGCCCGGTGGCGAGGTTCATCTGGAGCCGCCGCCAGAGGTACCGAGGGTCATCCCGGGCAGCATCATCCAGAAGACCATGCCGGTTGTGATGATCGCGGCCGTGCTGGGCATGGTGGCCTACGTCTTCCTGACCCCGGGGCAGGACAAGAACAGCCCGCTGTTCCTGATGTTCCCGATCATGATGGTGATCTCGACCGTGGGCATGTTCGCCGGTGGCCGGGGCGCCGGCCAGGCCAAGGCCGAGATGAACGAGGATCGCAAGGACTACCTGCGCTACCTGGGTCAGATGCGGGATCGGGCCCGGGAGTCGGCGGCCGAGCAGCGCGCGGCGTTGGAATGGAGCCACCCCGATCCCGCCGCGCTGTGGTCGATCGCAGCGAGCCGGCGGATCTGGGAACGCCGCCCTCACGATCCAGACTTCTGCCACGTCCGGATCTGCCGCGGCTCGCAGCGGCTGGCCACCCGCCTGGTGCCGCCGCAGACCGGCCCGGTGGACGAGCTGGAACCGATCACCACGCTGGCCTTGCGGCAGTTCGTCCGGGCGCACTCCATCGTGCCCGAATTGCCGATCGCCATCTCGATCCGCGGGTTCGCCGCGATCGGGATCTCCGGAGATCCGGACGGCTCGCGCGGGTTGGCGCGCGCGGTGGTGGTCCAGCTGGCCACCTTCCACGCCCCCGACGACCTGCTCATCGCGGTGGTCACCGCGGGTCGGGCGAAGGTGGATTGGGAATGGGCGAAGTGGCTGCCACACGTGCAGCACCCGACCCGGGTCGACGGCGCCGGACCGGTGCGGATGATGGTGTCGGCGCTGGCCCAGATCGAGGAGCTGCTACGCGAGCAGCTCCGGGAGCGCCCACGGTTCGCCCGCAATGCCCTGCTGCCCGGCGACGAGCCGCACATTTTCATCGTCATCGACGGCGGGGAGGTCAGCGGTGCGGAGCAGATCATCCTGGAGGAAGGTCTGGCCGGGGTCACGCTGCTCGACTTATCGGCGTCGCTGGGCACCCTGACCGACCGCCGCGGCCTGGCGCTGGCCATCGAGGGGACCGGGATCGGCGCCCGCGGCGCGACCGGTGTCGAGGTCTTCGGTTGTCCCGACGCGCTCAGCGTGGTCGAGGCGGAGGCAGCGGCCCGAGCACTGGCTCCCTACCGCCTCGGCGCACCGGATGCGCCGGGCGACCCGGAGCCGCTTCTGGGCAACACCGGTCTGCTCGGTCTGCTCGGGCTGCCCGAGGATCCCCATGCCTTCGACGTCGCCCAATCCTGGCGACCACGCCCAATCCGGGATCGGTTGCGGGTACCCATCGGGCTCGGTGAGTCCGGCCAGCCGGTGGAGCTGGACATCAAGGAAGCCGCGCAAGGCGGGATGGGACCGCACGGGCTGTGCGTGGGAGCCACCGGATCCGGAAAATCGGAGTTCCTGCGCACCCTGGTGCTGGGTCTGATGGCCACCCACTCCTCGGCAGTACTCAATCTGGTGCTGGTCGACTTCAAGGGCGGCGCGACTTTTTCGGGCATGGAGGGCGCACCGCACGTCGCGGCCGTGATCACGAACCTGGCCGACGACCTGACCCAGGTCACCCGCATGCAAGACGCGCTGGCCGGCGAGATGAACCGCCGCCAAGAGTTGCTGCGCGCCGCCGGCAACTTCACCGGAGTTTCCGACTACGAAAGGGCCCGGGCCAACGGGGTCGATCTCGATCCGCTGCCCGCGCTGTTCATCGTGATCGACGAGTTCTCCGAGCTGCTCGCCCAGCGGCCGGAGTTGATCGACCTGTTCGTGGCGATCGGCCGGCTGGGGCGCTCGCTGCAGATGCACCTGCTGCTGGCCTCGCAGCGCCTCGAGGAAGGCAGGCTGCGCGGACTGGAATCGCACCTGTCCTACCGGATCGGGCTCAAGACCTTCTCCGCCGGGGAGTCCCGGGCGGTGCTGGGAGTACCCGACGCCTACGAGCTCCCGCCGGTGCCCGGCTCGGGCTACCTCAAATTCGACACTGCATCCATGGAGCGCTTCAAGGCCGCCTACGTCTCCGGCCCCTACCGCGCGGGCCGGGTCGTCGCGGCGCCCAGGGAGATCCCGGTATCCGCCGACCGCCGGCCACGGCTGTTCGTGCCCGAATACGTCGACCCACCGCAAGCGCCCGAGCCGGTGGTACCTGACGAGCCGGAGGAGGCCGCCGGCGAACCCAGCGTGCTGGATGTCGTGGTGGCCAAACTGGCCGGGCAGGGTCCGCCGGCGCATGAGGTGTGGCTGCCGCCGCTGGACACCTCGCCGTCGCTGGATCAGCTGCTACCCGCGTTGTCGGTCACCGAGGATCGGGGACTGTCCCCGGCCGGGTTCGCCGGCAACGGCCGCCTCGCCGTTCCGGTCGGCATCGTGGACAAGCCCTACGAGCAGCGCCGCGACCTGCTGTGGGCGGACCTGTCCGGGGCCGCGGGTCATGCGGTGGTCGCCGGCGGCCCGCAATCGGGCAAGTCCACCCTGCTGCGCTCGATGTTGCTGTCGCTGGCGCTGACCCACACCCCGGAGGAGGTGCAGTTCTTCGGTATCGACTTCGGTGGCGGCACGCTGGCGTCGCTGGATGGCCTGCCGCACAGCGGCGGGGTGGCCGGACGGCTGGAACCGGACATCGTCCGGCGCATCTTCGCCGAGGTCAGCAGCTTGCTGGCGGCCCGCGAGCAGCGGTTCCGTTCGTTGGGCATCGACTCGATGGCCGCCTACCGGGCCCGGCGGCAACGGGGCGAGCTCGCGGAGGATCCGTTCGGGGATGTGTTCCTGGTGATCGACGGCTGGCACAGCTTCCGCCAGGAGTTCGACGTCACCGATCTGGAGATGCGGGTGGTGAACCTGGCCACCCAGGGCCTGTCCTACGGGGTGCACGTGATGATCGGCGCCACCCGGTGGGCGGAGATCCGGCCGGCGTTGAAGGACCTGCTCGGTACCCGATTCGAGCTGCGGCTGGGTGATCCGGGCGAGTCCGACATCGACCGGCGGGCGGCGGTCAACGTGCCGCCGGGGCGCCCCGGACGGGGCCTGTCGCCCGACAAGCTGCATTTCCTCGCCGCGTTACCGCGCATCGACGGCGTCGCCGATGCGGTGGCCCAGATCTGCCAGGCGTGGCCCGGTCGCTGCGCACCGCGGGTCCGGCTGCTGCCCGAGCGGATCGGCTACCAGGAGATGCCGATCTCGCAGCCGCCGCGACCGCATCTGATCCCGATCGGGATCAACGAGGTCGAACTGGGCACGGTGTGCTTGGATTTCACTGCCGAACCCCATTTCCTGTGCTTCGCCGACGGCGAATCCGGCAAGACGAACCTGCTGCGGGCGATCGCCCGGGGCATCGTGGCGCGCAGCACCCCGGAGCAAGCCCGCATCATCCTGGTCGACTACCGCCGCACCCTGCTCGGCGCTGTGGAATCCGAGCACCTCATCGGCTACGGGATGTCGGCTGACGTGCTCACGCCGATGATCGCTGACGTGCAGAACTCGATGCGCAAGCGCCTTCCCGGTGCCGGCATCACCCAGCAGCAGCTGCGGGATCGTTCTTGGTGGTCGGGGCCCGAGCTCTACGTCCTGGTCGACGACTACGATCTGGTCGCCACGCAGGGCGGGGTCAACCCGCTCGCCCCCTTGCTGGAGTTCCTGGCTCAAGCCAAGGACGTGGGCCTGCATCTGGTGATCGCCCGCCGCTGCGGTGGCGCGTCCCGGGCACTGTTCGAGCCCGTCATCGCGAGGCTGCGGGAGCTGTCCACGCCCGGCATCGTGATGCACGGCAGCCCCGACGAAGGTCCGCTGCTCGGCAGCGTCAAGCCGTCCGCGATGCCGCCCGGCCGCGGCACCCTGGTCACTCGCAAAACCGGCGCACAACTCGTCCAGATCGCCTGGGTCCCCGACGGCTGATGGATGCTTGAGCGCCATCATCGGGCGACTGGACGAGAGCGAGACACACCGCAGGACGCGGGCAGATGCCGGCTGTAGCAGCGCTGCTGGAGATGGCGCTGGCCGCGGCCCGGGATCCGACGCCGCAACGCAGTGTTGTCGGCGGTGGGTCAGGGCGCGACGCTTTCCGCTTCGGGCAGCTGCACGTCGACGGTGGCTTCTGCGCCGTTGGTCAGCTCCATCGTGGTCACCTCTCGCACGTTGCCCGCGCTGCGCAGGTCAGCAAGGACAGCCTGCACAGCGGCGATTCTCGGTCCAGAATCGATCACTGTCACTGACGTGGCCTCGGCTCGCACCGAACGCTTGGCGTCTGATTTCGCCTTGCGGATCTGGCGCAGCACGTCAGCCGCGATGAGCAGAACCGACGGATCCCCATCGAGCAGCGCCACGCTGCCTAGCTCGGCCACGTCCGGCCAGCGTGCCCGGTGCACCGACCCAGTGGCGAAGCCGGGCAACGGGCCGGCCTCCGTTCGGGCCCACGACCAGGCCTCTTCGGTGACGTAAGGCAGGAACGGCGCGAACAGCCGCAGCAGGACGGACACCGCGATGCGCAGCGCCGCGCGCGCTGAGTCGGAATCCGGACCGTCCTGGTAGGCGCGGACTTTGACCAGCTCCAGGTAGTCGTCGCAGAACCGCCAGAAGAACTCCTCGGTGGCCTGCAACGCCCGGGCGTAGTCGTAGTTGTCGAAGGCCCGGGTGGCATCGCCGATCAGGGTGGCAAGCTGGGCCAGCATCGCCCGGTCGATCGCCTCGGTCACCTCAGCGTCGGCGGGCGCCGGGGGCAGGCCGAAGGCGAATTTGCAGGCGTTGAGCACCTTGACCGCCAGCCGCCGGCCGATCTTCATCTGGCTGGGGTCGAACGCCGTGTCGATACCCGGGCGGGCGCTAGCCGCCCAGTAACGCACCGCATCTGCACCGTACTGCTCGAGCATCTCGGTGGGCACCACCACGTTGCCGCGGGATTTGGCCATCTTCTTGCGGTCCGGGTCGAGGATCCAGCCGGATAGCGCCACGTGCTGCCAGGGCAGGCTGCCATGCTCGTAGTGGCTGCGGACGACTGTGGAGAACAGCCACGTGCGGATGATGTCGTGACCCTGCGGGCGCAGATCCATCGGGAAGGTCCGCGCGAACAGGTCGGCGTCATCTTCCCAGCCGCAGGCGATCTGGGGGGTCAGCGACGAGGTCGCCCAAGTGTCCATGATGTCTGGTTCACCGGTGAAACCGCCAGGCTGGTCCCGTTGTGCCGCGGTATAGCCAGGTGGCACGTGGGACTGCGGGTCGATGGGCAGGGCTGCCTCGTCCGGCACGATCGGGTGCTCGTAGTTGGGACACCCGTCGCTGTCGAGCTGGTACCACAGCGGAATCGGCACGCCGAAGAACCGCTGGCGGGAGATCAGCCAGTCCCCGTTGAGGCCCTCCACCCAGTTGTCGTACCGGTGGCGCATGTGATCGGGGTGCCAGTCGAGCTCCTTGCCCCGGGCGATCAGCTCGGCCCGCAGTTCGGGCGAACGACCGCCGTTGCGGATGTACCACTGCCGGGTCGTGACGATCTCCAGCGGCCGGTCGCCCTTCTCGTAGAACTTGACTGCGTGGGTGATCGGCCGCGGTTCGCCGAGCAGGTCACCGGACTCTCGCAGCAACTCCACCATCTCGCGCTGGGCGCCGAAAATGGTCTTGCCGGCCAGCCGGGCGTAGGCGGCCCGGGCCGGCTCAGTGGTCAGCCAGGACGGCGTTTCACCGTCGAGCCGGCCGGTTTTGCCGATTACCGCGCGGGTCGCCAGCTCGAGCTCGCGCCACCACATCACGTCGGCGAGGTCGCCGAAGGTGCAGACCATGGCGATCCCGGTGCCCTTGTCCGGCTCGGCCCGGTGGTGAGCCAGCACGGGCACCTCGACGCCGAACACCGGCGTGCGCACGGTCGACCCGAACAGCGGCTGGTAGCGCTCATCGTCAGGATGAGCGACCAGCGCCACGCAGGACACCACCAGTTCCGGACGCGTGGTGGCGATGACCACGTCGGCCTGCCCGCGGGTGCCGGCAAAGCGCAGATCGTGGTAGGCGCCCGGGCGGTCCCGGTCTTCCAACTCCGCCTGCGCCACCGCCGTCTGGAAGGTGATATCCCACAAGCAGGGCGCCTCGGCGGAGTAAGCCTCACCACGAGCCAGGTTGCGCAAGAAGGCCCGCTGGCTGACCCGCTGCGAACGCGCCGATACCGTGGAGTAGGTCAGCGACCAATCCACCGACAGACCCAGCAGGCGCCACACCTGCTCGAAGACCTTCTCGTCGGTGGCGGTCAGCCGCTCGCAGAGCTCGATGAAATTGCGCCGGCTGATCGGGATGTAATCCTGCCGCTTCGCGGCGGCCTTGGCCGGCGGGACGAGGTCTTCCTGGTAGGCAACCGAGGGGTCGCAGCGCACGCCGAAGTAGTTCTCCACCCGCCGCTCCGTAGGCAAGCCGTTGTCGTCCCAGCCCATCGGGTAGAACACCGCGCGGCCCCGCATCCGCTGGAAGCGCGCGATCGTGTCGGTGTGCGTGTAGCTGAAGACATGGCCGACGTGCAAGGACCCTGAGACAGTGGGGGGCGGGGTATCGATCGAGTAGATCTCGCCGCGGGCGTGGGCGCGGTCGAAGCGGTAGGTGCCGTCGCGTTCCCACCGCTCGCCCCAGCGAGCTTCGAGATTGTCCAGGGTTGACAGCGGACTGGCCATCCCTTAACTCTATCGGCCCTGAATTTGCCTGCCGGTCCGTGCCCGACCGCGCTGGCAACGTCGATCAAGACAACGACGGGGCCGGCTCCGGCATCGGTGGGGCCGTTCGCCAACGCGCTTCGGGTCGGGCTCGGCCACATCGGCCAGCTCCCGGCACCACTACTCAGGCGCTGGCAGCGTTGGCGCGCTGGTCTGGCTAGTGGGTCAGCCGCTCAAGACATGGTCAGTCCCGGGCCCGGACAGCAGCAAGTGGGCGCGCTGCGGTCCGATGGACAGCAGCAGGGTGGGCAGCCGGGGACCGGTGTCCGAGGAGCACAGCAGCTGGTACAGCGCGGCGAAGAAGGCCCGTTGCGACTTCTTCAGCTCGGGGCTCGGCGGCGCGTCTTTGGGCAGCCCTTGGAGCAGCTTGGGGATCGCGTACACCAGGCGGGTCAGGTTTTCCAGCGTCCAGGCGCCGTCCAGTTGCTCGTCGAGCAGGTGCACGCCGTGACGGGTCTGCTCGTCAAGCTCCTGCCACGCTTGGCTGTTGAACTCGGTGCGGATCGTGGTGCGTTGTTCCGGCGGCAGCAGGCGGGTGGCGTAGTTGATCGCACACGTCAGCCGCGGCTCCATCTCCTTGAGCAGGGCGTCGCGGTCGGGCAGCGCCTCGGGGTTGTCGACGTGCTGGCGCACGAGACGATCAATCTGCTCGGTGTTGCCCTGCGTGAGGTCAGCAGCCGAGGCCAGCAGCCGGAATGAGATCGGCCGCTGGCTGTGCTCGACCGTGCCCGCCGATGTTCGCAGACACATCTGGCGCATGTGCCGGTCCACCGGGGACGCATCCGCGGCCTCGGCGCGCTCACCGAACTGGTCCCACTCGTCGTAGAGGCGCTGCACTGCCCGTGGCGACAGGTCGATCGTGAACGACTGCGATGGCACCCGCCGCAGATACAGCCAGCGCAGCATGGCCGGCTCCAGCACGTCCAGCGCGGTTTTGGGGATCGCCGCGCCACCGGCCGAGCTGGACATCTTGCTCGATCCGCCGGCCAAGCCGACGAAGGTGTAGGCGAACGAATAGGGCGCGGT
This sequence comes from Pseudonocardiaceae bacterium, assembly GCA_035252045.1. GTDB lineage: Bacteria > Actinomycetota > Actinomycetes > Mycobacteriales > Pseudonocardiaceae. The sequence goes on from DATFDO010000084.1 coordinate 10,142, forward strand.
ACCGCCGAAGATGTCTCGAACCAGCACGCTGCCCGAGGCGTAGCTGCTCGACGGCGAGTGATGATCTTCACCCGCAGGTTCGAAGTCCACCTGCTCGTGGACCCACCGCATCGGCCAATCCACTTTCCATACCAACTTGCCGGAGATCGGCGCTCCATCGGCCAGCGTCATCTGCCCGGCATGGCCGCACCGGCAGCGGTAGGTCAACACAAGACCGTCGTAACCGACGACCGTGGTGAAATCCGTCCCGCAGGTCTGGCAGTACGGCTTGAACGGGTAGTACTCGGCCCGGCGCTGCGCCAGTGGCGTGCCGTGCAGACCCTCGGTCTGGAAGCGGGCGAGGATGTCGAAGACCTCGCCCCGGCGGTCCATGGCCTGGCGGATCCCGGAGTTGTAGGTGCCGCGCGGATATTGCTCGGACTGGCGCACCTCGCGCATCCGCACGCCCATCCTGGCCAGGGCGTCGGTGAACTCCGCGATGAAGTGCGCCGCGTACGAGTCGCGCTCGCCGTAGGGGTCCGGTACCGCCGCCAGCGGGCGGCCGACGTGTTCAGCCAGGCCCTCATCAAGCCCGGCCGGCACCTTCCGGAACCGGTCGTAGTCGTCCCACGAGTGCAGGTGCACCACGTCATGGCCCCGGGAGAAGATCTCCTCGGCGACGAAATGTGCCGTCATCACCTCGCGCAGGTTGCCGAGATGGATAGGCCCCGACGGGGATACGCCCGACGCGCACACGATCTGCTTCGCGCCCGAACGGTGGGCATGCTCGACGGCGGCATCAGCCGCCCGTTGCACCCAGCTCAGTTCCGTCTCGGCCACGAATCCTCCGCAATGCGCGCTCACTCACGCGCTCCCCAGCTCCCCATACAAAGTTAGCAGCGCGCCCTGTCGGGCCATCCGTCCGCCGTTCGCGCTTGCAACGTTCTGCGACCGGTTGATCACCGGCTGGAACCGGAGCTGGCAGTGTGGCGTCCCCTGGTCGTACCCACCGGCAACTGACAACGAAGGAGATCACAGGATGGCAGGGCAGTTCGGCGCGCAGTTCGAGCAGATGCAGGCGGCGGCCAATCACGTCGCCGAGGTGAATCAGAGCGTGCAGGGCCAGCTCTCGGCGCTGCGCAACCAGCTGGCACCGCTGGCGGGCGCGTGGAAGGGCCAGGCGGCTACCGCATTCGGACTGCTGATGCAGCGGTGGGACAACGACGCCCGCAATCTCAACGAGGCGCTGAGCAGTATCGGTGAGCAGATCCGGGGCTCGGGCACCACCTACGCGAAGGCCGACGAGGCCGAGAACCAGACCTACACCCGGATCAGCCAGGCACTGGGCAGCTGAACCCGGATACCTCGAAGGAGACGACAGACATGGGCGAAATCCTGGTCACGTTCGGCGAGCTGGAAAGCGCGCGCAGCTCGATCCAGACCACCTGGGCGAATATCAACCGGGAGATGGAAGACCTCAAGCGCTACCTGCAGCCGATGGTGGAGACCTGGAGCGGCGACGCGTCCAGTGCCTACCAGGCCCACCAGGCGAAATGGGACCGATCGGCGGCGGATTTGAACCAGGTGCTGAACCAGATCGGGGTCGCGCTGGGTACGTCGAACGAGAACTACCGGGCTGGCGAGGCGGCGAACCGAGCGCGGTGGTCGTAAGGCCGCCAGCGGGGGGCCACCCCGTTTTGACCTTCCCGGCGCCCGGCCGGTATCGTTTCCGGCGCTGCTGTGCGGATGTGTGCGACTCTCAAAATGACTGTGCTCCAGGCGCACCGGCACCATAGAAGACGTTCGATGACCCTGCGAACCGTGATAACGAGGTAGTTCCGTGCGCACGTACAGCCCCAAGCCCGGCGAGGTCCAGCGCGCCTGGCATGTCATCGATGCCACGGATGTGGTGCTGGGCCGACTGGCCAGCCAGGCCGCCATCCTGCTGCGCGGCAAGCACAAGCCGACCTACGCTCCACACGTCGACACCGGCGACTTCGTGGTGATCGTCAACGCCGGCAAGGTGGCGTTGTCGGGCAACAAGGGTGATCGCAGCTTCGTGTACCGGCATAGCGGTCGTCCCGGTGGCCTCAAGCGGCGCTCGTTCAGCGAGATGCTCGCCACCAAGCCGGAGCGGCTGGTGGAGCGGTCCATCAAGGGCATGCTGCCGAAGAACACGCTGGGGCGTGCCATGGCCCGCAAACTCAAGGTCTATGCCACGCCCGACCACCCGCACGCGGCGCAACGGCCGCAGCCATACGAGATCACCCAGGTCGTCCAGTGACTACCGATCCAGTGACATCCCCCAGTGAGGACCCGAGAGACACCGTGACCAGTCCGCAGCCACCGCAGCCCGAAACCGGCACTGCCGCGCCGGCAGCGCCGGCAGCGCCAGCTGGCCCAGCCCCGGTTGGGCTGGCGATGCCGGTGCCCGGCGGTCAGACGGTGCAGGCCGTCGGTCGCCGCAAGGAAGCGGTGGTGCGAGTACGCCTGGTGCCCGGTACCGGCGTGTTCCGGCTCAACGGCACGAGCCTGGAGCGGTACTTCCCGAACAAGGTGCACCAGCAGCTGATCCGGGAACCGCTGCTGACCGTCAACAAGCCAGAGGCCTACGACGTGCTCGGCAACCTCTCCGGTGGTGGCACCTCCGGTCAGGCCGGCGCGCTGCGGCTGGCGATCGCCCGGGCACTGGTCGAGCTCAACATCGACGACCGCCCGGCGCTGAAGAAGGCGGGTTTCCTCACCCGGGATGCCCGGGCCAAGGAACGCAAGAAGTACGGTCTGAAAAAGGCGCGCAAGGCTCCCCAGTACTCGAAGCGTTAATACTGCCGCTGCGCCGTTCATGCCCCGCCTGTTCGGCACCGATGGGGTGCGTGGGTTAGCCAACTTCGAGCTCACCCCGGAGCTCGCGATGGCTCTGTCCAGTGCGGCCGCCAGGGTGCTCGCCGATCATGGACTGGGGCACCGGCCGGTCGCCGTCGTCGGCCGGGACCCGCGGGCCAGCGGCGAGATGCTGGAGGCCGCCGTGACGGCCGGCCTCACCTCGGCGGGCGCCGACGTGCTGCGGGTCGGGATCCTGCCCACTCCCGCAATCGCCCATCTGGTGGGTGAGTTCTCCGCCGACCTCGGTGTGATGATCTCCGCTTCGCACAACCCGATGCCCGACAACGGCATCAAGCTGTTCGCCGCCGGCGGGCGCAAACTGCCCGACGTGGTGGAAGACGAGATCGCCGACCGGCTGGACGGTCGGGGATCAGCCCGTCCCACCGGAGCGCTGATCGGCCGGGTACGCGATGTGCCGGAGGCCACCCGCCGCTATCTGGCTCACCTGCTGGCGGCCAGCCCGCACTCGCTGGCCGGGGTCCGGGTGGTGGTGGACTGCGCGCACGGTGCGGCCTCCGGGATAGCTGCTCAGGTTTACCGCAACGCCGGTGCGGACGTGGTGGCTGTGCACGCCGAACCCGATGGCCTCAACATCAATGACGGGTGCGGGTGCACACACCTCGATCCGCTGCGCAAGGCCGTGCTCGAGCACGGTGCCACCCTCGGTATCGCCCACGACGGTGATGCCGACCGGTGCCTGGCCGTGGACGCCACCGGCGAGGTGGTCGACGGTGACCAGATCATGGCCATCCTCGCCCTGGCGATGGCTGAACACGGCGAGCTCGCCGCCAATACCTTGGTCACCACCGTGATGAGCAACCTGGGACTGCACCTGGCCATGCGCGAGCACGGCGTATCGGTGCTGACCACGCCGGTGGGGGACCGCTACGTGCTCGAAGCCTTGACGGCGGGGGGATTCTCGCTCGGCGGTGAACAGTCCGGGCACGTGATGTTGCCGCGGTACGCCACGACGGGCGATGGGTTGCTCACCGCATTACGCCTGATGGCGCGGATGGTCAGCGCGCAGCGCAGTCTGGCCGAGCTGGCCGGTGTGGTCACCCGGCTGCCGCAAGTGCTGATCAATGTTTCGGTCCCGGACAAGACGCAAGCCGTGACAGCCGCCACGGTGGCCGACGCCATCGCCGCGGCAGAGGCCGAACTGGGCCAAACCGGCCGCGTGCTCCTGCGCCCGTCCGGAACCGAGCAGCTGGTCCGGGTGATGGTCGAAGCCCCTACCGAAGCCGCGGCCACGACAATCGCTCAACGCATTGCCACGATTGTCGCGACCGCGAATGCGAACTAGCGTCCTGCGGATTTGATTACCAGATAAATGGCTGCTAGCCCGAAAATGGCGATGACAACCCACAGAACGACCAACATAATGTAGCCGATAACCATGGCGACTCCCTCGGTAAGCGCGCGGCGCTGCGCTGCGGTGCGCTTACTATAAGGCACCACCCCCGCCCAACGGTCACCCGATCACACTAGTGAGGTGGCGCAAGCAGCGTGTCGTAGTCGGCTATGCCGTTGAGATGGCGCAGCAAGAACGCGGTAGTCAGCGCCCGGGACAGTTGTCGGGTGCGCAACTCCGGGCTGCTTCCCATGAGTAAGTCGGTCCAATGGGGTCCGGAAGTGAAACCGAGATGGCTCGCTTTGGGCAGGGCGCGCACGTGCACCGGACCCGCCCACGCCCTGGCCACCGGTTCGGCATGGCCCACCGCGGGCGCCAGCAGATCCTTATCTCCCACCACGTGCAGCCCCGGCATGGTGCACCCGTGCGCAGCGGTCACCGCGGAGGGCAAGGTCTCGGCCAGCGCCAGCGTCACCACCGCACGGCACCGGTTGTCCGCTGCCGCCGCCAGTACCGCACACCCGCCGCCCATCCCGTGCCCGGCCAGGCCCAGCTTGCCCGGATCGACACTGATGTCGCCGTCGCCCAGACGCGCGCTGATGCACAGGTCCAAGGCGGTGCGCAGATCGGTGGCGAACTGGCTGTGCGACGCCAGCGCATTGCGTTGGGTGGCCGGCGCTGCGACGACCACACCCCAGCTGGCCAGATGCCGCATCAGCTCGTCATAGCGTGACGCCGGCTGCAGCCAGCCGTGGCCGAACGCGATCGCCGCAAGTCCCCGCCCGGACCGCGGGGTGAATACCACGCCCGGCAGGCCGGCCGCGGCGAGATCGCCGCTGGCCACCGGGTATGGGCCGGGCCGCGCCAGCTCCTCAGCGGCGCGCCGGACCGCCGGATCGGTGCGTGCCATGAGGCGGGACGGTATCGGATTGACCGATCGGACCGGGTCTAGCGTCGGGGTCTAGCGTGAGCCCATGTGCGGAATCGTGGGCTATGTCGGGCATCGTGATGCCCTCGGCGTCGTCCTGCAAGGCCTGAGCCGGCTGGAGTACCGCGGCTACGACTCGGCTGGCGTCGCGGTGCTCGCCGGTTCCGGTGTGCTGGCGGTGACGCGCAAGGCTGGTGCGCTGGGCAACCTGATCAATGAGCTCGACGCGTGCGGGCGGGCCGGCTTGCGGGGTACCGCCGGGATGGGGCACACCCGCTGGGCCACCCACGGCGCGCCGACCGATCGCAACGCCCACCCGCACCGCGACACCGCGGGCCGGCTGGCGGTGGTGCACAACGGGATCATCGAAAACCACGCTCAGCTGCGTGCCGAGCTGGAAGCTGCCGGCGTGGAGCTGACCAGCGACACCGACACCGAGACCGCCGCGCACCTGCTCGCCGCGGCGTATGCGGCCTGCGGTGATCTATCCCAGGCCGTCCGGGTGGTGTGCCGCCGGCTGCAGGGGGCGTTCACCCTCGTCGTCGCGCATGCCGATGAGCCAGAGATGATCGTCGCGGCGCGCCGTTCCTCGCCACTGGTGCTGGGGGTGGGCGATGGGGAGCACTTCGTCGCCTCTGACGTCGCGGCATTCATCGATCACACCCGCGACGCCGTCGAGCTCGGCCAGGACCAGGTGGTGACGATCACCCGGGACGGCTACCAGATCACCGACTTCGCCGGCTGCCCGGCGTGCGGGAAACCCTTCCACGTCGATTGGGACCTGTCCGCGGCGGAAAAGGACGGTCACGACTATTTCATGCTCAAGGAGATCCAGGAGCAGCCCAGCGCAATCGCCAATACGCTGCGCGGCCATTTCGTCGACGGCCGGATCGTGCTGGACGAGCAGCGGATGGACATCCAGGAGCTGCGCGACGTCGACAAGGTCTTCGTGGTCGCCTGCGGTACCGCCTACCACTCCGGCATGGTGGCCAAGTACGCCATCGAGCATTGGTGCCGGCTGCCCGTGGAAGTGGAGCTGGCCAGCGAATTCCGGTACCGCGACCCGGTGCTGGACCGCTGCACGCTGGTGGTGGCCATCTCCCAGTCCGGCGAAACCATGGACACCCTGGAGGCGGTGCGCCACGCCCGTGAGCAGAAGGCCCGGGTGCTGGCCATCTGCAACACCAACGGCGCGCAAATCCCCCGGGAGTCCGACGCGGTGCTCTACACCCATGCCGGGCCCGAGATCGGGGTGGCCGCCACCAAGTCGTTCCTCGCTCAGCTGACGGCCAACTTCCTGGTCGGGCTGGCGCTGGCGCAGGCGCGCGGCACCAAGTACTCCGACGAGGTAGCCCGCGAATACGCCGAGCTGGAGGCGATGCCGGCCGCGGTGGAGCAGGTGCTCGACACCGTCGGCGCGGTGCGCGCGCTGGCCGGCGAACTCGTCGACGCCAAGGTCGTGTTGTTTCTCGGTCGCCACGTCGGCTTCCCGGTGGCCTTGGAGGGCGCGTTGAAGCTCAAAGAGCTCGCCTACATGCACGCCGAGGGCTTCGCTGCGGGTGAGCTCAAGCATGGCCCCATTGCGCTGCTGGAGCCCGACCTGCCGGTGGTGGTGGTGATGCCCTCGCCCAAGGGCCGGGCGATCCTGCACCCCAAGCTGCTGTCCAACATCCAGGAGATCCGGGCCCGCGGCGCGCGGACCATCGTCATCGCCGAGGAGGGCGACGAGACCGTGCGTCCCTACGCCGCGAACCTGCTCGAGGTTCCTGCAGTGCCCACCCTGCTACAGCCCCTGGTCTCCACCGTGCCGCTCCAGGTGCTGGCCGCCGAGATCGCCCGGCAACGCGGCTACGACGTCGACAAGCCCCGCAACCTGGCGAAATCGGTCACGGTGGAGTGAGCCTGTCCGCCCCCCGCAGCCCGGCGTGTCGCGCCCTGGTGTACGCCGTGTCGCGGCGTGGTGCCCGGTGAGCGCCGCTCCGGTGAGCGCTGGCCGGTCAGCCGCCTGGACGGTGGCCCGGGTGCGCGCTGCCGAGGAGGCCCTGCTCGCCCGCGTCCCGGTCGGGACGCTGATGCGCCGCGCTGCGTTCGGGCTGGCCACCTGGACTGCCGCGATGCTGGCCGAACGCACCGGCGGGGTATCCGGTCGGCACGTCGCGTTACTGGTGGGCGCCGGGAACAACGGCGGGGACGCGTTGTGGGCCGGTGCGTTCCTGCGCCGCCGCGGGGTGACGGTCACTGCGGTGCTGCTGTCGCCGGACCGCACCCACCCGCAGGGCCTGACCGCGCTGCGCCGCGCAGGCGGCCGGATCGCCGCTGAGCTGCCGGATCACGCGCAGGTCGTGCTGGACGGCATCGTCGGGCTGTCCGGGAGGGGCCCGCTGCGTCCCGCGGCCGCCCGGCTGGTGGAAGCGGTCCGGGTGCCGATCATCGCGGTGGATTCGCCGTCCGGGGTCGACCCGGACACCGGCGCCGCGGACGGGCCCGCGGTCACCGCCACCGCGACCGTCACCTTCGGCGCCCGCAAGCCGGTGCACCTGCTGTCCCCGTGGCGGTGCGGTCCGGTGCATCTGGTCGACATCGGGCTGTTCGACCAGCTCGGCGAGCCTGATCTGAGGGTGCTCACGGGCGCCGAGATCGGTGCGCTGTGGCCGGTGCCGGGACCGGCCAGCGACAAGTACACCCAGGGAGTGGTAGGTATCGCGGCGGGCTCAGCGGACTACCCCGGCGCGGCGGTGCTGTGTAGCGGAGCCGCGGTGCTGGCCACTTCCGGGATGGTGCGCTTCGCCGGCACCGCCGCCGACGTGGTCCGCGCGCGCTGGCCCGAGGTGGTGGCCACCGGGTCGGTCGCCGACGCCGGGCAGGTCCAGGCCTGGGCCGTCGGACCCGGGTTGGGCACCGGTGCCGCTGGTCGCCAGGTCCTGGCGCACGTGCTGGCCGCGGGGGTACCGGTGGTCGCCGATGCCGACGCGATCACCCTGCTGGCCCGGCATCCCGAGCTGGCGGACAGCCGGGATCCGGACACCCCGCTGGTGCTCACCCCGCATGATCGGGAGTTCGAGCGGCTCACCGGTAAGTCCCCCGGGCCGGACCGGGTTGCGGCTACCCGGGACGCGGC
>DATFDO010000085.1:0-12316 GCA_035252045.1 Pseudonocardiaceae bacterium
GCGAACGAATCCGACAACGGCCCGCGGGCCAGCCGGTCGACTTCGGTAAGCACGTGTCGCGCGGTATCGGAGTCCATCTCGGCGAACGGGCCCGCGCCCATCCGGTCCTGCACCCTGAGCACTTCGAACAGGGTGAACTCCAGATCACGGAGATTGCTCTTGTAGTGACCCATGTCCTCGCTCCGAACCCGTGGCGTCATCAGCTACTCGCCGGTAACAACACCATATTACTGGCGAGTAACTCCAGCAACCGGCGCGTGACGTGGCGTGCCACACACCGGTCGGCCGCGGTTCACAAGCCTTTACGACGAGCGCCGATCGGCGTTTGCCGCGCCCACGCCGGGTACCCCTGTGGCAGGCAGCCACTGCGAGCCGACGTCACAGCAAGGAGATCCGTGATGACACTGCCAACGCCGCCGAGCGCGCCCGCCCAGCAGAAGGGATGATCGTCATGGCCAAGGCCCGGAAAGCCGACGGCAAGCAGGAACAGTTGAACGCGACGCGGGTGGACCCGGCGGGGACCGCGCTGACCACGCAACAGGGAGTGCGCGTCGACCACACCGACGACTCCCTGACCGTCGGCGAGCGGGGCCCGACGTTGCTCGAAGATTTCCACGCCCGCGAAAAGATCACCCACTTCGACCACGAACGTATCCCGGAACGGGTGGTACACGCCCGGGGGGCGGGCGCCTACGGGGAGTTCACGCCGTATGACGACTGGCTCGCCGAATACACCGTGGCCGAATTCCTCACGGATCCGTCGGTCACCACGCCGGTGTTCGTCCGGTTCTCCACCGTCGCCGGCTCCCGGGGCAGCGCCGACACCGTGCGCGACGTCCGCGGCTTCGCGACGAAGTTCTACACCCGGGCCGGCAATTACGACCTGGTCGGCAACAACATCCCGGTGTTCTTCATCCACGACGGCATCAAGTTCCCGGACTTCGTGCACGCGGTGAAGCCCGAGCCGCACAACGAGATCCCGCAGGCCGCCTCGGCGCACGACACCCTGTGGGACTTCGTGTCGCTGCAGCCCGAGACGCTGCACACGATCATGTGGCTGATGTCGGACCGGGCGTTGCCCCGCAGCTACCGGATGATGCAGGGCTTCGGGGTGCACACCTTCCGCTTGGTCAACGCCGACGGGCAGGGCACTTTCGTGAAGTTCCACTGGAAGCCGGTGCTCGGGGTGCACTCGCTGGAGTGGGACGAGGCCCAGAAGATCGCCGGCAAGGATCCCGACTTCAACCGCCGCGACCTGTGGGAGTCCATCGACACCGGCGAGTTCCCCGAGTACGAGCTGGGGGTACAGCTGGTGCCGGAGGCCGACGAGCACAACTTCGACTTCGACCTGCTGGACGCCACAAAGATCATTCCCGAGGAGCAGGTGCCGGTCCGGCCGGTCGGCAAGATGGTGCTCAACCGCAACCCGGACAACTTCTTCGCCGAGACCGAACAGGTGGCCTTCCACACCGCCAACATCGTCCCCGGCATCGACTTCACCAACGACCCGCTGCTCCAGATGCGCAACTTCTCCTACCTCGACACCCAGCTGATCCGGCTCGGTGGTCCGAACTTCGCCCAGATCCCGGTCAATCGCCCGATCGCCGAGGTGAGCAACAACCAGCGGGACGGCTACCACCAGTCGCAGATCCACCGCGGTCGCACCGCCTACCACAAGAACACCCTGGGCGGCGGGTGCCCGGCGATCGCCGATGAGGGGTTTTTGCGGCACTACCAGGAAAAAGTCGAAGGACACAAGATCCGCAAGCGGGCCGCCAGCTTCCAGGACTACTACAGCCAGGCCACGCTGTTCTGGAACTCGATGTCGAGCTGGGAACGGGAGCACATCGTGGCGGCGTTCCGTTTCGAACTCGGTAAATGCGACCACATGCACGTCCGGGAGGCGGTGATCGAGCAGCTCAACCGGGTGGACCATGGGCTGGCCACGCAGGTTGCCGAAGGTATCGGGGTCAAGCCGCCTGCCGAGGAGGTCGCGCCCAACCACGGCCGCAGCTCACCGGCCCTGAGCCAGGCGAACACTGCCACCGACACCATCCGGTCGCGCAAGGTGGCGGTGCTCGTCGCCGACGGCGTCGAGGCCGGCCCGGTCACCGCGCTGGCCAAGGAACTGCGCAAGCGCGGCGCGATCCCGGAACTGCTGGCCACCACCAACGGTTCGGTGCGCACCTCAGCGGGCGGCGACCTGCCGGTCGACCGGGCGATGACCACCATGGCGTCGGTGCTGTACGACGCGGTCGTCGTGGGCGGCGGCGACGAGGCGGTCGCCGCGCTGGGGACCGACGGCTACGCGTTGCACTTCATCGCTGAGGCGATCAAGCACGCCAAACCGGTTGCCGTGATCGGGGCCAGCACCGGGTTGGTGGGGCAGGCGACGGCCAACGTCATGACGCCGGCACCCGACAACGGGTCCGTCGCCAACGACCACGGCGTGCTGGCCGTCCCCTCGGCCGCCACGAAGCTTCCCGATGGGTTCATCGACTCGTTCTGCGATGTGCTCGCCGGTCACCGGATCTGGACCCGCCCCACCGCTGCCATCCCGGCCTGACCCGACCCTCCCGACATTGAAGACATATCGGGGTAAACGGTGGCCGTTTCACCCCGATATGTCTCCCTATCGGTCGGCTACGGTGCGGTCTATGTCGAGTGGGTACCGGCCCCTGCTGGGGCGGCGCATGCGCGGCCCGGCGATGAGCGTCATCGTGCTGGCGATCATCGTGATCGCCGTGCTCGGGATACGCTATGCAGACCAGGACATGCCGGGGCGGGTGGACCGAATCTTGGATGCGGTGATCAGCAATCGGCTGCGCCCGGATCGACCCATCACCTATGTCCTGGCCAACCTCGGAGACCCGGCTCAGGCGGCGATCCTCGTCGCCGCGGTGGCCGCTGCCGCAGCCGCGGCACGGCGATGGTCGGGCGTGCTGCTCGCCATCGTCGGCACGGCTACTGCGGTCACCATCACCGAGCTGATCCTCAAGCCACTGATCGGACGGTTACGATCCGGCGTGCTGAGTTTCCCGAGCGGCCACACCACCGCGGTAGCCGCAGTGGCCATTGCGGCCGCGATTCTCATCGGCGGCGCCCAGTGGCCACGGAGTATCGCGTTACGGGTGCTCGCCGCGGTAGCCGCACTGGCGGTCGCGGTCGGCGTCGCAGTGTCCCTGGTCGCACAGCACGCTCACTACGTCACCGACACCGTCGGTGGCTACTGCGTGGCCGTCGCGACGATGCTGGGCCTGGCGCTGGGCCTGGACCATTGGCGCGCTGCCAACCGTGATGGCGACGGCGGCCTGGCCGGATAGTGGGTGAACACGGCCTTCAGGCCGCCGTCAGTCTGGGGTGCAGCTCGAGCACTCTGAGCGCAGGACCCGGGATGCACACTGCTCGGGGTTACAGTTAGCGGCGTAGATCGATACTGTTCGCTACGAATACTGCCATGCATTATGCTTGGCATACAGTCCACTCATTGGGTGACCGCGAGCACGCCACCAGATCGCGCCCGCCACCATCGTCCCCAGCGGCTCGAGGGAGGCGGTCATGCGCCCGACCGTGCGCAGCCGTCGACTCGGTGCGCGGCTGAGCCGCTACCGCAATGAGCGCGGGCTGTCCGGTACCGCGCTGGCCGCCGAGCTCGGCGTGGGCCAGCCGCACCTGTCCCGGATCGAAACCGGCCGCACGAAGATCACCGCAGCGACGCTGGCCCGCCTGGTCGACGTGCTCGCCATCCCCGAAGCGGATGCGCGCATGCTCGACGAACTGCGCCGGGGTTGCGCCGAACCCGGCTGGTGGCAGGACTACGGCGACATCCTCAGTGAGCCGGTGGAGATGCTCATCGAGCTCGAGGTCGAGGCGTCCTGGATTCGCAGTTACGAGGGTCACGTGATCCCCGGCCTGCTGCAGACCCGCGACTATGCGGAACGGATCATGACCGCGGGCGCCATGCACATCCGGGTGGCCGACATCGACCGCTATCTCGAGTTGCGGATGCGCCGCCAGAAGCGGCTCACCGACGGGATGCGTTTCACCGCGATCTTGTCTGAGGCGGCGATCCGCCAGCAGGTCGGCGGCCCGCAGGTGTTGCGCGACCAGCTGCGCCATATCACCAGGGCGACCCGTGAATGTGACGTCATCGTCCAGGTCGTGCCCTTCACTGCCGACGCGCACGCCGCGCTCGGGGCTTCCTTCGTCATCATCCAGTGGCCCGACGAGTACGATGCCGAGGCCGTCTACGTCGACGGGGAGACCAGCTTCACCGTCTACGAGCGCGACGGCATCGTCCGCCAGTATGTGCACGCCTTCGCTTCCGTACAAGCTCAGGCGCTCCCTCCGCGGGAGTCCCTCGACATGATCGACACTGTGATCAAGGAGATTAAGGAGTTGTGACCATGACCAACAACGGCGTCGCGCCGCGGGCGGCTCTGGCCGGCGTGACCTACCGCAAGTCATCGCGCAGCACCGCCGCCGGCAACTGCGTGGAGGTCGCCGAGCTGCCCAGCGGGCACCGCGCCGTCCGGGACAGCAAGGACGCTGCCGGCCCGATCCTGACGTTCGGCCCATCCGAGTGGGCCGCCTTCACCGCGGGTATCCGCGCCAGCGACTTCTGCTGACCGCTCGCACCGCTCCCAGTCGCCCGCAGTAGTGACGGGGGTACCAGGTCTTCGAAGGTGAAACGGCCTAGCGGCGCGCTGCCAGGGTGAGCAGCACGGTGGCCAGGTCGTGAGCAGCGTGTGGGCGGCCCAGCTGCGCTGCTCGGGCGGCCACGCCGGCGCGCAGTGCGGGATCTGCGATCAGGCCTTCGAGGGCACCGGTGAGGTCATCCGGGGTGGGCGACTTGCCCAGCAGCGCGCGGGCGGCACCGGCCTGCTGCAAGTAACGCGCGTTGTGTTCCTGCTCGTTACCGCCGGTGGGAACCAGCGGGATGAGGACCGAGGGCTTGCCCAACGCGGTGAGCTCGGCCAGCGTGCCGGCACCCGAGCGGGATACCACGACATCGGCCAGCGCCTGCACATCCGGTAACTCCGCACCGACGAACTCGATCACCCGGTAGCGGCCGGCCAGTTCGGCGGGCAGCTGCTCAGCGCGGCGCTGCAGCTGCGCCAGCGAGCTGGCGCCGCATTGGTGCACCACGTTCGCCCGGTGCAACAGCCACTCGAGCACCGCCTCGACGAGGCGGTTGATCTGTACGCTGCCCTGGGCGCCGCCGGTGACGTAGACGGTGGGCAGGCCGGCGTCCCAACCGGACCAGCCCAGCGCCTTGACCCCGCGGTCGGCGTCGCCGCCCAGTAGCTCCACCCGGATCGGGTTACCGGTGACCACGGCTCGCGCTCGCAGCGCCGCCGGCAGCAGTTCCACCGAGGTAGGCGAGGACAGCGCGATCGCGGCGGCCCGGCGCACCAAGATCCGGTTCGCCAGCCCCAGCCTGCTGGTCTGCTCGTGCACCAGCAGCGCAGCATCGACCGTCGCCGCGGCCAGCCCGACCGGAACCGCCACATACCCACCGGTGGACAACACCACGTCGGGCCGGAACGCGCGTACCACCCGGCGGGCCTCCACCAGCCCGCGGGCGAGGCCCCCCACGTCTCGCAGGTTCTGACGGGAGATCATCCGTAGCGGGTTGGCGGAGCGGCGCAACTTCCCGGTGGATACCGCCTGGAAGGGCAGCTGCTCCTGCTCGGCGACGCGAGCCTCCAGCCCACCGGCCGAGCCGACGTAGAGCACGTCGAGCCCCACTCCGGCCGCGGCCAGGATCTCGCGAGTGGCGCGGATCGCGGTGATAGCCGGGTACGTGTGCCCACCGGTGCCACCACCGGTCGCGATCAGGCGAAGCGGGCGATCTCGGGCGGCCAGCCGGTACAGGCTCTCGTCCAGGGTCATGGCGAGTTCAGTGGCTCCGTGGGGCTCCACGCCGGTTGACGGTATCAAGATGCCGATCGCACTGCTCTTATGGGTCGAGCCCTGTCGGCGGGCAACGGCGTTGCCCCGGTGTGTTTTCCTGGGGGACGCGATGGTCCAGGACCTGGCGCGAGCAACCACGTTCGTCGGGCGGCAGCGGGAGCTCACCGAGCTGCTGGCGTTGGCGGACCGGGCGTTGCAGGATCGCGCAGGGCTGGCGCTGCTCGTCGGCGAACCCGGGGTGGGCAAGACCTCGATCGCCGAGGAACTCGCTGTCACCTGCCGGCAACGCGGTTTCCGGATCCATTGGGGCAGCTGCTGGGAAGGCGATGGCCAGCCGCCCGGCTGGGTGTGGACGCAAGTTCTGCGCAGCGTCTTGGTGGATCTGCCGGCCGCCCAACTCGTCGACGAACTGGGCCCGGCCGCCGGGCACCTCAGCGTGCTGATCCCGGAACTGTTGTGCAGCGCCACCGGGCTGGCCGGCGATGATCCAGCTCGGGCCCGCTTCTCGCTGTATGACGCGCTGGCTCAGGGGCTGACCATCGCCGCGCGCCGCGCACCGCTTCTGGTGGTGCTCGATGACCTGCACTGGGCGGACCATCTGTCGGTCGGGGCGCTGTGCTTTCTGGCCGGGCAGCTCCGCAGCGTCCAGTTGCTGCTCATCGCCGCCTACCGCGACGTCGAGGTCGATCCGGGCAGCCCGCTGGCGGCGGCGCGTGGGGAACTGGCCCGGTTGGGCCGTTCCATCGCGCTGGGCGGGCTGAGTGTGGCGGAGATCGAGATGCTGCTGGCCGTCACCATGCCGGGACACCACCGGCCCGGACTGGCGGCCCAGGTGCACCGGCACAGTAGCGGTAACCCGCTGTTCGTCGGGGAAGTGGCCCGCCTGCTGAGCAGCGACCAGACGTGGCATGAGTTACCGGCCGGGGTTCGCGACGTCATCGCCAGCCGGCTGGCCCACTTCCCACCGGCCTGCCGGCAACTTCTGTGCGACGCAGCGGTGCTCGGCACCGCTGTGGAGCTGGCTGAACTCGAGGAGCTCTGCGGGCTGGACCGCGCAGAGCTCCTCGCGCTGCTCACCGAGCCGCTCGCGGCCCGGATCCTGCGCTACGACCCCGAGCGCGCCGACCGTTTCGAGTTCACCCACGCCCTGGTCCGCCAAGGGGCGCTCGACCAGCTCACCCCGGTGCAGCGGGCCGCGCTGCACGGTCGTGCCGGGCGCGCCCTGGTAACCGTGCGAGCCGGCCACCTGGAGCCGTACCTGGCCCGGCTGGCCAGCCACTTCGTGCAGGCCGCCGTACTCGGCGATGCAGCAGTGGACACCGAAACGGTGGTGGGCTACTGCCTGGCGGCCGGCGAACAAGCACACCGATGCCGGGCCTACGAAGAAGCTGCCCACTTTCTCGGCCACGCCGCCAGGCTGCTCGAACAGGCCCGGGCGGCACCGCAGCGGGTCTGCGAGCAGCTTGTCGAGCTCGGTGAAGCGCAATGGCGGGCGGGGCAGGCGCAGCAGTCGATCCTGACCCATCGCCGGGCTCTGGCCCTCGCCCGGGATATCGACGACGGTGACCTGTTCGCGCGGGCGGCGCTGGGGTGCTGCTCGTACAGCGTGATGTACGGACCGCAAGAGGACCTGGCCACCACTCTCGAGGAGGCCCGCGACCGGCTGGCGCCCGGCGACAGCCCGCGGCGCATCCAGGTGATCAGCCGCCTGGCGCAAGAGCTGATCACCTGGCCGGCCCGCACCGCAGAGGCGGTGGCGCTGGCCGAGCAAGCAGTGGCGATGACCCGCCGCTGCGCTGCGGTCGGCAGCACCAGCACGAAAGTGATGTGGGCGCGCAATGACCTGATCTGGAGCGTGGTGCCCGCGGAGCAGCGCCTCGCGCTGGGCGCTGAGCTGCTCGCGATCGCCGACCGCACTGACGGGCCGGAGCTGGCCGTTGAGGGGCACCTGATGCGATTCACCGGTGCGATGGAGCGGGCCGACCGCGAGCTGGCGGACGCCGAACTCGCCCGCATCCGCCGGCTGGCCGTCGAGCTCGCCAGCCCGGTCTGGCACTTCTACGCCGATACCCGCTACGCCGCGATCGCGATCATGGAGGGCCGCTATGCCGAAGCCCTCCGACTTCTCGATCAAGCACAGCCGTGGGCCGATCGGCTCGGGCTCAACGCTTTCAATGAACACGGCGGCCCCCGGATCCAGGCCGCCAGCGTCGGCTTCGCCGTCGAGCTACCTGGTTTCGACCAGATCGCGGCCGAGTGCGCCGACTTGTTCGAAGCGCAACCGATGCTGGTGTCGCTGGGCGGCGCCGCCTGCCTGGCGCTCGCCCAGATGGGTGAGCACCAGCGGGCGCGCCGGGTGTTCGAGCTCGCCCTCTCCAGAGCACAGCAGTCCGACAAGGCACGTCATTTCGTGCTGCTGGGCCTGGTGATGCTCGCCGAAGCGTGCGTGTTGCTGCCGGTGCCGGAGGCGGCGTTGATGCTGTACGCGCGGCTTGCGCCCTACCCGGACACGGTTCCGGTGCAGGCCGGTGTCTATATACATGGTCCGGTGGCACACGGGCTCGGCTTGCTCTCGGGGTTGCTCGGGCGCAGCGATGAGGCGCAGCGCCATTTCGAGCGCGCGCTGGTGATCAGCAAGCAGATGCGCGCCCGGCCCTGGACGGCCCGCACCCAGTTGGCCTGGGCGCGACTGCGGGCCGCGCAGGGCGATCAGCACGGGTCGCGCCAGCTGCTTGCCGAGGTGCGGGAAACCGCGCAGCAGCTGGGTATGACCCGCCTGCTCAACGAGCTGGGGACGGTCGATGGCGGGCCGGATCTGACCGATCCGGTCACCGCACCACCTCCCGCCCAGGCGTCGCTGCATATCAACGGCGGCTACACCTCGATCGGGTATCGCGGATCCCAGGTCCGGCTGCGCAATTCGAAGGGGCTGCGCTACTTGTCCGCGCTGCTGGCCCAACCCGGAATCGAACAGCACGTCTTCGACCTGGTCGGGCTGGTGGACGCGCCGGGCGAGCCGGGATTGGACCGCCACGCGTTGGGCGACGCCGGGCCGATGCTCGACGCCCAGGCCAAGGCGGCCTACCAGCGCAGGCTCGGCCAGCTGCGGGGGGAGATCGAGGAGGCGGAGGACTCCGGTGATCAGGCCCGGGCCGTCAGGGCGCAGGCCGAGATCGATGCACTGGTCAATGAGCTGGCTCGCGCGGTGGGGCTGGGCGGGCGCGACCGGCGGGCCGCCAGCACCGCGGAGAAGGCCCGGCTCAACGTTACTCGCGCGTTGCGCTCCGCGATCACCCACATCAGCCGGGCGCACCCCGAGCTGGGAAGGCATCTCGATCACTGCGTGCGCACCGGGTTGTTCTGCTGCTACGACCCCGGGCCGGCCGCGACGGTCGTGTGGGTATCCTCCAACGACCGGGCTGGTCGCGGCAAAGGCACCACGACCAGCCCAGATCCTGCGGACGGTCAAGACATGATCTCGTGAGGGTTGGTGGGCATCCGGGTCAGCCGAAGCGGCCACAGCGCCTCGTGGTGGCGAAGGACCCAGTATCCGTAGCCGAGGACCAGACCGTAGATGAGGTGCCCGATCAGGCTCACCGTCAGGGTGGTCGCCGACATCGGAAACAATGCCCGCCCGGTCGGAGCAAGCAGGTCGGTCACGACGAGTCCGGTCCATACCGGGCAGACGGCGTAGCCCACGGCCAGGGCAACGACCCGCCGTCGCGGCCAACTCGCCACTCGCAGCGTTGCGGCGAGGGCGAAGAAGGTGATGGCGATGCCGCCTCCGTCGCCTAGATAACGCCACAGGTAGCCCACGACGTAGTTCGATTCACTACCGGTGGCCCACCCTCCGACGCTGCCGAAGAAATCGCCCCACAGGTGCATCACATAAATGGTGGGTAGCCGGAAGGCGTCATAGCCGGCGCAGGCCACCAGCCCGCACAGAAAACCAATCAGCACCACGCGGTCCGAGGGGTGCGGGTCAGCGAACACCACCGTGGCGAGCACGGCCAGCAGCGGCAGCAACACCCAGATCGCGACGGTCTGCAACGGCACGAAACCGAGCACATCGGCGGATATTGCGAGCAGCGGAATGCCGGCCACTGCGAGATGTACTCCGAGGCGGAGTAACCACCAGACCGAGGTCCGACCCGGTGGCGCGGGGCCGCTATCGGCAGGCGGCGGGCGGTCTAGCAGCGTCACCGCGGGCGCAGCAGCGATCTTGGTCATGATTCCTCCAGGATTGGTCCGGATATCCTGGAGGCGTTCAGGCCGCGTTCAGGCCGCCGTTCAATCACTTGTTCAATCAGCGGTGAACGCCAATGTCAGCACCAACCTGTGCCGAATAAAATGTTCAATCAGAATGGGTTGTTGAAACCAGGCCTGGAGGAGTCGTCGATCTGCACCGTAGGAATGTCGCCGGTAATGGTGTTGTCTTTCGCGGTGCATCCGGTTGATGCGGCGGAGATAAGGATGCCGCGTTTGAGGTTCGGGCCGGAGAAGGCGTTCTTGCGTAAGTCGACCTCTGCCCACCGGCGCAGATACACACCTTGATCACCCTCGGTGGCGCAGGTATTACCGATGAAAGTGATCGACCGGGTTCCCGGCGGTGCATCGCCGTTACCGCGTTCGTCGCCGGTGGCGATCAAGCAGTTCTCCGCGACGTGCTGGCAGGCGTTACCGACGATCTCGACGTCGAAGGTGGCCGGGTGGCCGGTGTCGAACGTCTGGAAGCAATCGGGGTGGGCCGCACCGCGGGCCGGGATGTTCTCGATCACGTTGCTGAGGATGCGGTGGCCATTACCGAAAAAGCGCACGCCGTCGGCGTCACCGTCATCAGCCGGCACTGTGTCGGTCACCAGGTTCTCGCGCACGGTGATCCGCTGCCCGCTGATAGCGATGCCCGCTGTGGTGGCACGCGTCACGGTATTGGACTCGATGGTGGAATCGGTGCACGAGCCGCAGATGATCCCACCCCGCACGGTGTCTCGAACCGTGTTTTTCTGCGCAACGATGCCGGTTCCTTCCAGCAGCAACTCGCCGCCACCGACGATCGTGAAACCCTGGAGCAGGATGTGATCGGCAATGATGTGAAGTTGGTGGATGGTGGTCACTCCATCGGAGATGAGGGTGATCGGCGCGTCGGCGGTACCGGAGCGGACCATGGTCAGATCGACGTTGGCGAGGTCGACACCGATGAAGCACAGCGTTTCTCCGGGAGCGGCCGCGGTGATACCGGAGCGCGCCTGTTCCAGGTTGTGGATCGTGTAGGAACACGGCGACCCCGCCGAGGCGACCCCCGCGGTGATCAGGCCGGCGACGACCAGCGCAGCCCCGAGCAGCCCGGCGGACCGGACCGGCATCATGCGCGCGACCTTTCTCATCGCCCCCTAGGTTAACTCTCAGTAACCCTTATAACCCTCCGTACCCCCCCAGACACGCGCGGCTCCCTACTTCAACCCGACATAGGACATATCGGGCCTGGAGGAGCCGGAACCCGATGTGTCTCCATGTCGGGTAGGGAAGGGGGACCGGCGAGGGGCAGACTGCGGGGATGGGGTGCGCGGGGGTTGATGTCGGCGGGACGTTCACCGATGTGGTGGTGCACGCCGAGGGGTTGCGGCCGCGGGCGGTGAAGGTTCCCACCACACCGGACAACCAGGCCGTGGGCGTGCAACGGGGGGTCGAGCAGGCGCTGCCCGACGCGCAGGTGCAGTTGCTGCCGCACGGCACCACCACGGCCACCAACGCGGTGCTCGAGCGCAAGATCGCCCGCACGGTCCTGGTGACCACCGGCGGGTTCGCCGATGTGCTGCAGATCGCACGGCAGGACCGGCCTGCACTCTACGACCTGGCCGTCACCCGCCCCGAGCCCCTCGTGCCGCACGACCGGGTGGTCACCGTGGTCGAACGGACCGGCCCGGACGGCGCAGCGGTGATCGAGCTGACCGACGAGGAGATCGAGCGGGTGGTGCGCCAGGTCCAGCGTCTGGAACCCGAATCGGTGGCGGTGAGCTTGCTGTTCAGCTATGCCGGCGACGCCCACGAGCGGCGGCTGTGCGACGCGCTGGCGCGCACGCTGGACGTCCCGATCACGCGGTCCAGCGCGCTGCTGCCGGAGTTCCGCGAGTTCGAGCGG
Source organism: Pseudonocardiaceae bacterium (assembly GCA_035252045.1). Lineage (GTDB taxonomy): Bacteria > Actinomycetota > Actinomycetes > Mycobacteriales > Pseudonocardiaceae. The sequence continues at coordinate 12,056 of DATFDO010000085.1, forward strand.
GCCTCGACATGCGTGCTCAACGCCGCCGTCGAGCCAGTGATGCGCCGCTACCTGTCCAACCTGACCACCCGGCTGCCCGATCCGACGATCACCGTGATGACCTCGGGGGGCGGCACCGCGGGAATCGAGTTCGCGGCTGCCGCGCCGGTACACACGTTGCTGTCCGGACCTGCTGCAGGCGTCGTCGCGGCCGGTGCGGTGGCCCGGTCCGCCGGCTTCGGCGACGCAATCGCCTTCGACATGGGGGGCACGTCCACCGAT
>DATFDO010000086.1:0-6028 GCA_035252045.1 Pseudonocardiaceae bacterium
TGCGTGAGATCGATTGCAAAAAACTACCCGCCGCACAACTACCCGACTCTTGCAATAGTGCCCTGGCTCGCGTCGCGGCACCGCGGCCGGCGCCCACCGTGGGCGATACCTACGGCATGCGGTAACGCCCTCATCCCCGCCGGCCACTGGCGACCGCTCTGAAAGACGGCGTCGGGCTTGGTCGCGACGGCGGGCGTTGGCCCATCGGAAAGTTCACAGAGGGCTTCCGGCCGCGACAACCCGGATCACCGCTGGACGTGCAGCCTTGCGCCGGCGCCGGCAACGACGTCACGCCGGTGCTCGCGGCCGGGACCAGCTACTACGACGTCATCGACCATTGTTCGACGCCCGTCGTAAGGTGAAGTTATGTCGTATGAATCGCCACTGCGCTGAAGCTCGACAGTCCGGACAATATATAATTCAACCCGGGGGACAACCTCGATTCTCATTTCCTTAAAAGGTGACACTAACGCGATTGCGGCTTGACCGGTGGAGGGGCGGATAACACGGCCCACCGCTGTGCACAATAGGACTGGGCCGAACCGGTGACGGCGGCCTCACCGCGCCCCAACCACCTCAGCGGCGCATGGTCTGTCTTCTGCACCAGCTGTTCTGCCGGCACCAGTGGCTACGGCTTATGCGCTGGGCGGTTCACCCTGTCTCAGCTGCTGGCAGATACCAAGGCGCTGCGCCTCTCCATCGGCAGCGTTCCGGGCTCACGACCGACGGCCTACCGCGCGGGTTATGTCCTCACATCGCAGGACGTTGTTCGTCGAGGTGTTCGGACCCGATCGCGACGCTGTACTGGCCACCTTCGACTCCTTCAGCAGGTGACCGATGCGCCGCCGACAGTCCAGGGTGGTTACTGAGTCTCGTCACATCGCGCACAGCGCCTTGGTCGGCGCTAGAGGCTGTCGCGGCGTAGGCGCGCAGGGCCGTGGAAATTGTGCGATCGCGGTGCTTGGGGGCATAGACGCCACCGAGGGCTGCGCGACGAGCGGTCAGGGTCGGCTCGTCGACGAGGAGTTCGATCGCGCGGGTAGGGATGTCGATACGGATCCGGTCGCCGTCTTCGACAAGGGCGATGGTGCCGCCTGCCGCGGCCTCCGGCGAGACATGGCCGATCGACAGGCCTGAGGTGCCACCGGAGAAGCGGCCATCGGTGACCAGTGCGCACGCTGTGCCCAAGCCACGACCTTTGAGGAACGCGGTGGGGTAGAGCATCTCCTGCATCCCGGGCCCACCCCTGGGCCCCTCGTAGCGCACGACAACAACGTCGCCCGCCTTGACCTGCTTGCTGAGGATCTTCTGTACGGCCTGCTCCTGTGACTCGCAGACGACCGCCGGGCCCTCGAACGCCGTTATCGACTCACCCACTCCAGCCGTCTTGACCACCGCACCGTCCGCGGCGAGATTACCTCGCAGCACCGCGAGTCCGCCGTCCTTGGAGTAGGCGTGGGCGATGCTACGGATACAGCCCCCGGTGGCGTCGGTATCCAGCGACTCCCAGCGCTCGGACTGAGACAACCCCGCGGCGGAGCGTTTGCAGCCGGGGGCGGCGTACCACAGCTCCACCGCTTCCGGGCGGGCGCAACTGCTGCGCACGTCCCAGGTCGTGAGCCAATCGGCCAGCGTCGGTGCGTGCACCGTGTGCACGTCGTGCAATAGCCCGCCGCGGTGCAGTTCGCCCAGAATCGCAGGGATGCCTCCTGCGCGGTGGACGTCCTCCATGAGGTAGATGCCATTGGGTGCGACCTTGCACAGCACCGGTACGCGGTGGGAGAGGGCATCGATATCGGACAGCGTGTAGGCGACTCCGGCCTCTCGGGCGGCGGCAAGCAGATGCAGCACCGTGTTGGTGGAGCCGCCCATGGCGATGTCGAGGGTCATGGCATTGTCGAATGCGGCGCGGGTGGCGATGTCTCGAGGCAGCACCGGCTCACCGTTGTCGTAGTAACGCCTGGCAAGCTCGACGACCGTTGCGCCGGCGCGCTCGTACAGGGCGCGGCGTGCCGTGTGCGTGGCTAGTACGGTGCCATTACCCGGCAGCGACAACCCGATGGCCTCGGTCAAGCAGTTCATCGAGTTGGCGGTGAACATGCCCGAGCAGGAACCGCACGTGGGGCAGGCGTTGTCCTCCAGGCGGGCGATGTCGGTGTCGGACACCTTATCGGCCACGGCGTCGGTGACGGCCGAGATCAGATGCAGCCGGGTGCGGACGGTGCCGTCGAAGAGGGTGGCAGTGCCGCCCTCCATCGGGCCGCCCGACACGAAGACGGTAGGGAGATTGAGCCGCAGGGCGGCCATCAGCATGCCGGGGGTGATCTTGTCGCAGTTGGAGATGCAGATCAGCGCGTCGGCACAGTGTGCCTGGACCACGTATTCCACCGAGTCGGCGATCAGCTCGCGGGAGGGCAGCGAGTACAGCATGCCGCCGTGACCCATCGCGATCCCGTCGTCCACGGCGATCGTGTTGAACTCCCGCGGCACCGCGCCGGCCGCCTTGATGGCCTGAGAAACGATCCGGCCCACCGGCTGCAGGTGGGTATGGCCGGGGACAAACTCGGTAAAGGAATTCGCGACGGCGATGATCGGCTTGCCGATGTCGTCACTCGCGATCCCCGAGGCTCGCATCAACGCCCGGGCTCCCGCCATGTTGCGACCGTGGGTGACTGTTCGCGATCTCAGCTCAGGCATGGCCATAGCCTCGCCCTGGCGCTGTCCCGGAAGAAGACGCCGGTGATGCTGGTAGTGCCACTACTAGTATGAGCCCGCATGAGCAGTAGCGAACAGCGGCGCGCTGAGTTGGGGGCGTTCCTGCGGGCTCGGCGGTCGCAGTTGGATCGGGCCGCGGTGGGGTTGCCGGAAGCGGGACGGCGGCGCATCACCGGGCTGCGCCGTGAAGAGGTCGCCACGTTATCGGCCGTGTCCGTCACCTGGTACACGTGGCTCGAGCAAGGACGTGACGTCAATCCCTCCCGGCAGGTCCTCGACGCGCTTGCCACCGCCCTGCGACTGTCCAACACCGAGCACGATTATCTGCTGTTGCTCGCGGGCTACACCGCGGCCGCCGCGAGACCGCGGCCCGCACCGGACGCTCCCGCGCACGTCCAACGGCTGATGGACCACCTGCAGGGCATGCCCGCGTACGCCATCGCTCCCGACTGGAGTATCTGCGGCTGGAACCAGGCCTACGAAGCGCTCTACCCCAATGTGGCCGGCGTCGCGGCCGAGGACCGAAACCTGCTGTGGCTGGTATTCACCGATCCCTTCATACGTCGCCTGCTGCCGGACTGGGGGATCACCAGCAGCCATTTCCTGGCCGAGTTTCGCGCCGAAGCCGGCACCCGCCTCGGCGACCCCGACTGTGCCGCACTGGTCCAGCGCCTCAACACCTACAGCAGCGAGTTCGCAGTCGCCTGGAGCGCGCACTCGGTCGAAGGGTTCGCCTCCCGCCGGCGATCCTTCCTCACCCCAGCTGGGGTACTCACCTTCGAGCACCACCGTCTGGCGCCCGCGGACTTCAAGGACATCCATCTCGTGATCTACACGCCCGCCGACGTCGACACCCCTCAGCGCTTGGCCCACCTCCAGGACTGCGCCAACGGCTGTACCGCTGCTACTCAACCCCGATCTGCTGCGGTGCTGTTTCGCTGAGCGTTCAAGCGCGCTGTTGGTGGATATCCACCGTGAGGTGTGGGCGCCAAGGGGTGGCCAGTTGGCGTACTTCGGGCATCAGGATCTTGGTGTTTGAGACCAGAGCTGCGTCGGGCAGGAGGTGCACGGTGGTCCCGATCGTGTCGCCGTCGGGGATTGGTGTGAGGTTTGTTACCGGCACGCCGTATTCGTATCGCTGGGTCCAGGAGCCGTTGCGACGTCGGTTTGTGTGTACCAGCCATTCACTGAGTGCCGCGATTACGGACATTCCGCGTCGCGGTTTGCGTAGTTGCAAGTCGATGCTGGCGCCGACGGTGGTCTCCGATATGGCGGGCCAGTGTGACCCAGGTGGCGAAGGACATGCATAGGCCTGACGGTGGGGTATGCGGGTCCCGGGCGGCGCGCGCGACCCAGTAGCCGGAGCGGCCGCTGGTGACCCCGGGTCCGCCGATCAGGCCGGGCGGGCGATCAGTGGCCGGCCTGCGCAGGGGATAACCTGGTTCCCTCGATTTGTCATAATGTCGCTTATCGGATAACGGCGGTCTGCCGAGCCACCTGCCGGTGTTCTTGCTCTGTCACGCCGACTCGTCGGCGCCGTACGACCCCGCCGGTCCAGCCGGATCGGCGACACGCGGAGATCCGCAGGAGGATACGGGATTGTCGATCTCATATATGGAGATCACCTGCTAGGACACCGTGCCATGCCAGCCGTCCATGCTGTAGCCGCCGGGGATCGTGAGCGCACCCTCGTTGAGCGACTTGCTGTCGTCGTACAGCGCAGACACACTGTCTCGGTCTTGGCGGCCCCCCGTATCGATCGTGATCGAACGGGGTGCCCGGACCGGGAAGGAGAACGCCTGTGGCGAGCCGATGTGCGGCTGCCCGAGTCGACTGAACAGGATGCGCGGCACCGCGTTCGCGTCGGTGGCGGTGCCGACCGTCGAGCGGGGGTCAGCACGCATCCGCTGCTTGTCGACGATGATCGCGGTAGTCAGCCCTTCGCGTACGTCGACCTCGGGTCGCGCCAGCGTCGGCATGAAGCCCTGCACGAAGGCTCTGTAGGTCTCGTTGATCAGCCGCTGTGACTCCGCGGCGATCGTGTCGAACACCAGCGGGCTCTTGCCCGAGCCGGAGACGCCGGTGAACACCGTCAGCCGGCTGTCGGCAACGTGAAGCGCTGCCGCTGATGTGCGTCGTGTCTCCATATCTGTTAGACGGTGCCGCCTTCCGCATGGGTCAGGCCCATCCGGGCGCCACGTCTTTCGCGGTCGATCCTGCGCAGGTTACGCAGGCCCAGGACGGCTAGCAGCGGTTTGACGAGAATCCACTCGCCGAATTCATAGTCCTTGGCCGGCACCAGCTTGGCCGCCAGTTCGGGACGCCGTCGAGCCAGGTACACGCGGCCCTTCTCGGCGTGCAACGGATGCGACACGATCTTTATCCGGTCGACATCCTCAATGAGCGGGATTGCGTACTGCACGTTCTCCCAGGTCGAGTGGCTCTCGCTCGCCAAAACCAACTCACCCTGATAGCCGAGCTGCTCGATGGCGTAGCACGCCATGAGCTCGGCCTCGGTCGCCGAACCACCCGAGTTTCCACCACACAAGACCAACCGCGAGGCGCCGAGCTGTGGCGCCTGTGAACGCAGGCCCGCTCTCACGCGCCACCGGTTGATGGCGTTGGCGCGGTCTCCGCGATTGCGGAAGCCGAGAACCACCACAGCTTCCGCACCGGTGACTCCGGCTGCGCCCGGTGTGACCACGCGGCGAGACGCCCGCCAATGCTGGTACTCGCCCCAGCCAAGGAAAGTCAGAACAGCTGCAGCGACGATCGTCGCGCGTCGTCGTGACACGGACCCGATCCTAAGCGAGTCGAACACGAGCAGTTACCGAGATCCAGCCGGCTGACAGCTCAGCGCAGCTCCTGGATGCGGATCAGGTTGCCCGCGGGATCGCGGACAGCGCAGTCGCGAATACCGTACGGCTGCTCAGTCGGCTCCTGGACGACCTCGGCGTCGCCGGCCTGCAGCTGCTCGAAGGTGCCGTCAAGGTCTTTGGTGGCCAGCAGGAGCATGGCGTAGGTGCCCTTGGCCATCATCTCGGCGATGGTGCGGCGCTCGTCGTCAGTGATGCCTGGGTTGGCTGCGGGAGGGTACAAGACGATGGACGTGCCGGGCTGATCGGCGGGCCCAACCGTGATCCAGCGCATCGTACCTTTTCCGACGTCGTTGCGGACCTCGAACCCGAGGGTGTCGCGATAGAAGGCCAGCGAGGCGTCCGGGGCGTCGTGCGGCAGGAAGCTCGCGTGAATGGTGATGTCCATGGCAGTCAGGCTAGGGGCGGCGCCGTGACCCGTGCTTCTCGATTCCTGA
>DATFDO010000087.1:0-6600 GCA_035252045.1 Pseudonocardiaceae bacterium
GACGAGGTCACGGTGTTCGTCGAGGCGTACGCGCCGCCGCCCCGGATGCTGGTCTTCGGCGCGATCGATTTTGCTGCTGCCATGGCCCGGATCGGGGTTTTCCTCGGGTACCACGTGACGGTGTGCGACGCGCGACCGGTCTTTGCTACCAAGAGCCGCTTCCCCGATGCGCACGAGGTCGTGGTGAACTGGCCGCACCGCTACCTCAAGGCGGAGGCGGAAGCCGGGCGGATCGACGGGCGGACAGTGATCACGGTGCTCACCCACGATCCGAAGTTCGATGTGCCGGTGCTCGTCGAGGCCCTGAAGCTGGATCTGGCGTACTTGGGTGCGATGGGATCGCGCAAGACTCATCAGGATCGGGCGCGGCGGCTGCGCGAAGCCGGGGTCACCGATGAGGAGATGACCAAGATCGCCTCGCCGATCGGTCTGGACCTGGGTGCCCGTACCCCGGAGGAGACCGCGGTCTCGATCGCCGGTGAGATCATCTCGCTACGCTGGGGCGGCGCTGCCACGCAGACCCGCCTGGCCGACGCGCAAGGTCCCATCCACGGCGCCAACCCCATCGCCGAACCCGAACCCGTCAAGGCCTAGCCGCCCCGTCCGGGGCGCCCACGCCTGCGTTGAAGGATGTGGACTGCTGTTTTCGGGGCTCCGATGACCGCGGTCCGCATCCTTCAATGCGCTCGCCGACTTCGCCCGATGAGCCCGAAGGTGGCGCACAACACTTCCCGCTGGGTCTTCGCGCATGCGCTGGAACTGGTACATTTGCCATAGCGCAACGATTGCGGCTAGCAAGGTGTCCCACCACGCCGCGGCGGCTACCGCAGTCGTAATGAGGTGCCGACATCGAACGGGGATTAGCGATGAAGGTCGGGGCAATCCTGCTCAAGAAAGGTCGCTCAGTACAGACGATCCAGCAGTGGTCGACCATCTCCGGGGCACTGCGCCGGCTGGCCGGGCCGCCTCGGATCGGAGCGCTGATCGTCACCGGGTCCGACGGTCGAATCGCCGGCATGATCACGGAGCGGGACATCATCCGGGAGTTGGAGCGCCACCCGGAGCAGCTGCTGGACCGTCCAGTCGCCGAGGTGATGGGGCGCCACGTTCCGGTTTGCTCCCCGCAGGACAGCATCGAACATGTCATGATCCAGATGACCAGGCGCCGATATCGTCATCTCCCTGTCGTCGACCGGGGCCAGCTGGTCGGTGTGGTCAGCATTGGTGACGTCGTAAAACACCGGATCGACGAGATCCAACTCGAATCGAGAGTACTGCGGGATCTCTACATCGCCAGTCGATGATCCTTGACCGAGCAGGGGTCAGCGTATGACCGGTGCCTGGTTCGCCGGGGTGGAGCCACCACCTGACGTCTTCGCGGTGGTGATGGCTACCGGCATCGTGTCCGTTGCCGGGTACGACCACGGGTACTGGCGGCTCGGCCTCGCGCTGAGCATCCTCGCCGTGGTCGCTTTTGCCGGATTGGGTGTGGGCTTCCTGCTCAGGGCGGCGACCCAACACGCTCGACTCGTCGTGCTGACCCGTGATCCCGACGTCGCATTACGGATGTTCACCTTCGTCGCCGCCTGCGCAGTGCTCGACGTGCGCTGGGGCGATCATCCTGCCGCCGGATGGTTGCTGGGCGGGCTGGCATTCGCCGCCTGGCTCGTGCTCGTGCCCCTGGCCGTGGTCGATGTCAGTTCGCGGCCGAGAGCGGATCTGCGCGAGCATGCCCATGGCGCGTGGCTGCTGCCGAGTGTGGCGACCGCAGGCCTGGCGGTCACCGCGATCATCCTCGCCATCGACGTCCGGTGTCCCGCCCTGGTAGTGCTCGCAGCCCTGGCGTGGGTCCTGGCAATGGTGCTCTACCTGCTGGTTACCTGGCTGATTGCATGGCGCGCGCTGGCCGCGCCGTTCGTGCCCGATGAGGTGACGCCGGACAGCTGGATCCTGATGGGCGCACTCGCGATCATGGCCCTTGCCGGTGACCACATCTTGGCTGCGGTGCATGCGCTCAACGCACCGATCGGTCTGGTGGCCTGGACCCGGCCGGTGACGCTCGGAGCGTGGGTGCTGGCCAGTCTGTGGATTCCGGTGCTGCTCTATGCCGAGGTGTGGCGGGCCGACCACGTTCCGGGCTCATTGCGGTACCAGGGTGTGTGGTGGGCCGCGGTGTTCCCGCTGGGGATGTACTCCGCGGCTTGCGCGGCCACCGCCACGCAACTGCACATGCGTTCCTTGGAAACTATCTCGCTGGTGTTTTTCTGGATCGCCTGCACCGTCTGGTTGCTCGTCGCCATCGGGCTGGTGCACTCCGCCGTGGGGCGCCCGGCCCGACGTCAGGCAGCACTCGCGGATCGGTCAACCCGGGCCTAGCGGTGCTGGAGTTGGTCGTTGACGGTCGGCTTCCTCGCCACCGGCTGGGTCGCTGGACCGTGGGGCGTGGGGCTGATCATGGGCTGGCTGGCGCGGCGGGGCGAGCCTGCGTAGACCCGGTGGTCAGCGCGGGGGTCGGTGTGGAGTCCGGCGCGACACCGACGTACACTCGGTAGTCGGCGCGAGCACCGCGCTGCCTTCACAGCGTGTCTGCAGGTATCTGCGCAGGCTTCCCTGCTCAGCAGTGCGTTTCCCGCACTCGCCTCCCGCACGTCATGGAGCTGGGGTGTGCCCGTGTCGCGGCAAAGCCGCTAGCCGGCGGCGTGGCCGAGTGAGCACCGAACAGTGAGCGGAGGACATGGCCAAGAAAGACGGGGCGATCGAGGTCGAAGGCCGGGTGGTGGAACCACTGCCCAACGCGATGTTTCGCGTCGAGCTGGAAAACGGTCATCGAGTGCTGGCGCACATCAGCGGCAAGATGCGTCAGCACTACATCCGCATCTTGCCCGAGGACCGGGTGGTCGTGGAGCTGTCGCCCTACGATCTGTCCCGGGGCCGCATCGTCTACCGCTACAAGTAAGGCACCACCACACAACATAATCGGCCCGGGGCGCTGGCCCGGCCCCGCGACCAGGAGAGATGACGTGAAGGTAAAGCCGAGCGTCAAGAAGATCTGCGACAAGTGCAAGGTGATCCGCCGCCACGGTGTGGTGATGGTGATCTGCGAGAACCTGCGCCACAAGCAGCGGCAGGGGTGAGCCGAGCGCAACGTCGCTGATCTCAACGGCGCAAGACGACCTCCCCGCGCCACCCGACCCACTCGGGGTCGGTGATACCCCCGGAAGCCAGGCCGGGGCCCGTAGGCGGTAGCGCCGCCATGCGGGACGGACGGGGAGCAGACCTGGTGACGACGAGACAGGAGACCCGCCTCGGATGGCACGACTCGCCGGCGTGGACCTTCCCCGCGACAAGCGGATGGAGATCGCGCTGACCTACATCTACGGCATCGGCCGTACCCGTTCGCACGAGATCCTCGACGCCACCGGGGTGAGCCCCGATCTGCGTTCCAAGGATCTCTCCGATGAGGACCTCATCAAGCTGCGGGACTACATCGAAGAACACTGCAAGGTCGAGGGGGACCTCCGTCGCGAGGTCCAGGCAGACATCCGCCGGAAGATCGAGATCGGTTGTTACGAAGGCCTGCGGTGGCGCCGCGGGCTGCCCGTACGCGGTCAACGAACCAAGACCAATGCCCGTACCCGCAAGGGTCCGAAGAAGACGGTCGCCGGCAAGAAGAAGGCCGGAAAGAAGTAACCCCCTCAGACCCTTGTAGGAGTTCACCCGCATGCCACCCAGAGCACGAACCGGTACCGGTATCAAGAAGGTACGGCGCAAGGAGAAGAAGAACGTCGCGCATGGTCACGCGCATATCAAGTCGACGTTCAACAACACGATTGTCTCGATCACCGACCCCACCGGTGCGGTGATCGCGTGGGCTTCGGCCGGCCACGTGGGCTTCAAGGGCTCCCGCAAGTCCACCCCGTTCGCCGCGCAGATGGCCGCCGAGAATGCCGCACGCAAGGCCGCCGAGCACGGCATGAAGAAAGTCGACGTCTTCGTGAAGGGCCCGGGTTCGGGCCGGGAGACGGCGATCCGGTCGTTGCAGGCCGCCGGCCTTGAGGTCGGCACCATCCAGGACGTGACCCCGCAGCCGCACAACGGCTGCCGGCCGCCCAAGCGGCGCCGGGTCTGAGGCGGAAGGGAGAAGCTGAAGCGATGGCTCGGTACACCGGACCCGTCACCCGCAAGTCCCGCCGGCTCAAGACCGACCTGGTCGGCGGTGACCAGGCCTTCGAGCGCCGGCCGTATCCGCCCGGCCAGCACGGCCGCGCCCGGATCAAGGAAAGCGAGTACCTGCTGCAGATGCAGGAAAAGCAGAAGGCTCGCTTTACCTACGGCGTCATGGAAAAGCAGTTCCACCGGTACTACGAGGAGGCCAACCGGCGTCCCGGCAAGACCGGTGACACGCTGCTGCAGATTCTGGAGTCCCGGCTGGACAACGTCATCTACCGGGCAGGGCTGGCCCGCACCCGGCGCCAGGCGCGCCAGCTGGTGACCCATGGGCACTTCCTGGTCAACGGCGTCAAGGTGGACGTCCCCAGCCTGCGGGTGTCGAAGTTCGACATCATCGACGTCAAGCCCAAGTCGCTGCCGACCCTGCCGTTTGTGATCGCCAAGGAGACCCTGGGCGACCGTCCCATACCTGCCTGGCTGCAGGTTGTCCCCACCACCCTGCGCGTCCTGGTGCACCGGCTACCCGAACGCGCCCAGATCGATGTACCCCTGCAAGAACAACTGATCGTCGAGCTGTACTCCAGATAATTCACCATCCCACCCCGATATGGAGATATATCGGGGCGGGAAACCCCTCCGCTTTCCCGATATATCTCCATATCGGGAAAGCGGAGCCGAGTGGGTGTCAAATAGCGGGCACCCAGCTAGGAGTCTGTCGTTATGTTGATCACGCAGCGACCGAACCTCACTGAGGAACCGGTCGATTTCACCCGTTCCCGGTTCGTCATCGAGCCGCTGGAGCCGGGCTTCGGTTATACCCTGGGCAATTCGTTGCGCCGGACCCTGCTGTCGTCCATTCCCGGGGCCGCGGTCACCAGCATCCGCATCGACGGGGTGCTCCACGAGTTCACCACCGTCCCGGGAGTCAAGGAGGACGTCACCGACATCATCCTCAACCTCAAGGAGCTGGTGGTCGGCTCCGAGGAGGACGAGCCGGTGACGATGTACCTGCGCAAGCAGGGCCCGGGCGACGTCACCGCCGGCGACATCGTGCCGCCGGCCGGGGTCACCGTCTACAACCCCGACCTGCACATCGCCACCCTGAACGGCAAGGGCAAGCTGGAGATCGAGCTGGTCGTGGAGCGCGGCCGCGGCTACGTGCCGGCGGTGCAGAACAAGGCCTCGGGCGCCGAGATCGGCCGCATCCCGGTGGACTCCATCTACTCGCCGGTGCTCAAGGTGACCTACAAGGTCGAGGCCACCCGCGTCGAGCAGCGCACCGACTTCGACAAGCTGATCCTGGATGTGGAGACCAAGCCGTCGCTGACTCCCCGGGACGCGCTTGCCTCGGCCGGTCGCACCCTGGTGGAGCTGTTCGGCCTGGCCCGCGAGCTCAACGTGGACGCCGAGGGCATCGAGATCGGCCCGTCGCCGGCCGAGGCGGACACCATCGCCGCGTTCGCCATGCCCATCGAGGACCTCGACCTGACCGTCCGGTCCTACAACTGCCTCAAGCGCGAGGGCATCCACACCGTCGGTGAGCTGGTCAGCCGCAGTGAGGCCGACCTGCTGGACATCCGCAACTTCGGCGCCAAGTCGATCGACGAGGTCAAACTGAAGCTCGCCGGTCTCGGCCTGCAGCTCAAGGACAGCCCGCCCGGCTTCGACGCGTCAGCGGTGGCCGCCGAATACTCGATCGACGGGTGGGGCGACACCAGTGACAACGGCGTCGACGGCGGCCCCGACTATGGTTCCGATGATGGCCACGACTACGCCGAGACCGAACAGCTGTAGCACAAGGCACCTGAAAGGAGCCAACCATGCCCACGCCGACCAAGGGCGCCCGGCTCGGGGGGTCGCCGGCCCATGAACGGCTGATGCTGGCCAACCTGGCGACATCGCTGTTCGCCCATGGCCGGATCACCACCACCGAGGCCAAGGCGAAGCGGCTGCGCCCGTTCGCCGAGCGGTTGATCACCAAGGCTCGCCGGGCGGACTTGCATAACCGTCGCGAGATCATGCGAGTGATCCGGGACAAGGACGTGGTGCACAAGCTGGTTGCGGAGATCGGTCCACAGTTCGCCGGCCGGCCGGGTGGTTACACCCGGATCGTCAAGACGCTGCCCCGCAAGGGCGACAATGCACCGATGGCGATCATCGCGCTGGTCACCGAGCGCACCGCTGCGGAGGTCGAGGAGGTCAAGCGGCGGGCCTTCAAGGGCCGCTCGCCGGCGAGCACGCCAGCCGCCCAATCCGACGAAGCCCCCGCTGCGGAGGCGCCGGCTGCACAGGAGGCCGAGGCCGAATCCTGACCCCGAGCACCGCAGCACAGGAGCCCGCCGCCCGCACTTGGGATGGCGGGCTCCTCCGCTACCGCCTTGACATCCGCTACGACGGAACCGGCTTCTCCGGATGGGCGCGCCAGCCCGG
>DATFDO010000088.1:0-10055 GCA_035252045.1 Pseudonocardiaceae bacterium
CAGGGGCGAGTCCACGACTAGTCGCGCACCGGGCGGAAGCGCCCGCGCGATCGACTCCAAGGTCAGCGGCGACACCGGCGAACCCAGACCGTGCAGCCGCGGCACCATCTGCGCCAACCTGATCTGCACGTCGGCGCGGGCGGCGTGGTCGACCAGCCGCCAGGACGCGTAGGCCAGCGGACCGCCCAGCACCAAACCGGTGATCGCCACCGCGATCAACGTGGCCCGCAGAATCCTCCAGCGCACGGCCGCACGTTACGCCGGTTGGCCGACTCTGCTATAGCGCATCGAAGCTATAGCGCATCGAACCGGAACCCGACCCCCCGAACGGTGGCAATCCGGCTACTGCCGATCTTGCGACGCAGCCAGGACATGTGCATGTCCAAGGTTTTGGAGTTCTTCAACTCGGGGTCTTTCCACACTTCGCGGAGGATCTCCTCGCGGCTGACCACCTGCCCCGGCCGGGACAGCAGCACTCGCAGCAGCTCGAACTCCTTATTGGCCAGCGCGATCTCGGCACCCTCGATGAGCACCCGACGTCCGGCGAGATCCATCCGGACCCCGCCTACTTCGAGTGCCTCCGGCGTGTCCGGCACGCTGCGCCGCAGCAGTGCCCGCACCCTGGCCAGCAGTTCGGCCAATCGGAACGGTTTGGCGACGTAGTCGTCGGCGCCCGCGTCCAGCCCGACGACGAAGTCGACCTCATCGGTGCGGGCGGTGAGCATGAGCACCGGGAGATCGGGGCGGGTGCGGCGCAGCCGGCGGCAGACGTCCAGGCCGTCCATCCCAGGCAATCCCAGATCGAGCACCAGCAGGTCGACACGCTGGTGGCCGGCGCAGCTCAGCGCGCTGTAACCGTCACCGACCACCAGCACCTCGTGGCCTTCCCGCTGGAGCGCGCGGGACAGCGGCACGGCGATGCCGGTGTCGTCCTCGACGAGCAGCACAGTGGGCACGGCGCTTAGCCTAGGCCGCATGGCAGCCTGTGCTCGTGACCGCTGACCTATCGCCTGCCATGCCTGCTGGGGACCTGACGTTGGCGTTGACCTTGGCCGACACCGCTGACCAGATCACGCTTTCCCGCGCGGGCGCCGCGGACCTGCGGGTCGACCGAAAACCCGACCGGACTCCGGTGACCGACGCCGACCTGGCCGTGGAGGACGCGATACGTGCGGTGCTACGGACCCAGCGGCCCCGGGATGCAGTGCTCGGTGAGGAACGCGGCGGCGCGTGCTCTGACTCCTCCACTGGCGTCGAACGGCGTTGGCTGCTGGACCCAATCGACGGGACGAAGAACTTCCTGCGCGGCGTGCCGGTGTGGGCTACCCTCATCGCGCTGGTCGAGCTCGACAAACCGGTAGTGGGGGTGATCAGCGCACCGGCCCTGCGGCGGCGCTGGTGGGCGGCTGCCGGGACGGGTGCGCACACCCGGGACGTGCACGGGGCCGTGCGACCGATCAGCGTGTCCCAGGTGCGCGATCTCTCCGATGCCTACGTCTCCACCACCCACCTCGGCACCTGGGCGAAGCACCGCAGCCGGGAGTCCTACCTCGCGCTCGTGGACGCGACGTGGGAGAACCGCGCCTTCGGCGACTTCTGGCACCACTGCCTCGTGGCCGAGGGAGCGATCGACCTGGCTGCCGAACCGATCGTCAGCCCGTGGGATCTGGCGGCCGTGCAGGTGCTGGTTGAGCAAGCCGGCGGCCGGTTCACCGATCTCGATGGGGTCGCACGGTTCGACGGCGGCACCGCGCTGTCGTCCAACGGGCTGCTGCACGACGCTGCCCTGGCGTTGCTTCAACGCTGATCGATTGATCCACCGACGCCCGCCGGTCAACGGGCTTCTTACCTTGCTCACCTTGCCGGTGGGCACCCGATCTGGGAGAAACCCTTGCCCACGCAGCGAGCAACAGGTAACGATATGCGCATGCTGCGCGCTGTGCTCGAGCAGTTCTGGCCGAGCCGGCGCATGGACGCCTTCGATCAGTTCTGTATCTAGGCCGCGCGTCGGCGCCGGCCCCCAGCGCCTCTTCCGCTTGCCCGCGCGGCCGCTATCTGCTGCCCACTTCACCCCGCAGAATAGGAGTTTGCGTGTCCGTCACCGATGAACTGCTCGCCAACAACGCCGAGTATTCCGCGGCCTTCTCCGGCCCTCTACCACTTCCGCCCGCCAAGCATGTCGCCGTGGTGGCCTGCATGGATGCCCGTCTGGATGTTTACCGCATCCTGGGTCTCAATGAGGGCGAAGCCCATGTCATCCGCAACGCCGGAGGCGTGGTCACCGACGACGAGATCCGCTCGCTGGCGATCAGCCAGCGGCTACTCGGCACCCAGGAGATAATCCTTATTCACCACACCGATTGTGGGATGCTCACCTTCACCGACGACGAGTTCAAAAAATCCATCCAGGACGACACCGGGATCAAACCGGGGTGGGCCGCTGAGGCTTTCCCGGACCTCGATGAAGATGTCCGCCAGTCAATTGCGCGCATCAAGGCCAGCCCGTTCGTCCCGAATAAGGATTCAGTCCGCGGGTTCGTGTTCGACGTCGCAACCGGCAAGCTCAACGAAGTCAACTGACCCGGTAGGTAGCTCTTCAAGTACTACCAACCCGGGTCCGGATCATCGCTAACGGCGGCCAACCTTCGCTGCGCTCACGCGGAGGTTGGCCGCCGTTATGAGCAGCATCCGGGGGGGTGGGTTGTACTTGAAGAGCTACCAGCGGCGGTGACCACGCGGGACGGGGACGGTCGGCCTAGCTGGTCGGCCATCCACGTACTGGTGTGCACCAGGGCGTCGAGGTCGACGCCGTGTTCGATGCCCAGCCCGTCCAGCATCCACACCAGATCCTCGGTAGCGAGGTTGCCGGTGGCCGACCGGGCGTAGGGGCAGCCGCCGAGCCCGCCGGCGGCGGCATCGATGCAGCTCACCCCGGCGCGCAGGGCGGCGAGCGTATTGGCCAGCGCCTGGCCGTAGGTGTCGTGAAAGTGCACGGCAAGAAAGTCGGCCCCGATACCGACGCGGCGAAAGGCATCCAGCATCGCGGCGACGTGACCGGGCGTGGCCACCCCGATGGTGTCACCTAGTGAAAGCTGGTCACAGCCCAGCTCCTGCAGCCGCAGCCCGATGCCGACGACCTGGTCGACCGCCACCGCACCTTCCCAGGGATCCCCGAAACACATCGAGAGGTACCCGCGCACCCCCAGACCGGCCGCCTTCGCCCGGCGCACTACCGGCGAGAACATCGAGAACTGGGCGTCGAAGTCTCGGTTGAGATTGCGCCGCGCGAAGCTGTCGGTGGCCGAGGCGATAATCGCCACCTCAGTAACACCGGCGGCCAGCGCCCGATCCAGACCCCGCTCGTTGGGTACCACGACGGGGTAGCGCACCCCAGCGCGCCGCGAGAGCGACCCGAGTAGCTCACTGGCATCGGCCAGCTGCGGCACCCAGCGCGGGTGCACAAAGCTGGTCGCTTCCAGCACCGGCAGCCCCGCCGCGGCCAGCCGGTCCAAGAACGCGACCTTCACCTCGACCGGGACCGTTACCGGCTCGTTCTGCAGGCCGTCGCGGGCACCGACCTCCCAGATGGTCACTCGCGCGGGCAACCCCGGCGCCGGGTGGCGGTCCGGGAAGCAGACGCGCGCAGTCATTCGGATACCGACTCCGAATTCACTTCGTAGTACAGCAGCGAATGGACCCGCTCGACGTGGGGAATGTCGTCGAACTCCAGCGGTTCGTCGGACGCCGACTCGATGATCAACGTGCCGCAACCCAGGATCCGGTCGATGACCGAGTGCCGGAACTGCACACTGTTGATCCGATCGATTGGGATGTCGATGCCGCTACGGGACAAGATGCCTTCGCGGACCATCACCCGCCTGGTCGTGAGCACGAAGTGAGTGGTACGCCAGCGCAGTAGCGGCACCACAGTCAGCCACAGCAGTCCGATGCCACCGAGCACCGCCAGCCCGATCCACCCGTAGGGCTGCCACGACGATCCGGCGATCAACGCGGCCAGGTACGAACCGAGCCCGACGATGACCAACAGTGCCAGCACCGGCAACAGCAGCATCTTCCAGTGGGGGTGCTTGTGCACCACCACCCGTTCGTCGCCGTGCAGGAAACCCTCCGGATAGGGCACGACTCCTCCTCGTCGCCTCTGATCACGGTACCGCTGCGCGGGCAGTGCGGTGGGCCGGTACAGTCCGGCGGGTCGGTGGCCGGGGAGGATATGTTCACGCGGGGGCGGCGCCGATCGGCGCCGCAGAAAGTTGAGTCGATCATGCACAACTCGACCCCTGACTTCGGCGGGATGGACCCCGGCCAGGCAGGTCGAGCCCTCATCAGGCGGGCTGACGAGCTGCAACGAAAGGCGGAGGCCTACCGCGGTCTGCACCAGGAGATGTCCGAACTGACAGTGACCGAAACCTCCACCGACGGCATGGTTCGAGTCAGCGTGGACGCACAAGGCGTGCCCACCGAGCTGACTTTGACCGAGCGTGCCCGCGGGATGGACCCGGCGCGCCTGTCGGCCGAGTTGATGACGTGCCTGCGGCGCGCGCACAGCACCCTGGCCACTCAGGTGCAGGATCTGGTGGCCGCGTCAACCGTGGACAGCGCCGACAGCCCGGCCGCGCAAATCGTGGCCTGCTACCGCGACCGCTTCGGCGACCTCGGCCAACGCCCGCCCGCCCGGCACGCTCGACGAACCGAGTCACCGGACGACGATACGAGCACCCAGGTGCGGCCGTGAGGCGCGCGGCCACGCTCATCATCGCGGGATTGCTGGTGGCCGGCTGTGGCAGTCAGCAATCCAAGGCGCCACCCGCGGCGGCGCCCGCGGTGGCCGACGCCAGCAAGGTCGATATGTGCACGATTCTGACGGATTCCGAACTGGCCGGGCTGGGTGTGCAAACTAGCACCCGTAAGGATTTCAATACTGCGGGTGTGATTGGCTGCCGATGGCGGGGCAAGTCCTACACCCTGAGCCTGGAGCGAGATAACAGCACGCTAGCCGGGTACCGGGCGCACCGCAACGATCCCCATTTCATGAATTTCCAGGACAATACCGTCAACGGTCGAGCCGGGGCCCATTTCGGGGTGGACCAAAAAGGTTCGCAATGCGCGCAGCTCATCGACGGCGGATCGGCAGCGCTGTCGGTGAGCGTGGCGGTACCGAGCAACGCGACTTCCCCATCAGTCGATCCGTGCGCCGAGGCACTGCGCATCGCGCAGATGATCGAGCCTCGGCTGCCCAAAGCGCCGCAGTAGCGCACGCTGGGTCATCCCCGTGCCTGGCATGGTGAGGGGATGCCGACCGCCAACGGTCACCGTCGCGACTCCGGCCGATGCGCTGGGGTTTCTGCTCCATCGGCGCTGCGCCTGCAGATGGGGTGGCCCATGCTGGGCAGATGCCGTTGTTCACCGTCGGCCACGGCACCGCAGACCGCGACCAGTTGCAGCAACTGCTCACCACGACCGGGATCCGGGAACTCGTGGATGTGCGGACGGCTCCGGGCAGCCGGCGCAACCCCGATGTGGCGCGCCAGGCGATGGCGCGCTGGCTACCCGAGCACCACATCGGGTACCGCTGGGAGCGGCGGTTGGGCGGGTGGCGCAAAGCGCCGCCCGATTCACCCGACACCGCGCTGCGCAACCGCTCCTTCGCCGGCTACGCGGCCCACATGCGAACCGGGGAGTTCCTCGGGGCGATCCGCGACCTGCTCAGCGAGTCACATGATCGAGCCACCACGGTGCTGTGTTCGGAGTCGGTGTGGTGGCGCTGCCACCGCCGGATGATCGCCGACTTCGTGGTGCTGAGCGCGCACGTGCCGGTACTCCATCTCATGCATGACGGGCGGCTGCAAGAACACCGGCCGACAGATGGTGCGCGTGTTCGCGACGACGGCCTGCTGGTCTATGACGGGCCCGCACCGTAGATCACCGTGCACCGCCGTGCGACACACCGGGCACCGGGACGCGACACGCCGGACACCGGGATATCCGTCAGGGTTGGCACTGGATCACCCGGACATGTGTGACATCGCCGGCCGCCACCGCCCGCCGCTGGTCGCCGGAGCGCACCACTAGCCGGCCGGCGGTGTCGATGTCCACTGCGGTGCCGGTGAGCTCGGTCCGGCCGGGCAACTGCACCCGGATCTGCTCACCCACAGTGGCGCAGCGTTGCCGGTAGGCCTCGTGCAAGCCGGAGGCAACCGGATCGCCTTCGTACTCGCACCACTGCCGCAGCTCGCCGTCCAGCGTCCGCAGCACAGCTCGCAGCAGTGGATCACGGTCGGTGCAGGTGGCGTTCTCGATGGCCAGCGACGTAGCGGTGGGCACCGGCAGTTCGTCCGGTCGCACCGTGACGTTGAGTCCGGTACCGATCACCACCGCGGACTGCTCGGGGACAAGCTCGACGAGGATCCCGGCCACCTTGCGCTGGTAGGAGCCCAGCAGCAGGTCATTGGGCCATTTCAGGGCCACCGGCAGCTCGGCCATCGTGGTGATGACCTTGCACAGCGCTACCCCCGCCAGCAACGGCAGCCAGCTCCATCGGGACGGCGGCACGTCGGCGGGTCGCAGCAGCACCGACACGACAAGACCCGATCGCGGCGGGGCGGCCCAGCTGCGCCCGGCCCGTCCCCGCCCTTGGCTCTGATGCTCGGCGACCAGCACGGTCCGATCCGGTGCGCCTTGACGGGCCGCGTCGACCAGCGCGGTGTTCGTCGACGGCACGGTGCGCACGACGTCGAGTCCGGCATAAGGCCCGGCCGGCGCCACCAGGGCCCGGCGCAGCGCTGCCTGCCGTAGCGGCGGCCGGTCAAGATCGGTCCACACACTCGCCGACGCTACCTTTAGGGTCGGGCGGCATGGAGCCGGACATCCACACCACCGCCGGAAAGCTCGCCGACCTGCTACACCGCGAGGAGGCGGTGCGGGCGGGGTCCGTGGGTGCGGCGGCGCGCCAGCACGCCAAGGGACGCAAGACCGCCCGGGAGCGGATCGAGTTGCTGCTCGACGAGGGATCGTTCACTGAGCTCGACCAACTGGCCCGGCATCGCAGCACCAACTTCGGTCAGGACGCCAACCGGCCCTACGGCGACGGGGTGATCACCGGCTACGGCACCATCGACGACCGGCCGGTGTGTGTGTTCAGCCAGGACGCTTCGGTCTTCGGCGGCAGCCTCGGCGAGGTGTACGGCGAGAAAATCGTCAAGGTGATGGACTTGGCGTTGCGAACCGGCTGCCCGATCGTAGGGATCAACGAGGGCGGCGGCGCCCGGATCCAGGAAGGCGTGGTCTCGCTGGCGTTGTACGGCGACATTTTCCTGCGCAACACGCACGCCTCCGGGGTGATCCCGCAGATCTCGCTGATCATGGGGTCGTGCGCGGGCGGGCACGTCTACTCCCCCGCGCTGACCGACTTCACCGTGATGGTCGATCAGACCTCGGCCATGTTCATCACCGGCCCCGATGTGATCAAAACCGTGACTGGTGAGTCGGTCGGCTTCGAGGAACTCGGGGGTGGGCGCACGCACAACACCAAGTCGGGCAACGCGCACTACCTCGGCGTTGATGAGGAGGACGCGTTGTCCTACGTCAAGGAGCTGCTGTCGTTCCTGCCGTCGAACAACCTGTCCGAACCTCCGGTGTTCGACGCGCCGGCAGCCGGCCCGGTGACCGACGCCGACCTGGAGCTGGACACCGTGATCCCCGACTCCGCCAAGGCGCCTTACGACATCCACGAGGTGATCACTCGGGTCGTCGACGAGGGCGAGTTCCTGGAGGTGCACGAGCTGTTCGCGCCCAACGTCGTGGTCGGCTTCGGTCGGGTCGAGGGCCGCAGCGTCGGCGTGGTAGCCAATCAGCCCACCCAGCTGGCCGGCTGCCTGGACATCGACGCCAGCGAGAAGGCCGCGCGGTTCGTGCGAACCTGCGACGCGTTCAACGTCCCGGTGCTCACCTTCGTCGACGTGCCCGGTTTCCTGCCGGGTACCGGTCAGGAGTGGAACGGCATCATCCGGCGCGGCGCCAAGCTGATCTACGCATACGCCGAGGCCACCGTGCCCAAGGTCACTGTGATCACCCGGAAGGCCTACGGCGGTGCCTATGACGTGATGGGCTCCAAGCACCTCGGCGCGGACGTCAATCTGGCCTGGCCGTCGGCGCAGATCGCGGTGATGGGCGCCTCCGGCGCGGCGAACATCCTGTACCGCAGGGAACTCGCGGCGGCCTCAGCCGAGGACGTGGATGCGTTGCGGGCCCGGCGCCAGCAGGACTACGAGGACACCCTGCTCAACCCCTACGTCGCGGCCGACCGCGGCTACGTCGACGCAGTGATTCGTCCCAGCCACACCCGTTCCCAGGTGGCCCGCGCCCTGCGCATGCTGCACACCAAGCGTCAAACCCTGCCTGCCAAAAAACACGGGAACATCCCCCTGTGAGCGTGTGATCTTGGGAGGCTAGCGTCGATGAACGAACCGAGAACCAGCTCGCCAGCTCCGGCGATACAGATTCTGCGAGGTGAGCCGTCGGAGGAAGAGCTGGCCGCGCTGATCGCGGTGTTCGCGGTGTCGGTGCGACCTGCGGCCGCGGATCCGTCCACACCGCGAAGCAGCTGGGGCGACCCGGCGCATCGGCTATCGTCGATACCGCCATTTCGGTCTATGCGCACGACAGTCACGATGTGACCAAGCTCCGGATTGCGAAAAGCTGCTCAGCAGCGCAAACTCCGCCACCGCTGACTGCGGCACAGGCGCGCCGGATGGGGCATGACTACAGCGAGTGGTGCCGCTGATCATCGAGGGCTTGCAAGACAGCCGCCGGTTCGGCGAGTTGACCCGTGCCCAACCCCGTTTCTCGGCGGGTAACGCCGTACCGATGGCAGGATCGGCGGTGTGACCACCATCGCGTACGAGGATCTGATCCCGGGCACAGTGATCGACCTTGGTGAGGCCAAGGTCGATCGAGACGAGATGCTTGCCTTCAACCAGCGCTTCGACCCCCAGCCGTTCCACCTCGACGAGGACGCGGCGCGGCGTTCAGTACTGGGCGGTCTGTGCGCCTCGGGGTGGTTCACCGCATGCCTGTGGATGCGGGCCTACGTGGATACCGTGCTGATCGATTCGACCGCCCAGGGCTCGCCGGGTGGCCGGGACTTATCGTGGCCGGCGCCGGTGTTCCCTGGTGACGTGCTGCGCATGCGCCTGGAGGTGATCGGCGCACGCCTGTCGCGTAGCCGTGCGGGACTAGGGCTTCTGGAGATGGTCGGCTCAGCCCACCGCGGTGCGGACTGCGTGCTGCGGCTCACCTTCACCGGCATGTTCGCCACCCGCGGCTGAGCGCCGTGCGTCTCATCCTCGCGTCGGCGTCCGCGGGCCGGCTCGGCGTACTTCGCGGCGCTGGGATCGATCCTGTGGTCCAGGTGTCCGGCGTAGATGAAGATGCGTTGGCCGCCACGCTGGCCGCGGCGAGCCCCACGCAGGTAGTGACCGCATTGGCCAGCGCGAAGGCCGACACGGTCGCGGCGAAGATCGCCGGCGAGCACCCCGACGCGGTGATCGTCGGGTGTGACTCGATGCTGCACATCGGTGGCGAACTGGTGGGCAAGCCCGGTTGCGTCGAGGCCGCGGTGCGGCGCTGGCAGACGATGGCCGGTCGCACCGGCGAGCTGCTCACCGGACACGCCGTGGTGCGCATGGAAGGGGGTCACCCCATCGCCCAGGCCCGTGGTGCCCAAGCCACCGTGATCCGGTTCGGCACCCCATCACCGCAGGAGATCGAGGCCTATGTCGACAGCGCGGAACCGCTGTACGTGGCCGGCGGATTCACCTTGGATGGCCGGGGCGGCTGGTTCGTCGACGGGATCGACGGTGACCCCTCCAGCGTGATCGGCATCAGCCTGCCGCTGACCCGGCGGCTGCTTGGCGAAGTCGGGATTTCCGTGGTGTCACTGTGGTCGTAGCGACCACTCGTCGCTATCCACGGATCCGGCCCAGGCCCCCGAACAGGTATACCTCCTTGGCGACGCCCACTTCAATGGGATCCGGACG
>DATFDO010000089.1:0-2448 GCA_035252045.1 Pseudonocardiaceae bacterium
AGCCGGCGAGCGACCGTTGCGGGGCGGGAGATGCCGTTGCGGGCCAAGGAGTTCGACCTGCTCGCTCGCCTCGCGGCAGCACCGGAAGCTGCGGTCAGCCGGGAGACCCTGATGGCTCAAGTGTGGGACGAGAACTGGTTCGGTCCGACGAAGACCCTCGATGTGCATGTGGCCGCGCTGCGCCGCAAGCTGGCTGGCATGGCCGGGCTGGGTGCGGTGCCCCGGATCACTACCCTGCGCGGCCACGGTTACCGGCTTGAGGCTCCGCCGAGGTCGTGAGTGCGTAACGGTATTCCGGCACCGAATGCCACCCACGAGCGTGGTATCAACGCATTGTGCGCACTCGCATCGTGGGTCTCGCGGTGCTCGCCGCGGTGCTCGCCATCGGCTTGTTCGGGGTGCCACTGGCTGCTGGAGTGCTGAAGTACGCGAAATCTGATGAGCGCACAAAGCTGCTGCGGGTAGCCGATGCCGCCGCAGCGGCCGTCACGGCAGATGTACTTCGCGGCAATATGCCCACCGACCTTCGTGATCCGAAGGACGGCACGCAACTCGCGGTCTATGTCGATCGCGGATTGCTCATCTTGGGCGCGGGGCCGGAAGGCGGCGATCTCCCGGTTTACAAAGCGCTGCACGGTGAGATCAATAACGCCGACGTCAATGGTGATCTGGTGGTGGCAGTGCCGGTGACCCATGACAGCGATGTGATCGGCGCGGTGCGCGCCGCCAGCCCGCTGCGCACCGTCTACCGGATGGTGGGGCTGGTGTGGCTGGCCATGCTCGGCTTGGGTGGCTTGGCGGTCGGCACGGTCTGGCTGGTGGCGCGCTGGCAGGCCCGACGGCTCGCTGAACCGCTGGAAAAGCTGTCTGATGCGGCGCTGCGTCTCGGTCAGGGTGACTTCAGCGTCCGGACGGCTCCGGCCGCCATCCCGGAGATCGACTCCGTGGGCTCTGCCCTGAACAGCACTGCCGTGCGCCTGGATGACATGCTCGCCCGGGAACGGTCCTTCTCCGCCGATGCCTCGCACCAGCTCCGCACGCCGCTGACCGGCCTGCGGCTGCGGCTCGAAGCGGCGCTGGACCGGCCCGGGCAGGACCTCCGCCAGGCCATCACGGACGGGATCGCCGCCGCGGACCGCCTGGAACAGACGATCGAAGAATTACTTGCGCTGGCTCGCGACACGCGCAGTTCCAACGCCGCCCCGCTGGATCTTCCGACCCTGCTCGAAGAGATCGAAACGGGCTGGCACGACCGGCTGGCCGCCCAGGACCGGGAACTGCACGTAGCTGTAGACCCGCATGCGCCGGTGTCGCTGGCGTCCACCGCGGCGGTGCGGCAGGTGCTCACCGTGCTGCTGGACAACGCCGCCACGCACGGTTCAGGCACCGTCTCGGTAGCGGTGCGCAATGCCGTTGACGCGCTCGCCATCGATGTGTCCGACGAAGGCGCCGGGATCACCGCGCCCGAACCCGAGCTGTTCACCAGACGTTCGCGCCTGGCCGAGGGGCATGGCATCGGCCTTGCACTGGCCCGCAGCCTGGCTGAAGCCGAGGGTGGCCGACTCCGGTTGACCCGGCCCGCTCCGCCGACGTTCACCCTGCTCGTGCCCGCCCAGGCATGATCGTGCTGCGGGCAGCTTGAGCCTAGCCGTACCTTGGTCAGGCCACGGTACGCCACGTCGAGGAGGCTGCCATGATCGCGGTTCGCCGGCTCAACCACGCTGTGCTGTTTGTCAGTGATCTGGACCGCGCGGTCGAGTTCTACGAGCGAGTCTTCGGCATGAAGGTGATCGCCACCGAGCCTCGCGCCAATGCCGCATTCCTGCGCGCCAGCCATTCGGACAACCATCACGACCTGGGGTTGTTCGGGTTGGGTCGGCAAGCTTCTCGCCCCCCGCGCGGGCACATCGGGTTGTACCACCTGGCCTGGCAGGTCGGCACCATTGACGAGCTGGCCACAGCGCGGGAGGTGCTGCTCGCCGCGGGTGCGTTGCGCGGTGAGTCCAGCCACGGAGCGACCAAGAGCCTGTACGGTGCCGATCCCGACGGCAACGAGTTCGAGATCATGTGGATGCTGCCGCGGGCGCAGTGGGGTGACTACGAGTCGAGTGCTCCCGTCGAGGCGTTAGACCTGCCCGCGGAGCTGTCCCGGTGGAGCGGGGTGAGCACCGCGTGACGGAATCCGTCGCACCGACGATCACCCGGTGGGGCTCCCGGGACCCCGATGCCCCGTTGATCGTGGTGTTCCAGGGTTGTGATGTGCTCGCGGGCAGCCATGAGACGGATTTGGCGATGTTCGTCCGGTGCCTCCCGGAGGGTGCCGCGTACGCCGCGGTGCGGGTGCCGCAGCCAACGTTGGGCGACCCGCGCTCGCCAGCCCTGCGTGACTGGATTGATCAACAGCGAGCGCCGCAGGTGCCGGTAGTGCTCGTCGGTGTCGGCGGCGGC
>DATFDO010000090.1:0-13582 GCA_035252045.1 Pseudonocardiaceae bacterium
AAACATCACCGACGGCGCCGGGACTCCCGGCCAGACTGCGTGTCGATGTCAAGCACTGTCGATTCCTCGTGCCGCGTGCCCGCCGGCTGAGGGTGGTGGCCGGCCGCCACCGTCCGGGAACCTGCGGGATGACGAACTACCGAAGAATGCCGAGCAGCCCACCGAGAATGTGCGCGAGCCCATGGCGGCGGGAGCGGGGGTCGCAGTACTTGTCAACGGAGTCGGTGTCCCTCACGCAGCCTCTGCCTTGGTAGCAAGGGTCCTCCGAGTAGTAGTAAGAACCGTTATTGCCGTCGTATCCGCTGCCGCCGCCACCCATGGTGAAGACATCCGAGATTCTCATAACGCCTATCCCCTTTTCCAGTCGATGGAGTAGTCGTGCAAGCCACCAGGACCGAAGTGACCCAGGGAAGGTTTTGCGCGCAGCCGCCCAACACTACACAGCCGATACAATCGGTTGCCAGGTTTGTTATCTGGTGATAGGTGCACCCCGGAACGAGTTCACGCGAACTCTGCCCATATCACAGCAGGCGTATGTGATAATCCGCCGCACTGCATTAATCGGGTGCAGTGGGCAGGCCCCCCCAGATGACCCAGCGATCCCCCTTACTCTCCGTGGTCACGCAGGCTCAAGTTAAGGCATGTCAGTGACTGATTGCAACAGTAACTTTTGTACCGGCAGGGGTGAAGAACACACGCGGCGAGCTGGCGCCACCCCTGTTGTCGGGGATGCGGGCTAGGGTCGGCGGATATGAGTACCGCCATGATCGATCCCGACTTCCTTGCCTTGCCGTTACAGCCGGTGTCTGAGGCGGCCCTGGCGCGGGCTCACGACCTGGGCGCCGAGCATGCCGATGTCCGGATCGAGCGGATCACCCGGCAGCTGCTGAGGTTGCGCGACGGGACCGTCGCCACCGCTCAGGACTCCACCACCGTCGGGCTGGCCGTCCGGGTGATCGTCGCGGGTACCTGGGGGTTCGCCTCGCATGTGGAGCTGACCCCGCAGGCCGCGGCGGACACGGCGGTGCGAGCCGTGGAGGTGGCCCGCACGCTGCACCCGCTCAATGCCGAGCGGGTGGAGCTGGCCGCCGAACCGGTGCACGCCGGTGCGGTGTGGAGTGGTGATCACCAGGTCGATCCGTTCACCGTGCCGTTGAGCGAGAAGGTGGCGCTGCTGTCGGAGTGGTCGCGCCGGTTGCTCGCCACCGAGGGGGTCGAACACACCGATGTGGTGCTGCGGGTGGAGAAGGAGACCAAGTTCTACGCCGACTCCGCCGGCACGCACACCACCCAGCAGCGAGTCCGAATGCACCCGGCGGTGACCGCGATCGCGGTGGACCGGGCAGCGGGCTCGTTCGAGACCATGCGGACCTGCGCCCCACCCACCGCCCGGGGTTGGGAGTACCTGGCCGGCAACACCGTCTGGGATTGGGACAGCGAGCTGGCGCAGCTGCCGGACTGGCTGGCCGAGAAGGTCAAGGCGCCCAGCGTGGCGCCCGGCCGCTACGACTTGGTGATCGACCCGACGAACCTGTGGCTGACGATCCACGAGTCGGTGGGGCACGCCACCGAGTACGACCGGGCGATCGGTTACGAAGCGGCCTATGCCGGGTCGTCGTTCGCCACCCCGGACAAGCTGGGCACCCTGCGGTACGGATCGGGCGCCATGCACGTCACCGGGGACCGCACGGACAAACACGGTCTGGCCACTATCGGCTACGACGACGACGGGGTGGCCACCTCGCAGTGGGACCTGGTGCGTGACGGGACGCTGGTCGGATACCAGACCGATCGGGTCTTCGCCCGCCGGCTGGGGCTGGAACGCTCGGCGGGCTGTGCGTTCGCCGACTCGCCGCATCATGTGCCCATCCAGCGGATGGCCAACGTGTCGTTGCAGCCGGACCCGACGGCGGACACGTCGACCGCGGAGCTGATCTCGGGGGTGGCCCGTGGCATCTACATCGTCGGCGATCGCTCGTGGTCGATCGACATGCAGCGCTACAACTTCCAGTTCACCGGCCAGCGGTTCTACCGGATCGACAACGGCGCGCTGGCCGGTCAGCTGCGCGACGTCGCCTACCAGGCCACCACCACCGACTTCTGGGGGGCCATGGAGGCGGTGGGCGGTCGCGGCACGTGGCTGCTGGGCGGCGCGATGAACTGCGGAAAAGCGCAACCCGGCCAGGTCGCGGCGGTCAGCCACGGCTGCCCGTCGGCACTGTTTCGCAACATCAACGTGCTCAACGCCCGCGAGGAGGCCGGCCGGTGATCTCTGCAAAGCAGCTGACCGGCACTGCGCTAGAGGCGTCTGGAGCCGATGGCTGCGTCGTGGTGCTCACCGAGACCAGCGAGGTCAACCTGCGCTGGGCGAACAACACGATGACCACCAACGGGCACTCCACCACCCGCTCGTTCGCGGTGATCTCCGTGGTGGGTGACTCGGTCGGCGTGGTCAGCGGCAATGGCGCCGAGCTCGATGAGGTACGTGCCGTGGTGGCGGCCAGCGAGCAGGCCGCCCGGCAGTCCGGGTCGGCCCGGGATGTGGCACCCCTGGTGGAGGGGAAATCGGACGACGACTTCGACGAGCCTGCGGCGGCCACCCAGATCGGGGTATTCGCCCGGTTGATCGACGAGCTCGCCGCGGCGGTCGGGAGCGGGGCCGGTGAGCTGCTCTACGGCTTCGCCGACCACCGCCTGGAGACCACCTGGCTGGCGTCGTCGACCGGGTTGCGCCGCCGCTGGGTGCAGCCCACCGGCACCGTTGAACTCAACGGCAAGATCGCCGACGACCTCACCCGCAGTGCCTGGGCCGGCGCCTACACCGCTGATTTCATCGACCTGGACTTCTCCGCGCTGGTCGCGCAGCTACGGCGGCGGCTGGGCTGGTCGCAGCGGCAGGTGCCGCTGCCCGCCGGCCGGTACGAGACGATCTTGCCGCCGTCAGCGGTCGCGGACCTGCTGCTCTACATGGTCTGGTCGATGGACGGCCGGCCGGCGCATGAGGGCCGATCCGCTTTCGCCGCACCCGGCAACGGCCCAGGCGGCACCCGGCTCGGTGAGCGGCTCACCACGCTGCCGCTGACCTTATCGACTGATCCGTCGGCGCCCGGCTTGCAGACTTCGCCGTTCTTGGCGACCACCACGTCGGGCGACTCGGTCAGCGTGTTCGACAACGGCGCCCCGATGCAGCGGGTGGACTGGCTGCGCGAGGGCACGGTGAATGCGCTGACCTATCCCCGGGCGGCCGCGCAGGAACTGGGCGGCCAGTACACCCCACCAGCCGAGAACCTGATCTTGACCGGAGGTGCGGCTGCCTCCACCGACGAGCTGGTGGCTCGCACCGACCGTGGTCTGCTGCTGACCTGCCTGTGGTACATCCGCGAGGTCGATCCGGTCTCGTTGCTGCTCACCGGGCTGACCCGGGACGGGGTGTACCTCGTCGAGGGTGGTGAGGTGGTCGGCCAGGTGAACAACTTCCGGTTCAACGAAAGCCCAATCGACCTGCTCCGGCGAATCACCGAGGTGGGCGCCACCGAGCGGACCCTGTGCCGCGAGTGGAAGGACTATTTCGCCCGTACCGCAATGCCCTCGATGCGAATCCCCGACTTCAACATGTCCTCGGTGAGCCCAGCCAGCTAGTAGGTGGCTCTTCAAGTACCACCAACCTGGCCCGCGGCGGTCGCTAACCACTACCAACGCGGCACATTGATCGGCCGCTACCCGCCCAGGGACGGCGTTCGCCGGTTCATGGCGGCCGTCCGCACAGCTCGGTGCGGCGGCTTGTGAGGAAGGCCTCAAATACGGGCAGCCGTCCGCCTTTCGGACTACCGTGGTTCTTGATCCCTTCGACGTCTCACCGCCCATGCACAGCATGTGGCGGTCCTCGGCGTTCCCGGCGAACGCCGTCGGTCTGATGGGAGCCGGTTGGCTCACGAAGGAGACGAGCAGTGACTACGGCGACTATCCCAGGCCTCGATCATGTCCCCACCAGCCATGCCCAGTTGTGCGACTGGGTGCGCGAGACCGCAGAGCTCACCCAGCCCGACCGCATCGAATGGTGCGACGGATCGGAGCTGGAGTGGCGACGGCTCACCGCGCAGCTCGTCGACGCCGGCACGCTCACCCGGCTGGATCGAAATCGCAAAGCCAACTCGTTCTGGGCCGTTTCCGACCCGTCGGACGTGGCACGCGTCGAGGAGCGCACATTCATCTGCTCGCGCGCAGAGCGCGACTGCGGTCCGACCAACAACTGGATGCACCCCGACGAGATGAAGCAGATCATGACGGGGCTGTATCGGGGCTGCATGCGCGGCCGAACCATGTATGTGGTGCCCTTCTGCATGGGACCGCTGGACGACCCCCACGATGAACATCACGAGCCCAAGCTCGGCGTCGAGATCACCGACTCGCCTTACGTGGTGTGCTCGATGCGGATCATGACGCGAATGGGCGCCGCCGCGCTGCGCAAGTTCGTCCGAGCCGACGGCACCGGAGCTGATTTTGTGCCGTGCCTGCACTCGGTGGGCTACCCGCTGGAACCCGGTCAGGACGACGTGCCGTGGCCGTGTAACGAGGTCAAATACATCAGCCACTTCCCCGAGGAACGGATGATCTGGAGCTACGGCTCCGGTTACGGCGGCAACTCGCTGCTGGGCAAGAAGTGCTACGCGCTGCGGATCGCCTCGGTGATGGCCCGCGACGAGGGCTGGCTCGCCGAGCACATGCTGATCCTTAAGCTGACCAGCCCGGAGAAACGGGTGCACTACGTCGCGGCGGCGTTCCCGTCGGCCTGCGGCAAGACGAACCTGGCGATGCTCGCACCCACCATCCCCGGCTGGAAAGCCGAGACGCTCGGTGACGACATCGCGTGGATGCGCTTCGGTCCCGACGGCCGGCTCTACGCGGTGAACCCCGAAGCCGGCTTCTTCGGGGTGGCCCCGGGCACCAGCTGGCGCACGAATCCCAACGCCATGCGCACGTTGTGCCTGGGTAACTCGATCTTCACCAACGTCGCGCTCACCGACGACCGGGACATCTGGTGGGAGGGCATGGACGACCAGCCCGAGCACCTCACCTCGTGGCGGCACGAGGACTGGACGCCCGCCGACGGTGTCACCGGCGCCCGCGCCGCGCATCCGAACTCCCGGTACTGCACGCCGATGTCGCAGTGCCCGGTGCTTGCGAACGAGTGGGACGACCCGGCCGGTGTGCCGATCTCGGCGATCCTGTTCGGCGGTCGCCGGGCCAGCACGATCCCGCTGGTCAACGAGGCGTTCGATTGGCAACACGGGGTGTTTTTGGGCGCCACCCTATCCAGCGAGAAGACCGCGGCGGCGGCCGGCACCGTCGGCCAGGTACGCCGCGACCCGATGGCGATGCTGCCGTTCATCGGCTACCACGCTGGTGACTATCTCCAGCACTGGATCGACGTCGGCAAGGACGCTGACGCCAGCGCGTTGCCGAAAATCTTTTACGTTAACTGGTTCCGGCGCGGCACCGATGGTCGTTTCCTGTGGCCCGGTTTCGGGGAGAACAGCCGGGTACTGAAGTGGATCCTCGAGCGGGTCGACGGCCGGTCCGCGGCGGTCGACACCGCGATCGGCCGGGTGCCCACCGCCGATCAGCTCGAGCTATCCGGCCTGGATACCCCCATCGACGACGTCAGCGCGGCGCTGGCCGTCGACACCGACGAGTGGCGCGCCGAGCTACCCCTCATCGACGAGTGGTTCGCCAAGATCGGTGACGCTCTGCCCACCACAATGCTTGATGAACTTGATGCACTGAAGGGACGACTACGTCGCCCCTGACCCGCATAATGTCGGGATGCGTGGGTGGAACTTGTTGCTGCTGGTGCCACTGTTGGCGTTGGTGACACCGGTGTTCAACCGGGATGAGCCCCGGCTGCTCGGGTTTCCGCTGTTCTACTGGGTGCAGTTCCTGTTCATCCCACTAGGGGTGGTGTGTGTCGCGGTGGTGTACCTGAAGACGGGGGACCGCCGATGACCATCCGCTGGGTTGAGCTGGTCATCTTCGCGCTGCTGTTCGCTCTGGTCACCGGGCTGGGTTTCTACGCCGCGCGGTGGAAGTCGGTGGGGGCGCTGAATCACCTCGACGAGTGGGGGCTGGGCGGTCGCAGGTTCGGGTCGTGGATCACCTGGTTTCTCATCGGTGGCGATCTCTACACCGCCTACACCTTCGTCGCGGTACCGGCGCTGATGTTCGGTGCCGGGGCGATGGGATTTTTCGCATTGCCCTACACGGTGCTCGTCTACCCGTTGGTGTTCTTGCCGCTGGTCCGGTTGTGGTCGGTCTCGCGAGTGCACGGCTATGTCACCCCGGCGGACTTCGTTGCCGGCCGCTACGGCTCGGATATTTTGGCGTTGCTGGTCGCGATCACCGGCATCGTCGCAACGATGCCGTATATCGCCCTGCAACTGGCCGGGCTGGAAGCGGTCCTGCGCACGATGGGTCTCAACGGGTCCGGCTTAGCGGGGCATCTCCCACTGTTCGTCGCCTTTGTGATCCTGGCCCTCTACACTTACCAATCCGGGCTGCGCGCTCCTGCGCTGATCGCATTCGTCAAGGACACGCTGATTTACCTGGTGATTATCGCAGCGGTGGTCATCCTGCCGGCAAAACTGGGCGGCTGGGGCACGATCTTCGACGCTGCCGACGCGAAGTTCACTGCCACAAAAACGCCTGCCGATGGTCTTTTGCTAGGCGCCAACAATCAACTGCAGTACGTCACGCTGGCGCTGGGCTCGGCGTTGGCGCTGTTCCTGTACCCGCACGCGGTGACCGGCGCCTTGGCGTCCCGCAGCCGCAATGTGATCAAACGCAATATGGTGGCGTTACCGGCGTACTCGTTACTGCTGGGGCTGCTGGCACTGCTCGGTTATGCAGCGATCGCGGCGCATACGAAACCGCTTGTCAATGCGGCCACCGGTCGGCCAGATTCCAACACAGTGATCCCGGTGCTGTTCGAGGGGCAATTCTCCTCGTGGTTCGCCGGGGTCGCCTTCGCAGCGATCGGGATCGGAGCACTGGTGCCCGCCGCGATCATGTCCATCGCGGCGGCGAACCTGTGGACCCGCAACATCTACAAGGCGTACCTGCGCCGGGACGCCACGACCGAGCAGGAGTGCAAGCAGGCCAAGATCGCCTCCCTGGTGGTGAAGTTCGGCGCCGTCGCGTTCATCGTTTTCGTCGACCCGCAGTACGCGATCGACCTCCAATTAATCGGCGGTGTGATCATCCTGCAGACGCTGCCCATGGTGGCGATCGCTTTGTACACCCGCTGGTTCCACGTCTGGGGATTGGTCGCGGGCTGGGTGGCCGGTATGGCATGGGGTCTGGTGCTGCTCAACGGAATTCCCAATCCGGCCACCGGAAGGCAGCACTTCGGTGGGTCGGCACTCGCGCTGAACAAGTTGTCGCTGCTGGGCTGGCACCCATTCGGC
Organism: Pseudonocardiaceae bacterium; assembly: GCA_035252045.1. Taxonomy (GTDB): domain Bacteria; phylum Actinomycetota; class Actinomycetes; order Mycobacteriales; family Pseudonocardiaceae. Next base: position 7,461 of record DATFDO010000090.1, read on the forward strand.
GGTTCGCCGATGCAGACCTATGTGGGATTCGTCGCGCTCATCGGCAACCTCGTGGTAGCCGCGCTGGTGACTCTGGTGGCCCGCCGGCTACACATCTTCAACGGCACCGACGAAACCACCTCCGCCGACTACCACGAAGACGAAGGCTCCCCGCGCCTGCGCCCCGTCGCCACCAACCTGCTCCGCTAGCCCCCGGGCTTTCCCGGCGTGGCATGCTCTACGGGCTATGGACGTTCGGGCCGGTGTAGTAGTCCTCGGGTTGGGGGTGCTGGCGGCAGCCTGCGCCGGAAATCCCAGGCCGGCCGAGGTCAGCCCGCCGCCGAGCCGGACCACCGTGCTAACGGCGCCATCCCCGGCCCCGGGGGTGAGTTGGTTGCGGTTGTCCCCCCAGGAAGGGCTGCGCGGCGCGACGGTCAAGCTCGACGTCGCGTGCCTGGACGAACTCGGCCCGGTGCAGTCGCCGGTGTTCGACGTCGGCGCATTACAGCCAGACCCCAGTGGCCACCAACCGTGGCACGTATTCGGTACCGCCACGGTGCGCCCGGATGCCGCTTTCGGGCCCCACCAGGTGGCGGCAACCTGCGGAGCGCAACAGCTATCGGCCACATTCACTGTGGTACCGCATCCCTGATCAGCGCTGACCCCGGCATAACCACTCCAGACAGCGGATAATCGGCGGCATGTTCGTCGATCGTGCCGACGCGGGCAGGCAGCTGGGTCAACGGCTGCAATCGCTGCGGGAGGCCGACGTGGTGGTGCTGGGTTTGCCCCGCGGTGGAGTCCGGGTAGCGGCAGAAGTGGCGGCTGCCCTGGATGCCCCGCTGGATGTGATCGTGGTCCGCAAACTCGGCGTCCCATCGCTGCCCGAATTGGCCATGGGGGCCATCGGCGAAGGTGGCGTGCGCATCGTGTTGCCCGACACGATCCGCCGCACAGGTGTCACTCCCGAGGCATTGGATGCCGTCGAACGCCGGGAGCGGGCGGAGCTCCAGCGCCGCGCAGAGGCGTTCCGCGGTGATCACCCGCGGGTCCCGTTAGCTGGGCGCACCGCCGTGGTGGTCGATGACGGCATCGCGACCGGGTCTACCGCGCGAGCTGCCTGCCAGGTCGCGCGAGCGCAAGGCGCGACCCGGGTCGTCCTCGCCGTCCCGGTAGCACCGTTCGATTGGGTCCGCGGATTAGCCGATGCCGCTGACGAGTTGATCGCGCTGATCACCCCGCGGCAGTTGCAAGCGATCGGCATGTGGTATTCCGACTTCTCGCAAACTTCCGACGATGAAGTCGTCGACTGCCTGCGTAACGCTATCCGCGGCTGATCGGGCGCATCGTGAATACGTCGACCGAATTGTCCGAAAATTGAATACCCGAGCGTACTTGGAGTGAAACGCAAAGTAATCAGTATTGAATTGGTAACACCCCCGTGTTTGGAGTCGATGACACCGATAAGGCGGCATCGGCGAAACGCTGAGCCCTCGCGGGTCCCATGGTCCCAGCCCTGCCCACAGAAGGGTCGGACGGTGAAGAGCATCGATCACGCGTTATGGGAGCGGGAACTAGCCGAGTACATCAGCCTGCATCCTGATCTGGAGAATTTGCCGCCGCCGGTATTTCCGCGGCGGCGGTCACGGCTGGGGCGGCAGTTATGGTTTTACCGGCAGGCACGCCGGGCACGCCGGGCGCGCCGCCGGGCACTGCGTGCGCTGCATGACAAGCCGGCAGTCAGTCACATGTTGATCATTACCTTAGTGGTCATCGAGACGCTGATACTGGGCGGGATCGTCGGCTGGTGGATGGGCTGGCATCTGTAGCGAACCCGGTTACGGTGGCGTTATGACCACTACCGGGATCCGCCTCACCCAGTACGCGCACGGCGGTGGCTGCGCCTGCAAGATCCCTCCCGGTGAGCTCGAATCGATCCTGACCGGGCTGATCGGCGCGGACGTGACCGATCCGGCCGGCGAGCTCGTCGTCGGTCTGGACGATGGTGACGACGCTGCGGTAGTGCGGATCCGGGACGGGCTGGCGATGATCGCCACCGCGGACTTCTTCACCCCGGTGGTCGACGACCCTTACGACTGGGGCCGCATCGCGGCCGCCAACGCGCTGTCGGATGTGTACGCGATGGGCGGGCGGCCGGTGGTAGCGGTGAACCTGCTCGGCTGGCCGCGCGACGTGCTGCCCTTCGAGCTGGCCGCCGAGGTGCTGCGGGGCGGCCGCGATGTGTGCGCCACCGCGGGTTGTCACCTGGCCGGCGGGCACAGCGTGGACGACCCGGAACCCAAGTACGGCATGGCCGTCACCGGTATCGCTGACGCGCAGGTGATCCTGCGCAACGATGCCGGCGTCGCCGGCCTGCCGCTGTCGCTGACCAAACCACTCGGCGTCGGGGTGCTCAACGCCCGGCACAAGGCCACCGGCGAGACGTTCCCGCATGCTGTGGCGGCGATGACGTCGCTCAACGCGGCAGCCTCGGCGGCCGCGGTCGCCGCCGGGGTGCGATGCGCCACCGACATCACCGGGTTCGGGTTGCTCGGGCATCTGCTGAAGCTGGCTCGTGCCAGCGGCGTCTCGGCGGTCGTGGACGCGGCCGCGGTCCCCTACCTGGACGGGGCTCGCCAGGCCCTGGCTGACGGCTACGTCAGCGGGGGCACCCGCCGCAACCTGGACTGGGCGCGACCCCACCTGTCGGCGTCACCTTCAGTGGGCGAGGACGAACTGCTGCTGCTCGCCGACGCCCAGACCTCCGGCGGCCTGCTGGTCGCCGGCGAAATCCCCGGTGCCCCCATCATCGGTGAGCTCGTACCGCGCGCCGAGTATCTGATCACCATCAGCTGACCGCCTTCTCGTCGCCGAGTTCGACAACGGTGCGGTTTCGGCGCCCTGACGCTGGTGCACATCGCCGGCGATCTGAGCCTCCGGACCAATACTGGGAGACCGGATCGAGCAAGCTAACCCGGCGCGCTCGGCCGGACAGGACGGGGCCTAACCTGTGCAACGTCGAGGGCCCGGCAACACTGGGGGTTGCCGGGCCCTCGCGCACCTGACAGCCACGATCGGGCCGTAGGGTCAAGGTATGGGGCTCACCGTGGTCGGCATCGGTGGTTCGATGCGCGAGGACTCGCAGTCCGAGCGTGCCCTCAGTGTGGTTCTGCGCAGCGCCGAGCTCGCCGGTGCCGAGACGATCGCGGTTACCGGCACCGAACTGGTGCTGCCGTTCTACGACCCGGCGGTGTTCGACCGCAGCGCAGCAGCCCACCGACTGGTGAGCGCGTTACGTGAGGCTGACGGGGTCGTCCTGGTCTCCCCGGGTTACCACGGCACCGTCTCGGGGTTGGTCAAAAACGCGCTGGATTACATCGAAGATCTCCGTGCCGACACCAGGCCCTACTTGGACGGTCGGGCGGTGGGCTGCGTGGCGATGGCGTTGGGCTGGCAGGCGGCGGTGACCACGCTGACCGCGTTGCGCTCGATCGTGCATGCGCTGCGAGGCTGGCCCACGCCCCTGGGCGCGGCGCTGAACTCTGCCGAGGTGAGTTTCGATGCTCATGGCGTCCCGTCAGACCCGGCGGTGGAGCGCACCCTGCGCACGATCGGCGAGCAGGTGGTGCAGTTCGCGCTCGGACACAACCAGCGCCTGTAAACAACGGTGTGCAACTAACACCGTCCGTCCAGCGCCGCGGCTGGCTGGCTGAACTCGAGCCGGAGTTTGTCACTGCGTGGTAAGACGATGGCCGCACCTTTGTCATGGGTCCAACCGGTGGGGAGAAAAAGGTACATGTTCCCCGATTGTGGCACGAGCTTGAGGCCGCTATAGCGGTACCCGTAGGCCGAGTCAGGGGTCTGCTCGATGGTTCCCCGAACACCCGGCGCGTACAGGTTTAAACTCTTCTCGCTGTATAGCGTCACGTCCGTTTCGCAGGACAGGTCAGCCTCCAGGCCTTGGGCCTCCGTCTTTCCGGCAGTGATCGCGTAGCTCGATACCGCCCAGAACAGTCCCACACTGAACACGATGAATACCGCACCCCACTTTGCCACGACCACTCCCACCGGGACGCGCCGTGATGCCTGAGCTGATCGCCGCTTCGCGGTAAGCGTCCGCCGCAGCCGCGCAGCGTAGGCCAGCAGCAGGATTCCGATGGACAGGCTCAACCCCCGCCCTTCCAGCGGGAACTGCGCGCCGATTATGGGATTCCAGACGTCAACCCACCCCACCGTCAGCAGGAACAAACCAGCTACGGCCGTGGACGGCATCAGCACTCGACGCGCAATCCGTTGGGCTCTGATGGAAAGCGTGTCAAGGGGCAGCTGGTAGATCCACAGCGCCAGCAGCATCACGCCTGCGGCGCAGATCAGCGGGACGATCCCGCTGCTCACGCTGAGGATCAGATAGTTTTGCACCGGGAGGTCGAGGACCGTCCAGTTCACGCCGAGGTAACGGAAGTATCCGATGGCGTACATCAAACCGAAATGGAACATCAGTGCTGTCAGCAGTGTTGTGGGCGCGGCAATCGCGCCTACCGCCTTCAGAACCTGGGGCAGTGCGGCGGCGGCTTCGAAGTCGGCGCTGTTGACGGCGAGGTTTTTCTGCTCGGCGTGAGCCTGAGCTGATGTCACTTCTGACGACGGTTGCGCGGACTTGCCGTCGGGTGCCGCCGCAATCGCAGTCACCCTCCGGGCCTCGTATCCTTGCCGTGCTTGTCCTTTTGCTTGGCGCCGGTCTGCTGCTTGTTACTGAATTGTGAATTGGTGCCGGCCTGCTGGTTGTTGCCGCCCTGCTGTTCACCAGTAGTCTGTGTGGTGGTGCCGTTCTGTGTGGTGGTGCCGTTCTGTGTGGTGGCACCGTTCTGGTCCTGGTCCGCCGGAATGCAGCCGATCTTTATGGCGATCGTGGTTCCGGACGGCACCGGCGGACCGTCGTCCGGAGGATTGATATCCTCGGCCGTGCAGGAGCCGTATTTGTCCTTGTTGGCGTAATTCGGCGTAGGGTCGCCGATTGCATGGGTGGTGTCCAGCTCGCCTGGACCATTCATTGTGAACCACTGGTAGTGGAGTGTTACGCAGTTGTCGTGGCCCGGGCCGAGTGCCTTTTTACACTCCTGCCGCTGGTTGTTTTCCCATGCATTTTTGTCTCGATAGTCTGCACCTATATTGGGAAGATTGTGCCCAACGCCGGGCGCGTTGCCCGAGGGCCGTTGCTGGCCTCCGGTGGTCTGCCGGGACTGGCTTCCCCCAGGTACCCGAGCGACGACACCACCGCCCTGGGATGCGGGACCAGGTTGCGATACGACCGGCGGTTGGAGGACGACCACCGGTGGCTGGGCCGGTTGTTGCTGCTCGACCGGTGGTGGTTGTTGTTGCTCTGCCGGCGGTTGCTGCTCTACCGGTGCTTGTTCCGCTTGCTGGCCGCCTCGCTGTTCCTGCTGAGCCTGCGGAGCGGGTGGTGCGACCACGTATACCGGCGGAGCTGCGCACGAAATCACGAGCGCGCCAAACATCGCCGAGCAGATCAGCTGCGTCCGTCTCCGAGCCGACATCTCGACCACGTCCTCACGTGTAGTGGCCCCCTCAGAGATTAGATGTGGTTGAAAGCGTTCTGATACACCGAATTTTGCTCCAGTCAGGTAACTGTTTCGCGGCGATCGCAGTGGCTACGCGAGGCTGACCTGGGTGGGCTTATTCGGGACGGGTTCGTCGGATTGGACGGTGGCGCGGACGCGCAAAGCGCCCCCTTCCAGGCGGCCGCGCGGGCGCAATCCGGCCCGGCGCAGTACCCGCGTCAAGGCGCCGTTACCCACTTGCGACACCGCGACGATCTCGGTGAACTGCTCCGCCCGGGCCAGCTCGATGAGGTTGCGCGCCAGCGCGGTGCCCACTCCCCGACCCTGCCAGGCGTCTTCCACCAGCAGCGCGATCTGCGCCGTGCCGGGCGTGATCCGCACCAGGTTCGCCAACCCGACCGCGGCTCCGCCATCGGGGGTCACCGCGAGCATGCTGGTAGAGCCGTCAGCGCCGATCAGTTGCGCCAGCACAGCCGCGGTCAACACCGGCCTGGTGGGCAGCGAGCGCAGCGATCGGGTCTGCGGTGAGCAGCGCGCGTGCAGCGCGGCGACCAGCGGCGCATC
>DATFDO010000091.1:0-4859 GCA_035252045.1 Pseudonocardiaceae bacterium
GATGTGCCCGTAAACGTGGGGACGCAGATCCGATGCGACGAAACCACGGTAGCCGCCGTTCACGACACAGGTCGTGCCGCACGCTATCGCCTCGATCATCGCCATGCCGAAGCTTTCCTTCGGAGACGCAGACACGAACAGGCGGGCCCGGTTGCACAGCTGCGCGATTTCCTGCGCCGAGCGCCAGCCACCGATGGCGAGGGGATCGGCCGGATCGACGCTCGACATGATCGATGAGTTGTCGACGTACTTGTGTACCTCGCCGAAATAATCCGGATCGTCTACGCCTCCCACGAGAAGCAGGGGCAGGCCGTACTTGTCGAAGACCGCCCGCCGGTAGCTTCGGACCAGCTCGAGCTGGCTCTTGTCAGGATGGATCCGGCCGACGGCCAGCACCAGCTCTTCGCCTCTGCGGTCGGGATAGAAAACGCTGTCATCGTAGGAGCCACCCACCAGCAGCAGATCGCGGTGCCGCTCGACGGCGCGGTGGGACAGGACACCGCGGAACAGCCCGGCGGGAACATCCGGATGTGGGTAGGTGTCGGTGAGGCAGAAGGACGGCCGGGCGCTGGCCAGCTGCCTGGTGAACTCATTTTCCTTGAAGCCGATGAACAGAACGAAGTCGAAGTCGAAAGCGAGGAGGTGCTCGAGGCTGAGGTCCTCGCCGACGGGCCGACCGTGGTGCAACAGCCGGAGGGGGGCCCAGTCGCCCGGGCGGGCGAGGAGAAAGTAGACGTCATATTGGGGAAACATCGACTTTTGGTAGTCGTGGACTAACCGCGCGCAGCCATTGGTGACAACAGGGTAAGGGTTCGCTGTGGAGACCAGCAGAGCGCTTCCTGTCACGGACGGACTCGACCAATGATCATTACGCAGTTGCTCATGAAGTTCGCCCTCGATGAGGAAGGCCGGAGCGGCGGTCGGATCGCCCGGAAGTGTAAGCCGGGAACAGGTGCGCCGGCACGCCGTCCCTTCTAGAATCAACTTCCCTTGAAGAAAGAACTCCCGACCGCTGCAGGATTGATCAGGTGCTAATCGCTGAGCGTCGCTTGAGGATGGGCGGGTTGCTGCGGCACCGCGACTTCCGCCACCTGTGCGCCGCGGATGCGATCAGCAGGGTGGGGATGGGCATCAGCAGCCTGGCGGTGCCGTTGCTGGCTGTGATCACCTTGCACGCGTCGACCTTCGAGGTGGCTATCCTGAAGACCCTGCAGACCGTCGCGTACCTGCTGATCGGTCTTCAGGTCGGCGCCTGGTGCGACCGGATGCGCTGCCGCCCCGTTCTCGTCGTGGCAGACATCGGCCGGGCGATCGCACTCGGGTCGATACCAGTCGCGGCTGCCTTCGGTACAGTCACGCTCTGGCAGCTGTACGTCGCGGTCTTCATCACCGGCATCCTGACCGTGTTCTTCGACGTGGCGCACCAGTCGTACCTGCCGCGCCTCATCGAACGCGACGACCTCATCGAGGGAAACGCCAAGCTGCGCACCAGTACCTCTGTTTCGGCCCTCGCGGCACCAAGCCTCGCCGGATACCTCGTCCAGCGGCTCACCGCTCCGATCGCGCTATTGGTCGATGCCCTGACTTATCTATGGTCGGCCATCTGGCTGAGGACCATCCGCCGGACGGAGACAGCTCCGCAAAAACCTGCCAAGCCGGATCTACGCGGGGAGATCCTGGAAGGCACTCGGCTGGTGTTCGGCAATCCCATCCTGCGCGCCATCGGCCTCAACAACGCGATGACGTCGCTGTGCCAGACCGCGCACATGGCTATCGTCGTGGTGTTCCTCATTCGAGTGGTGCACCTTTCTCCCAGCACAATCGGTGTGCTGGGCAGTCTCAGCCTGGTGGGCGCGCTGGTCGGCGCCGCGCTCGCCCGGCGCCTGGCCACCAAGATCGGCGCGGGCCGGCTCATGTGGATCACCGCCTTGATCAACGGCCTGGCGTCCCTGGGTTACCCGCTCACCGGTCCCGGCTGGCGCCTGGCGTTCTACCTGGCAGCCGGCTTCGTGACGAGCGCTTGCCTCATCATGATCATCGTTTTGCAGGTGAGCGTCCAGCAGACGCTCTGCCCGGATCCCCTACTGGGCAGGATGAACGCGACAATCAACTTCCTGTACTGGGGTGCGGCTCCAGTGGGCAGCTTGCTCGCCGGTGTCGTGGCAGAGGCGATCGGTCTACGCCCCACTCTCTGGATCGCCGCAGCCGGGATGCTGCTCGCCGCGGGCGTTTTGATCGCGTCTCCGATACCCACCATGCATGATCCAACGAGGGTCCCGATGGCGCAGCCTGCCCGGTGAGCAGCCGGGTTAATCCAGGTCGATACCGTCCCAGCGTAGGCAGCGCCAGCCGGTCTCCTCGGCCTCCAGCAGCACGGTCGCGGCATTGGCCAGGTAGCGCGGCCCCGCGAAGGCGCCGTCGATGTTGGCTGCCAGCGCGACCACTGCCAGCCGGATCGCGGCACCGTGGCTGACCAGCACCGCGGTACCGTGCCGATGCGCAGAGCGGATCCCCGCGACGTCGGCGAGGTAACGATCGAGCACTTGCTTGCCCGACTCTCCACCAGGGCGGGCCGCCTCCAGGTCCCCGGAGTGCCAGGCGTGGTAGAGCTCATGCAGGATGCGATGCGCCTCCGGCGTCCGGCACCCCTCGAGATCCCCGATGAACACCTCGTGCACGCCAGCGAGGATCTGCGCCGTCAGGCCGTGCCGGGCTGCGATCGGCCGCGCGGTCTGTTGAGCGCGCAACGCACGGCTGGCGTAGACGGCTACCACCGGTTGACCGGCCAATCGCTGCGCCAGCTCGCCGGCCTGCCGGTGGCCCTCCTCGGTCAGCGGCCGTCCCGGCGGGCGGGTGTCCAGGATGCCTTCGGCGTTAGCCGTGGTCTGCCCGTGCCGGACCAGCACCAGCCGCAGGGACCCGGTCATAACGCCGCTTCGACAGGCGGGTCGATCGGCGGATCAATCCGCGCCGGCGACCGGCGGGGTGGGTGGCGGTTGAAGACCTGCACGGTGGGGGTTGGCGGTACTCGAAGACGTCCCAACTGGGGGCTAGGCCCAGCTGGGTTAGGCCCAGCTGGGTTAGGCCCAGCTGGGTTAGGCACTGCGACCGGCACGTACCGTGCTGAGCCAGTGCCGGGCAGCGGAGAACCCCACCGGGTCCGGACCGGGGCGGGGCGCACCGACTCGAGGGTACGAGCCGAGGAAGCGTACCCAGGCGCACCGCCGATGCAACTCGGCCAGCGCGTCGCCGACTGCGTCCTCGGCCACGTGACCCTCGCAGTCCAGGAAGAACTGGTACTCACCCAGTTTGGCCTTCCTCGGGCGGGACTCGATCCGGGTGAGATTGATCCCGCGCAGGGCGAACTCGGCGAGCACCTCCAGCAGCGCTCCGGGCCGGTCGGCGGTGACCGCGACCAGCGACGTGCGGTCGGTTCCGGTGGGCGCCGGCAGCGGGCCAGGGCGGCGCAACAGCAGGAAACGGGTCTTGGCATCGGCCTTGTCGTGCACCCCGCTGGCCAGCTCGGCCAGCGGGTAGTGGGCCAGCGCGACCGGTGCACACACCGCCGCGTCGGCCCGGGCATCGAGCACCGCGACCGCTGCCGCCGAGGTGGAGTCGGTCAGCATCGTGCTCGCGTCCGGCAAGTGCGTGCCCAGCCAATCGCGCACCTGCGCCGCAGCATGGGGATGGGTCGCCACGGTGCGCACCTTCGCCGGGTCGGTACCGGGCCGCACGAGCACGCTGAACTGGATCGGCAGCACGGCCTCGGCCACCGCCAGCACCGGCTCGCCTTCGACCATCGCATCGAGGGTGGCCGGCACCGATCCCTCCACTGAGTTCTCCACCGGCACGCACGCCGCGTCAGCCTGACCCGCCCGCAGCGCAGCGATCGCCGCGTGCACCGACACCGCAGAACGCAAGTCCCCAGCCGGGACCAGCCCACGGGCTGCCTGTTCGGCGAACGTTCCTTCGGGCCCGAGGTACGCGGTGATGGTCATGCCGCGAGCCTACGAGGTGCCTCGATCACCGACACACCGCACACCAGACAGCGACACGCCGGGCAGCAGGAAGCGACACGCCGAGCAGCGACGGGTCACGCTTGGGATGCGCGGCGATGCTCGGGGCTGGGCAGCAGGCCCAGCCGGACCAGTTCGGCCACCGGATCGGTCAGCGACACCGACCCGAAGCAGGCGAACACCTCACGGACACCGCGAGCGGTCTCGGCAGGCAGCGCGCCGGCCTCGGCGGCCAGCACGGAGGCGTCGGTGCACCGCAGCGCCTCATGGGCGCTACCCCCGGATATCGCGTGCGCGGTGCCGACGAGCATGTTGAGCAGCCCGTGGTGGGTCAGACCGGTGGCCGGGTCATGATGGCGGACCGCGTGGTGTAGCCCGGCGGTCGCCTTGAACGGCGTGCCCGCGCCGGTCGTAGTGGCCAGGAAATCGGCCACTTCCTCGACGGTGGGGAACGACTCCACCGAGGTTCCGCCGCACCGCAGCTTGGGCCAGCAGCCGACCTCGGCGACCCGGCGCACGCCCGTCAACCACTCCGGCCGGCCGCGGCGTGGCTCCACCACGCGGACCACGTCGTCCGGCACGAACTCGGTGAGCTGGACCAGCCAGGTGGAGTCCACATCCGACGGTGCCGGCACCTCGATCATTCGCAGATCCAGCAGCTTCGGGTTGTCCAACGCGGTGGAGATGGCCTTGGGCAGGCCACCCAGCCCGGTATCGGCGACCAGCGACAATGCCACCGGGCGCACCGGACGGGACTTGCGCAGCGCACTGACGAGCGCACCGAGCCGGGAAATCGGGCAGATCAGGAATCCGACCACGCCGGCGTGCGGCGCGCGCCGGGCA
>DATFDO010000092.1:0-11335 GCA_035252045.1 Pseudonocardiaceae bacterium
GCTCAATCTGCTCAGCCTGCCGCACAGCGAGCACCGCAAGTTCCTCATAAGAGGGACGTCGATCGGCGGGCACCACGCCATGGTCAACATCCCCGCCGGCAAGATCAAGTAGACACGCCGCTGGCGACCTGACCAGTTACCCAGCAGAAACACATCTACGTGGTGATCTTGCATCGGCAGCGTGACACGGTTCATGAGACGAGTTGTGTTAAGTTGCAACAACAGAGCGTTAATATGAATCGTGTCGCTATGTCCTTAAAGCGGCCATAGTTGACCATGAGGTGGGCCCATTGCGTCCCTCGCCTGCGGCGTCGGTCGCGAGCAGCACATGCACCTATCAGGGGTGCATGTGCTTCCCCTCGTAGCGTGGAGACATCGCCTATGAGGAGGTAGGGGCGATGGCCGAGTCACGTCGGAAGTTTGATCAAGATTTCAAGGAGGGCGCGGTCCGGCTGGTCCGGGAGACCGGGCGCTCGATCGCGCAGGTCGCCAAGGATCTGGGGATCAATGCGGGCACGTTGGCCAACTGGGTGGCGCTGGAGCGCCATCGTAAGGACGGCAACGGGCGATTAAGTGAAGACGAGCGTGTCGAGCTGGCGCGGTTGCGGCGGGAGAACGCCGAGCTGGCGATGGAGCGTGATGTGCTAATAGGCCTCGTTGGAGGACGGGCCTGGGCAGGTCGCGGACGTCTGGTGATGTCTTAGCCCATTGAGGTTCTTGCTTGAGACCGGCGCATCTCGGCGTGTCGGGTCCGTCTCCGACGCTGTGCTGGCCCAGGGTCGGTCGCGGTTCGAGCCCGCCTGCAGGGTGACGTCAACGGATGTGCCGAGCCGGCGAGCTCTCCGCTGAGAAAACCGACGCCCCTTGCTGGTTGCTGGGATCGTGAACGGCTCTATCGGAGGTCAGGCCTGGAGCCTTGCTATTAGGTCGCCGCGCGGTGCCACCGGTCACTCGGACCGGAACGAAACCGATTACTGGCAAAGGGGGAATCATCTGTGGCGGTGTATTGCGGGATTGACTGGGCTGAAGGGCATCACGACATTGCGCTGGTCGACGATGACGGCAAGCTGATCGCCAAGCGGCGGATCAACGAGACTCTGGACGGGGTTGCGGAGTTGACCGCGATGCTCGCCGCGGCCGGCGACAGCGAGGCAGAGCCGATCCCGGTGGCGATCGAGACGCCCCGTGGGCTGCTGATCGCGGTGCTGCGCGCCACCGGCCGGCCGATCTACCCGATCAATCCACTGGCGGTGGCCCGGTATCGACAGCGGACCTCGATCTCGGGCAAGAAAAGTGATCATGTCGATGCGATGGCATTAGCCAACATCCTGCGCACCGATGCGCACCTGCACCGGATGCTGCCCGACGATAGCGGCCTGGCCCGGTCAATCACCGTGCTCGCGCGTGCCTATCAAGACGCGGTATGGCGGCGCACCAAGCTCGTGCAAGAGCTGCGGGCTCGGTTGCGGGAGTACTACCCCGGCTTCCTTGCCGCGTTCGCCGCCGGGCGCAGGTTGTCCACCACCGAGCTGGCCAGCAGCGACGCCCGCGCGGTGCTGGCCATCGCCCCCAGCCCGGCACAGGGCCTACAGCTATCGCAGCCGAAGGTGGAGACCGCGCTGCGCCGCAGCGGCCGGCAGCGCCGCATCCCCAGCCTTTCCGCACGAATCATCGCCGCGCTGCGCGTTCCGCAACTGCGCCACGATGCCGTGGTGGAACAAGCAATGCGCACCGAAACCCTCGCCCTGCTCGGCGTGCTCAACGCGGTCTGCGACTCAGTCGACCAGCTCACCGCAGCTTTGATCGAGGCATTCACCCAACATCCCGATTACGAAATCATCACCAGCTTCCCCGGCTTGGCCGACATCAGCGGGGCGATCGTGCTGGCCGAAATCGGCGACGACCACACGCGCTTCGCCGACGACCGCGCCCTCCAGGCCTTCGCCGGCTCGGCACCGGTCACCCGGGCATCCGGCAAGTCCCGCACCGTGACCCGCCGACGGACCAAAAACAACCGACTCGCCGCCATCGGGTACTCCTGGGCCTTCACCGCCGCAGCGCGGCCCTCACCCACTCGCGAGCACTACCTGCACCGACGCCAGCACGGTGACGGGCATCCTGCCGCGCTGCGCCACCTGTTCAACCGCATGCTCGGCCAGCTGCACCACTGCCTGCACACCAGGCAGCGTTACCACCCGATCAAGGCCTTTCCCCACGCCCAAGCACGCCACGCCGAACCCGTCCCCCACGCCGCTTGACAAGTTGGCGACATCGGAGGTCTCAAGCGCTCGGTGGCCCTCTGGGTCAAAGACGCGATGGGTCAGCGGTAGCTGTGGCCGAGTTCATCGCGGCCCAGAGGGCCGACTACGGGGTACCGCACGCGCTGGCCTGCCGGGCATTGGGAGTTTCGCAGGCCTGGTTCTACAAGTGGCGCCACGGCGACGCCTCGCCACGGCGGGCTCGGCGGCGTGCTTTGACGTCGCTGATCACGGCGTTGTTCGCTCGACACCGGGGCACCTACGGGGCGCCGCGGATCACCGCGGATCTGCGGGCCGCGGGCTGGCGGGTCAGCCCCCACACGGTGGCGGCGATCATGGCCGAACAGGGGCTCAAAGCTCGGGCGAAACGTCGCCGCCACAACACCACGCGCCCGGGTAAGGGCCGCTGGCACGCCCCGGACCGGGTCAACCGGAAGTTTAGTGCGCGGCGGCTCAACCAGCGTTGGTTCGGTGACGGAACCGAGATCAACACCGCCGAAGGCAAGCTGCAGCTAGCCAGCGTGCTAGACGTGCGTTCGCGGCGCATCCTCGGATTCGCCCTAAGTGAGCACCATGATGCCGACTTGGCCTACGGCTCGCTGGCGATGGCGGTCGCGGTGCGCGGCGGCCACATGGACGGGGTGGTGTTGCACACCGACCGGGGCAGCGAGTACACCGCCGGGATCTTCCGCGCGGCATGTGTCCGGTTGGGCATCACCCAGTCCATGGGCCGGCCGGGCTCGGCGCTGGACAACTCGATCATCGAATCGTGGCACTCCACCCTGGAGTTCGAGCTGCGCTCCCTGGAGGAGTTCCCGACCAAGGCGGCCGCCCGGACGCGGGTCGCGGCCTGGATCGATGAGTACAACCGCACCCGCAGGCACTCCTCGCTCGGGATGATCTCGCCGATCGACTACGAGCTGGCTCACCCCGACGATCCCGACACTAGCGATCCCGACCCCGGCGATCTCGAATCCGAGGTCGCCTAAGGCCATGCTCACCAGCACAACCAACGACAATGGAGACGGCTACGCCGCCGCTGAGCCCACCGACGCGCCGCGCATGGTACGGGAGTCGCTCCTCCAGCCTCAACGGTCGCTGACGCGATCGCTGACGCGACGGCCTACGGCCGCCGTTGACCCTGGAGCCTCTACGACCCCCGGCCCGGCGCACAACGCGGGCAGGCACCACCGGCGCCCGCCCCCTGCGCGCGACGCGAACTACACGACCGCACTACAAGATCACTATAAGAGAGTCTCTACGGTTTCAGGGGATTCCCGGGCACCAGTCCTTCATGCTCTCGATTAGCTCGGACATCGTTTGTACCCGATCATGCGCTTAATGAAAAATCTTAACGGATCGTGGCGCAGTATGAGCCCACTTGGCTGCCGTCTTAAGCCGAGACTGGGCGCGACGGCGCCTACCGTTCGCCCCAGCAGCACTCGCTGTTCCGACGCCCTGACTAGGGTCAAGTGACGTGGTCGAGGCTGCCAGCGCAGGCGAGTTCGCGGTTTTTGGCTTAGCACACGACGTAACGATCGGGGTGTTCGTCGTGGTCGCGGGAGCACTGGTGGTTGCTGGCCGGTGGTTTCGCGGCAGGGTGGCGCAGTGGCGGTTGAGCAGAATACTGGCGGTGATCTTCGCCGCAATCCTGATCTTCAATGAGGTGTACTGGTTATGGCCGGGACACTCGCAGGTCCTGTACTCGCTGCCCTTGCAGTTGTGCGATTTTGCGGCGATGGCGTCGGTATGGGCATTGTGGTCGCAGTCGAAGACGCCGTTTGCTTTGACGTATTTCTGGGGGCTGACGCTGACCTCCCAGGCCTTGCTGACTCCGGTGCTGCACCAGGGGTTCGCGTCGCTGCCGTTTTGGACGTTTTTCGGGTTGCACAGCCTGGCGGTGTGGGCGGCGATCTACCTGACCTGGGGGGTGGGATTGCGCCCGGACTGGCACAGCTACCGCGTTGCGGTGCTGGCAACGCTGTGCTGGGGGGTGATGATGTTCACCTTCAACCGGCTCGCCGCAACCAACTACGGCTTTCTCGATGCCAAACCGCAGGTGAAGTCCATTCTGGACCTGCTAGGCACCTGGCCGTGGTACCTGCTGTCGGAGGTGGTGCTCGGAGCGGCGGTGTGGGCGCTGCTTACCTGGCCCTGGGTGCGGGCCGCGCCCCCTGGGGATCTAGGAAAGCTGCGGGGTGAAGCTGGCTAGGGCCTCGATGCGCAAGTGCGCTCGATCTGGGCCACCTGTCTACCAGCTCGGCGAAGCGCTCGCCGAGCTGCACGAAGGTCTTGCTAGGTGTGATCGCGCGGAAGGCAGGCAACACGACGGTGCCCTGCCTGGCCTCATGCGGTTGGTACGCCCGCACGAACATGCCCAGGTCGCACGACGGCGGTGGCCGGTGCGACAGGGTCGGCGAGGTGCTGATCAGCGGGTGGTCAGAGCCAGCAGCGTGTCCACGACAACCAGTAAGCTGCCCGGTGCGCCGCACGCAGGGCACGCCTGCGCCTGTTCCAACCTTTCATGGAATCTCTCGATGTGCGCGTGCACGAGGTGGGCCGCCTGGTGAGGGGAATCCACCGGCAGATCGTGCCCGACGGTCAGGAGCTAAGTGGCCTTGCGGTAGACCACCTGCTTGCGTTTGAGCGCACCGTGCCCGCCCATCAGAACGTTCGACGGTGGTATCTCGAGCCTGATCGACTTCGCTGGTCGACAATGCTCCGTCCAGTGTCGCGGAATGCGGCTGGACCTGACCGCTGCGCCCCGATGGCCCTGGCGGCTCTGACGGCTCTGACGGCGGTGGTGGCGGCGCAGCTCACCGCGTGCGCGGCGGGCCCGTCGATGGCACCCAAAACCGTGGTGGTGCGTTCCGGCGATGCCACGCACACCGTGTCGGCCACCGGCGCGCTGTCGGGCGTGGCTGCGGACGGGGCGCTGGCGGTGGTGCCCTTCGCCGAGGCTGACGCGGCCGCACTGCGCCCCGGAGAAGTGGCCTCGGTTACCGTGGATGCCGTATCCGGCGCTCCGCGTCCCGGTCGGATCCTCGCGATCGCGCCGAGCGCGGCGATGATTTCCGGGGTGACCGAGTACTACGTCACGGTCACCGTCGCTGACCGGGACGCGGGTCTGCGCGACGGGCAGACCGTCCGGGTGGTGGTCACCACTGTGCTTGCACGTGATGTGCTGGTTGTGCCGAACGCCGCGGTGATCCGGGATCGCGACGCGTCCTACGTGGACCTGGTGGGCCCGGATGGCCAGGTCACCCGGACCGGGTTCGAGCCCGGACCGGTGGGTGACGAGAACACCGCGGTCGTCTCGGGGCTGTCGGCCGGTCAGCGCGTGCTGCTGCGATGACCTGGCGGTCGGCCAGCTGATTACAGCTCCGCGGGCGAACGTGGATGCTGATGGCGCAAGGACCGTCGCCGACGACCGGCGGACGTAGCAAATCGGGTCGTCGCTACGCCGGGGTTTGACCGAAGTGGAATGAAAGCAGCGGCCACTGTCGATTTAGCTGTGCACTGTGGCTACTTGGTTGGCAGGTGGGATAGGTCGCGCCAGAGCAGGATGTCGTCTACTGGGGTGGGTTGTGCGCCGATGAGCTGGGTGGCTTGTTGGCGTAGTGGTTCGGAGTGTTGTGTGGGGCCGAGTACGGCGGTGCAAGCTTTCCATCGGTGGAGGTCGGCGATGAAGTCGGCGCGCATTTGTGGCGTGACCGGGTGGGGTTGGCCGGTGGTCATGATGTTGTGGAACAGTGCGCCGGTTTTGCTGAGTGCGCCACCGACGTGGGCCTGCCCATCTGGACCGGGGGCGATGAAATAGCCGCCGGGCATGGCAAATGACATTCCGGCTGCCTGCTGCCAGAGCATTACTTGGGTGGAGTCTGCCCGCCATGGGAAGGGGAGGATTAGTGCGCTGCCACCGGGACAGGCCAGGTCCTGGGCTGCTCGGTGGGTAAAGAATTTCGGGGTGGGGGGTGCGTTCGTTCCCGGTAATGGGGCGGGAACCAGCGGTAGGAGCGCCAGAGCCGTGGCGCCCCGCCCGGCCAGCCGGACGGCGGTGGGGTAGGTGCTTGTGTCGTCGAGGGCGAAGGCGAGGGCTGCGCCGATTAGTCCGGCGGTGAATAGGGGAAATCGGGTGGGGATGACGTGTTCGAATCCAGGGAGCCCGGCGACAAGCTTCCATGGCAAGGAGAGATTTTGTTGATCGCCGGCGATGGTCAGCTGCTGGCCGAGCGCCAACACGGCGATCACGAGTGCCACCAGCAACAGGGTGCGTACCTTGGGGTGGGGCCAGCGCAGCATCAGCACCAGGATGCACAGCGCGATCAGGGGCCAGCCCAGGTATGCGGTGTGTTCTTCCAGTCCGCCGGGGAAGCGTTGGGTGCGCTCGATGGCCGAGCGCCAGGCGAAAAGTTGCAGCTGGGTGGGGGTCACGTAGCCGGTCAGATCGGTGGCGAAGTAAGACGTGATGAAGGGGCTGCCGTGCTGACGCAGCGGTCCGAACAGTTGATATCCCAGGGGTGGTCCCGCGACCAGCCCGAACACGCCGAGTGCGACCACTGCCCTGCTGGCGATTATGCCGGCGCGGCGCACCGCCAAGCCGGGATAGGTGATCACCAGTATCAATGCCAACACCGTGATGACCACCCCGGTGTCGAACAGCACCTCCTCACCGACCAGTAGCTGCACGCCGGCGGTCACCCCGAGCAGTACCGCCCCCTTCCGGGATGGATTCTCGTTGATCATGATGCGGGTGCTGAGAATTATGACCACGGGCACCAGCACGTTGAACACCAGATCGGGATGGCCCAGGGCCTGGGCCATCATGGCGGGAGAGAAACCGAACAGCGCCCCACCCAGTGCGGCCGGCACCACCCCCACGGACATCGCCCGCAGGCCGGCATACCCGCTCGCAGCCGAACCGCCCAGCCCCACAGTGGTGAGCACGGTCACCGTGGCCAGCCCCCCGAATAACCAGGTGACCGGGGCCAACAGCAGGCCAGGCAAGACCATGCCGTTGTTCCACATCAAATTGATGCCGGCAGGCGCATTGAGCTTGTCGCTCAACAGCGGAAACTGGGCATGAGACAGCGCATACGGGGTCCAATTAAGCAGCCAGGAAAACAGCGTCATATCCGCACTGTTGATCGTGGTGATCCGTTTTCCCAGCGGCGTCCACCACGACCAGGTAAGACCCAACGCCAGCGCCGCATAGCAGGTCAACACGATAAGCGTTGACCAGGATGAATTCCTCGACCGCGGACCGCTCCGGGGGTACTCGCGATCATCGGGGAGACAACTGCCGGGCGGTGAGGCCTGAGGGAAACGCATGCGCCTATCACAGGTTTGGTGAGGCTGGCTCCGCTACGACCGCCCCACGGTTGCGGTAGTTCACATTGTCGTACCGGCCTGTCGCCCAAAGCCACGCCCTAACCGTGCGACAGCGCTCAACATCGGTTCACGTTGCGCGGCGGAAGGTAGCACAGTGCCCCAAGTCGCTTATCATTACTGTTCGTAGCAGACGTCAAGATCACGTCGATTGATCAGGCTCAGCGGGCGATTACGCCAGAGTCCAAGGGCGATAAGCCGGAATTGTCTAGGTTGTGAGGGTGGCTCCTGTCTCACTGGCGAACGGTGCCGTCGACGCGATGGGTGTACTAGGGCTGCATGGTTGCGGGTGCCGCGCTGACATCCGCGGCGCTCATCATCGCAAGCTCGTAAGCCGGATAAGTGAACTCACGGAGCATGGCGAGTTCGGCCGCCACTCCGATCCTGGTGCTGATCAGGTGGTCCAACTCAGCCAGGACATAAGGCGGCCGGACGTGTTGGTCTTGATGCAATAGCGTTGTTGACCTCCGTTGGGTGTGGATGTTGCCGGTCATGGTTTACTTCCGGGTCGCTAGCCAGCTCAAGGAGATCGCCATGACCCAGGATCACGTGTCCATCACCCCGAAACCCCGCCTCGATGATCTACTCGCGACGATGGGGGTCACGCCAGAGCAGCTTATGGAGATGACCGCCGATGACCTCTTCGCTGCTGCGACACGGTGGCAGGACGCGGCCACTGCCGCCGCCGCCGAGGCTCAGCATGTCGCCACTCCCGTCGATCACCACCTCGACACGTCGCCGACCCCGGTAACGTCGACGAACTAAGCCCTATCGCTGGTCATCGTCCGACCGCGTTGCCGGGCACGGCGCACGCCGCCGCCGCGTCGACCGCGCCAGTGGTCCCTCGGATGGGCGAAGTGTCCGATCACATGGGGTGGCTGAGCGCACCCATTCGATGGTCCGGCGGCCTCAGTGCTTGCGGGCCAGCAGCGCGTACATCAAAGGGATGCGCGGTGCGCTGTCGGGCAGTTGGAACCAGCCGCCCTCGGCGGCAGTCATCGACGGCCATCGCCGCCACGGCAGCCGTTCGCTCTCGCGCAGCCGCTCGACGCACAGGCCCGTACCTGTCACGGCGTTGATCACCTCACCAACGCCGTGCATCCACTCGTAGGAGACGCGAGCTTCCGACAGCGCCGGCCCGTCGGTGTAGGTAAAGGTGGAGTCCCGCTCGACCGCTCCCCCGCCGCCCAGGAAGTCGTGGCGCAGCACCAATTCTTCGCTGCCGTCCGGCGGCGGCACCACGCTGAGCGCGTAGAGCAGTGGATGGAACTCGACGATGTAAAGCACCCCGCCATGACGCACCAGCCCGGCCACCACGCTGGCCCAGCGATCCAGGTCGGGCAGGTAGCACATCGCGCCCTTGCCGGTGTAGACCACGTCGAAGTTCCGCCCCGTGAGCGCCGCTGCCGCGTCGTACACATTGGACTGGACGTACTCTACGTCGGCGCCGTGCTCCGCCGCGATGCGCCTGGCCTGCTTGATCGACTCCGGGGAGATGTCCAAGCCGACCGTGCGGGCGCCGCGCTCGGCGAATGCGACGGTCTCCGTACCCAGGTGGCACTGCAGGTGCACAACGTCACGCCCGGCCAGTTCACCCAAATCCGTCCACTCGAAGTCGGCGAACCAGTCCGCGGAGTTCACGGTGCCGTCCAGACCGTAGAACCTGCTGCCCACATGGATCGGGGTGCGCGCATCCCAGTTTGCCTGGTTGATCCGCATCATGCGCTCGGCCTCAGCATCCAAACCGCTCACCATGTCATCGTGGCCGGTAGGTCTCGCCGTTCGGGAACGTGTTGCCGTGATCTCAGCACATTAACCTCCGGCCACGCTGACTATGGCCAGCTCCTCGAGCGCGCCGGAGGCGGGCACGATCGAAATCTCCACAGTGCCGCGACCCGGCAAGGTCCGGATCAGCCCGGCCGGGGTGACGACGGTGAGAAGCGTGCCATGGTCGATGATGCCGACCCGGTCTGACAACTTCTCGGCTTCATCCATGTCATGGGGAGTGAGCACGATCGTCACGCCCGCTTGCTTGAGCGCTCGCACCTGATCGTGGACGAACGCCGGGCCTGCGGATCGAGGCCGGTCGAGGGCTCGTCGAGAAACAGCACCTCAGGGCGATGCATCAGCCCACGGGCGAGCATCAGTCGCTGGCTCTGCCCGCCGGAGAGGGTATCGACGAGGGCATCCGAATTGCCGGCCAGCCCCATCCGTCCAGCAGCTCATCGGCCCGCTGAGCGCGCTCGGCGCGTCCAACACCGTGAGCGCTTGACCAGTTCGCGCACTTCGGCGACCGTTTCGCTCATCATGTTCATTTGAGCGTACATCGTTATGCGTCGACAACGCTCAAATGCACGGTTCATTGATCATTGTGCTCGCGGATGATCTCGGCGAGGAGCCGGTACATGGCGCTGCGTTGACTCGCCGTCAAGCCGGCCACTCGCAGTGCGACATCGCGCACCTGCGCGTCGTGCATGGCCTTGCGCAATTCGAGCTCGGCTTCGACCTCTTCGGTGACCTTCGGATCGTCGAGGAAGTAGGCGACCCGGATCCCGAAGAACTGCGCCAGGCCGTCCAGCACGCGAACGGTGGGATTCGTCTTGAGGCCTCGGCGCAGCTCAGACAGGTGTGATGCAGAGATCTCGCCGCCCGCTTCGTTGATCGCGGCCACGACCTCGCGGCCGGTGTACTCACGGTCCGCGCCGGGTGGCCGAACGACGGTGAACAGGTAGTTGAGCTTGTCTGCCAGGCAGCGACGCGCGCCCTCCGTGCCGGTGGATTCAGGCATGTCAGACATGGATGACGTCCTGTCCTGTCAGGTCCTCGACCAGGACCGATCAAGCCGGGGGCGATCGGTGGAATCAGCGACTGCACATTTGACTCTGCTTCGCCCTGATGTATCGTATCAGCTAGTTCGTACGCTGAAATGTACCAGCCCCGACGTTATGGAGCGTGGTTGGTGAGCACCCGGATCTTCCTGTGTTGTGACCATCGGCTGCGGGGAGCGGGACTGGGAGCATTGCTCGACGGGCAGCCGGACTTTCGGGTAGTGGGCTTGTCCTTCGGCGCCGAAGCGGTGACCGAGGTCAAGCTGGTAGGTCCGGACGTTGTCGTGGTGTCCGGGGCAGACCTGGACGTCGTGGCCTACCGGGAACTAGCCCGTGCGGCAAGGGTGGTGGCCCTCATCGACGTCGGCGTGGGCTGCCACCCTGAGGAAGTTCTGGCGCTCCGGGCGCGGGCGGTGCTCAATCCGGGTGCTACCCCAGAAGAACTCATGTGCGCGATTCGCGTCGTCATGGCCAGCGATACGACGGTCTTGCTCCCGCTGTCGGTGCGGCAGCACTTCGAGGCTGTTTCGCGCACCGCCTCGGTCTGGGAACGGGGCGCCGCGGCTGCCCAACTGACCTCTCGCGAGGCCACCGTCCTCGCGCTGCTGGCGCAAGGATTGTCCAACGCGGAAGTGGCCAAGGCCCTGTTCGTCTCGGTCGCCACGGTGCGGTCTCACGTCCATCACATCCTGCAGAAGCTCGCGGTACGCAGCCGCGCCCAGGCGGTGGCCCTCGCCTACGAGACCGGACTGATCACGCTGGCAGGATGACCATGGCTCGGCCACCGCGGCGCGGATCTGGTCGCCGCGGTGGCCGAACCGGGTCAGCGCTTGCCCTCGTTGCGGCGTTCCTCCCGACGTT
>DATFDO010000093.1:0-9517 GCA_035252045.1 Pseudonocardiaceae bacterium
CACCGCAGCCACGGTCTGGCCGACCAACTTCGAATCATCGGCGACGAGCAGCTCCGCGATCCGCACCGCGCCGGAGCCGCTGCGCGCGAGGTCCAAGAAGTCGACCACCTCAGGGCGCAGTGCGATCAGAGCCATCCGCCGGCCGCTGGTGGCATAGGGCGAGACGACCCGATCTGCCCCTGCCCGGTACAGCCGGTCGGCGGCGGCATCTTCCGATGCCCTGGCCACAATGCTGATGTTCGGATTGAGCGACCGGGCCACCAGGGTGATGTAGACGTTCTCGGCGTCGGAGTCCACCGCGCACACCAGCCCGCGCGCGCGGTGAATTCCAGCGGCCCGCAGGATGGCTTCCGACGACGAGTTGCCCATCAGATACAGCACGCCGTCGCGCTTGAGATCTTCCTCGAGCTCCGGCTTGAGCTCGATGACGACGAAGGGCACGCCGTCGGCTTCGAATTCACGAGCGGCAGCGCGGCCCACCCGCCCGTAGGCGCAGACGATGTGGTGGTCTCGTAGGTCGGTGATCCGCCGTTGCATGGACCACCTCCTCGACCTCTGCACGAGTTTGCCGTCGATCAGCGCGCTGGCCAGCACGCCGAGGACTGCCAGGAACACCGTGACGCCGAACAACGACAGGCTAGCCGTGAAGATCTTCGCGCCGTCGGTCAGCGCCACCGGTGTCGCGAATCCCTCGGTGGTCAACGCCGACAAGGTGAGATAGATCGCATCGACCAGGCTGAACCCGAACAACCGGTAGCCGACAAGGCCGTAGCCGAGCAGCACAATCCCGCTGGCCAGCAGCCACGTCCGGCCGGCGATACGGCCCACATTCATGGCGAACCCCGCTCAGAGGGCGGTGAAAGCCGCGGCCGCCTGCCTGCGACCCTCGGCGGCGGAGTCAAGGAACCCGTAGGTACCCGACTCGAGCAGCTCCCGGCCGGCCCGATCCAGCGCCGCCAGAGCGACCTGGCTGAACGCGCCACCCACCGAGATGCGGGCCACCCCCAGCTGTGCCAGCTCGGCCACGCTGGGCAGGCCGGGCACGGTCAGCACGTTGACCGGCCGGTCGACCGAGGCGATGACGCTGCGAATATCGCCGGCCGCCTTCAGGCCTGGGGCGTACAGGACGTCCGCGCCGGCTTCCTGGTACGCCTGCAGCCGCTTGATCGTGTCGGCCAGGTCGGGGTTTCCGCGGATGAAGTTCTCCGCCCGGGCCGTGAGCACCAGTCCGGCACCGGCGGCCGCGGCCACTCTCTCCGCGGCCAGCGCGAGGTCGTAGATCGAGTCACCGGAGAAGTCCTCGATCGAGCAACCCGCCAGCCCGACCCCGACGGCATCGGTGACGGTGGCGAACACCGCATCGGGCTCGTCGGCGAAGCCGTTCTCCAGGTCGGCGGAGACCGGGACATCCACCGCCTCAACGATGGACGCGGCGTGTGCCAGGGCCTCGTCTCGCTGGACGCCACCGTCCAGGCGCCCCATCGTCGCCGCGTGCCCGCTACTGGTCGTCGCCAACGCCGCAAAGCCCAGGGAGGCGAGCATTTTGGCCGTTCCGGCGTCCCAGGGATTGGGCATGAGCAACGGCCGGCAGGGCACGTGAAGTGCGCGGAAGGCGCTCACCTTGGCGGCTGTGACACTCACGGTGCCAACGGTAGGGGTAGCCACCACATGCCGGGAAGGTGTCGGGTCGCCACCCACCCAGCGGGGCAGCCGAGCCCCGCGGTCGGGAGAGCGGGAGAATCATTCGCCGTGCGCCCTCGCTGGATTACCGCAACCGTTGTTGCCGCCGCCCTGCTGGCAGGGTGCGGTTCGTCATCCCCGGGCCCATCGCCGGCAGCCCAGCTGCCACCGGCGGCCGAGCCGGCTCCCGCGCCCGTCCCGAACGCGCCCCCGGCTGGACGGACGGTGGCAGTGGGCAGCAATCCCGAGGGCGTCGTGGTCGACCCGCAGACGCATATCGTGGCAGTCGGGGTGCATGACCCATTCGCGCTGGCCCTCGTCGACGCCACCACCGGCGCGGTGCTGCGCAAAGTCCCGTTGCCGGGTGGGTTGCGGCATCTCCAGCTCGCCGCGCCGGGTGGCCCGGTGCTGGTTCCCGACGAGGGTGCTAACCGGCTCATCCGAGTGACGCTGCCCGGTGGGGAGATCGCCTCCGAGGTGATGACCGGCGCGGTCCCGCACGACGCCACCGCGGCCGCCGACGGCACCGTGTTCGTTGCCAACGAGCTGGGCCACAGCGTGGTGGCAGTGCGGGGCGATCGAGTCGTGCACACCTTCACCGACGTCACCCAGCCCGCGGGCCTGGCGGCCGTCGGCAACCTCGTCGGCCTGGTTGACGTCCGGAAGAACACCCTGACCGTGTACGACGCGCAACGCTTGCAGCGCGTCGCTGAGCTGCCCGCCGGTGCCGGACCTACCCACGTGGTCGCCGATAAGCGAGGTCATCTTGCGGTCATCGACACTCGCGGGGGGGCCGTGCTGCTGTACGAGCTGCAGCCGACGGTGCGCCAGATCAGTCGGGTCGAGCTACCGGGCGCGCCCTACGGGGCCGCCTACGATCCGGTGCACGACCGGCTCTGGGTGACGCTCACCGCACTCAACGAAGTGATCGGGCTCAACCTCAGCGCCAGCCAGCCCATGCTGGCCAGCCCCCAACCGACGGCCCGCCAACCCAACACCGTCGCCGTGGACCCCAGCACCGGGCGGCTGTACGTCACCGGCACCGCCGATGGGGTCTTGGAGATCATCGAGCCGTGACGTAGGCCTACGGTTTCAGGCACGGATTGCGGTCGGCCCACCGTGATCAGCCCGCGGGCCGGTAGCGTGCTCTGGATGCGGATCCTGATCACCGGTGGGGCGGGTTTCATCGGCTCGCATATCGCCGACCTGCTGGCCACCGACGGGCACTCGGTGGTGCTGCTGGATGCGTTCCTACCGCAGGCACACGGCGGCGGGTCACCGCCGGAATGGGTGGCCGGGCATGAGCTGGTTCGTGGCGACGTCCGGGACAGTGAGCTGCTCGGGCGCCTACTGACCGATCTCGATGCGGTGTGCCACCAGGCGGCGATGGTGGGGCACGGGCTGGATCCGTCCGACGCGCCGGACTACACCGCCAACAACGATCTCGGGACCGCGGTGCTGCTGGCCGCGATGCACACAGCAGGGCTGCGCCGGCTGGTGCTGGCCAGCTCGATGGTCGTCTACGGCGAGGGCCGCTACTCCTGCCCCACCCACGGCGTCGTCCCGGCGCCACCCCGACGAACCGAGGACATCGCCGCGGGACGCTACGAGGTGCCGTGCCCACACTGCGGCGCCGATCTCGAGCCGCTGCTGGTGGCTGAGGACGCGCCGCTGGATCCGCGCAGCACCTACGCCGCGACCAAGCTCGCGCAGGAGCAGCTCGCGGCGGCCTGGGCCCGGCAAACCGGTGGCGGTGTGTGGGCGCTGCGCTACCACAACGTCTACGGGTCCCGGATGCCCCGGGATACGCCCTACGCCGGGGTGGCTTCGATCTTCCGGTCGGCGCTGGCCCGGGGCGCGGCGCCGCAGGTGATGGAAGACGGGCGGCAGCGGCGGGACTTCGTGCACGTCTCCGATGTCGCCCGGGCCAACGCGTTGGCGCTGGCCGCCGCGCCGCCGGCCGGCCGGTGTGAGCCGGTCAACATCTGCTCGGGGCAGCCACACACCGTCGGCGAGCTGGCCACCGAGCTGGCCAGGGCGATGGGCGGCCCGGCGCCGCAGATCGTCGGTGGCGCGCGCCCGGGTGATGTCCGGCACGTGACGGCAGATCCTGCCAAGGCCGCGCAGCTGCTCGGTTACCGGGCGCGGGTGAGCTTCGCCGAGGGCGTCGCCGCCTTCGCCACCGACCCGCTGCGCGAGCCGGTCACCACGTCGTGAGCAGCAGGTGGTTGACGCCCAGCGCGACCACCGCCTGCGCGGCCAGCCACCAGCGAGCCTGCCGCCCCGGAAGCAGCCCGGTCCCGGCGAGCATCCACACCGCGAACGGCAGCCAGATCCGCTCCACCTCGGCCTTGCTCAGCCCGGACAGG
Organism: Pseudonocardiaceae bacterium; assembly: GCA_035252045.1. Lineage (GTDB taxonomy): Bacteria > Actinomycetota > Actinomycetes > Mycobacteriales > Pseudonocardiaceae. The sequence goes on from DATFDO010000093.1 coordinate 4,050, forward strand.
TCAGCGACCAGCACCGCCACCACCGCTGCCGCGCACAGCAGTTGGGGGCTGTTCCAGTACCGCCGACCCCGGTGCGTGGCGTCTTCAGCAGCGGCCAACCCCCCAGTGCTGAAGGCCCGACGCAACCCTGCCGCCCCGGCCGGTCCGAGCAGCACCCCCAGGCAGGCCAGGTCGGCCCACACCCAGTAGCCGTACGGCCGCAACAAGCCGTACTCGCCCGGCTGGTAGTACCGGATCACGAGCTGGTGGTACCCCTCGAGCCACCAGAATCCGGCGGCGGCGAAGGCGCCGACCACGGCGGCCACTGCGACACCGGCGATCAACAAAGGACCGACCCGGCGCGTCACGATCGCGACGGCCAGCGGCAGCAGGCCGGCCAGCGCCAGCCCGTAGGACAAGAACAGCGCTGCGCCGAACAGCAGCCCACCGGCCCCGGAGGCAGCGACGGCGACCGGATCGAGACGGTCCCGACCGGCGCCGACGGCCAGCAGCGCGACCGCCCAGGCCAGCACTCCGGCGAACAAGCCGTCGGCGGACACCCCGATCCAGATGGCGCCGGGCCACAGCACGACGAACGGCACCGCGGCGCGCGCGGTGGTGTGCACACCCTCGGCGTCCAGCGCCCGCAACGTAATCGCCGCCGCAACCGCCGCCGACGACCCGACCAGCATGCACAAAAGCGCCGCTGGCGCCCCGCCGGGCAACCCGAGCCGATCCAGACCGACGAAGACCAGCAACGCCCCGGGAGGGTGCCCGGCAACGTGGGTGGTCCAGGATCCGGGCTGCAAGCCTCGGATGTGCTCGGCGAAGGTCCGCAGCATCGTGCCGACGTCGTGCACGCGGGACACGTCGTGCAGGTACTCAGTCGGCGTGGTCAGCCGGTCGACCACCCCGCGCTGCCACCCGTCGATCAGTGCCAGGCTGATCGTCCAGGCCAGTGACGTCGCCGCGGAGAGCCAGAGAAGCCGCCGCCAGGGCAGCCGCGCGGCCAGCTCCGGTCCCCGCACGATGACCAGCAGCGCGATGAGCACCGCCGGCACCGTGCCCGGCCCGACGTGCGGTATCCACTGCGCACCCAACGGTGGGGCGTCGACGTGCAGCGGCACCCCGTCGTCGAGCAACCGGACACCGACCACCGCCGCGACCGCCACCAGCAGCGCGGCGCAGCCGGCCGCGACCAGATCGGCGCGCAGACCACGGTCCACGGCCGCCGACGGTTCGAGCTCAACGCTCATGCCGCGATGCTTACCGCGTGCCCAACCATGGTCGAGTCGGTGACGGCGGCCACCATCGCGGCGGCGAGGTCGGCTCGCGAGATGGTCCAAGCCCGCGGCAACGGGGTGTCCACGGCGAGACGGTAATGCCCGGTCGCGGCAGTGTCGGTCAGGCGGGGCGGCCGGAACACCGTCCAATCCCGGCCGCTGGCCGCGACCAGCGTCTCCATCCGGCGCATATCCGCATATCCCGCACCGAACGCCCACCACAGCAGCGGATGCAGAAGGTAGCGGTCAAGCGGGCTCTGCTGCGCCCGCGGGCCGACCGGCGCCGCGGTGATCCCGACGAACCGCCGTACCCCCGCGTCGCGCATTGCGGCGAGCACCGCAGCGGTGCCCGCTGAGTACACGCTGGTCGGTTGGCGCATGGTGCGGCTACCCAGTGCGGACAGCACGGCACCGGCCCCGGCGACGGCGGGTGGCACGGACTCCGGTTGCAGAACATCACCGACTCTCACGCGCAGCCGCGGGTCTGCGACCCGCATCGCATCGGGGTTGCGCACCACAGCGGTCACCTCGTGGCCCGCCGCCAGTCCGTGCCGAACGATCTGCTCACCGGTGGCCCCGGTCGCGCCGAACACGGTCAGTTTCATCGGGCCGCCAGCAACCGGCTACTGCCGCGGCGCGCCGATGTCGATGGTCCTCGGACCGAGCGTATCTGCGCGGTCCATCAGCGCTTTTCTGTGGTAGAGCGCTTCGAAGCCGCAGTCCGACGGCGCGAACGCTGGAGCCCGAGAACGATCCCGCATCCGGTGTTCACTGTCCCTTAACCATAAATCAACATACGTTGAAAATATACCACAGGTCTGATCCCTCGGGGGTGCTCGATTGCGGCGGCTATCCCGTGATGTGAGCAAGCTGTGCCCGGCACAGCTTGGCAGCGTGCTGAGCGGTCTCGGAGTGGACGCGGCAGTGGCTGTGGTGGAGGGCGTGTTGACCGCATTCCGTCGCACAGCGGTCGGCGGCGGTGGCCGCTGCTTTCAGGATGGCCCTGATGACGCCGGCATCGGTAGCAGTGTCGCGGGCCAGTACCCGGTATGCAGCCGCAGCGATATCGGCGCAGTCGAGCGCCGCGCGGGTAGCCCTGAGCATGTCTGTTGTGTTGTGGGCCATCATCGCCGTGGCGCAGGTCGTGGAGTGACGATCGAGGTCGGCGAGAACCTGTAAGACCGTACTCAGTCCGTCGAAGGTGGACATTATTTTCCCGCTGACATCGAGCCCGGGAGTTGCCGCGGCGGAACGAGCAAGCGCGGTGACCCGGGCCGAGTCGTCGCTGAATTGGCGGCATGCCGGACAGGTCACGAGATGCGCGTCCACCTCGCCGGATTCATGGGCGCCCTCCTCGCCGTCTAGTCGAGCGGAGAGTGCCTCCCTACAGTGTGTGCAGTCCACGTGACAATAGTCCTCCACCGCATCGCTGCGGTTCCCGGCAACTTTCAGTTAGCATTTCTCGGGTGGGTGACGCTCGATCTGATGATGTATGGATCACCGCGCTTGCGCTCGCGGCAGGTGCGGGGGACCGCACTGCCCTGACGACATTCATTCGCGCTACCCAGCGCGATGTGTACCGGTTTCTTATACACCTTTGCGCGCACGACGAGGCCGAAGACCTCACTCAGGAAACCTACCTGCGGGCGCTGCGTGCCCTGCCGAGCTTCGCCGGCCGCTCCTCCGCCCGCACCTGGCTGTTAGCCATTGCCCGCCGGGTCGCCGCCGACCAGGTCCGCCGCGCCAGTGCCCGGCCCCGCACCGTTGCCGTCGAGGACTGGGATGCCGTCGTGACAGCCGGTTCCGCTCGCCACCGGTTCAACTGGGAGGAAGGCGTATTGCTCCACCACCTGGTGGCCGGGCTCGAAGCCGATCGCCGGGATGCGTTCGTACTTACCCAGGTAGTGGGCTTGAGCTACGCGGCCGCCGCGGAGACCTGCGGTTGCCCGGTCGGCACCATCCGCTCCCGGGTGGCCCGGGCACGCGAAGATCTGGTCCGCGCCATGAACAGTCTCGGATGGCCCGACCGAAGCGCCACCGGGCGCGCAGGCTCCTGACGCTGCGCATCACGTTGCCCAATCCAGGGCCGCGCGTGTAGCACGGAGCATGTCCGTGGTTATGCGCCATCATCGCTGTCGCGCGTATATCAGCCATGACGTCGCGCCTTCCACCGTGTGCATTGACCTCGGGAGCTGCTCAAGTCGCCAGGTTACGGCGGCCAGGCAAGCACCCATCCCGATCCCTCATGAACTCACACCGAGGTCAGGACGAATGCCCCTTAGGGGAGTTGCGCATCACGTTCGTGATCGTATTGAAGCAGACGGGACGGCATGATGGTTGATCGAAGAACGATGTTCGGAATCACGACGCAAACCGGGCGTGGATCCATGGTCCTCGCCCAAAAATTCTCCCTCGTCGCCGGCGTCGCGTACCTCGCGCTCAGCGTAACCGGGTTCTTCCGGACGGGCTTGTCCGGCGGCACCGGCATGATGAACGACATGCTGTTCGGGATCTTCATGGTCAACCCGATCCACAACGTCGTGCACCTCATCGTCGGCGTGCTGTGGCTGCTGGCCGCGTTCGTGCTCACCGCTGCAGGCGCGGAAGGTATCAATCTGGCGTTAGGTGGCTTCTGGGTCCTGGCCACCGTGTTGGGATTCCTGGGATATCTCGGTGCGCTGGCCGTCATGCCCGGAACGACTCCGGACAACTTCCTGCACCTGGTGACGGCTATCGCCACGCTGGTGTTGGGTGCTGGCCTGCTGCCGGCGCTGCGTCGCGGCAGCCGAACTGCTACCGCCTGATTACGGCGCGAAGATCAATCCGACTGCTCCCATGGTCAGCATCACCATCGCCGCGACCAGCGGGTACTGGGTGCGCACCGCAGTCTTGGCGGGCAGCAGCCGGACTGCTCGGTCGTGCGCGCCGACAGCAGCGACCAGGTGCCCGAGCACAATCGCCGTCACCTGGACTATCGCGATGGTCGACGTGCTGACCACGCTGTAGTCGATGCTGCCTTTCGCGGTGCCCAACAGGTTCAAGCCGCTGGCGAACGGATCGCTGGCCAGGATCAGCGTCTGCTGACCGTCGAACATCAGCAGCGAGAAGTAGTGTGCAATGGCATAGCCAGCCGCAATCGGCACCAAGGTGTGGGCGAAGGCGCCGGGGCGGGGGCCACCACCGGCGGTCCCCGGCCCCGATGCCACCACCCGCGGAGCCGTCAGGGTCCGGGTGCCCAGCACGAATACCACCGCGATCAGCAGCATCGAGCAGACCAGCCCGGCGTTGCTCACCAGGGGGTCCGGGGGCAGAGTGCGCCACCACCAGCTCGTTCGGGACAGCCCGTCGTAGGCCGTGGTCCCGACCAGCGCGACCACCACGCCGACGAGGCCAGGACCGCACGGCATGGCTTCCATGCCGTGCAGGGGATTGCGCAGCACCAGAGCGCGGTCCCGGTGCCGGCGCCCCAGCGGGGCCAGGGTGCCCAGCAGCATCGAGTAGACCTCGAAGCCGTCCCCGCGCTCGAACCAGCATCGACCGAAGATCACTGCCGCGGTTGTGTGGATCACCGCGTAAAGCGAGATGAAGGTGGCCGTGGGGATGGGTTGGGCGTGTCTGGGATAGATCAGCTCGAACCAGCCGTAGCCGGCCAGCGATGCCGCAGCCGGCCAATACCCCACAGCCGCCGGCAACCTTCGCAAGCCGTGTTCGGGGTCCACGCGCAGTATCTCGGCGAGCGCGGTGTGCACCAACCGCAAGGGATTGAGCACCCGCCAGACCGGTCCGAACAGTAGCGATGCCGGTACCAGCCCCACCCAGAACGTGACGAACAAGGCCCACGGCGCGAGATTGCGCATCAGGTCGGCGGGACCGAGGAATCCGACAACGCAGATCAGCAGCCCTACCGCCAGGGTGAGGCCCTGCAGCAGATCACGCGTCACGCCGGCGTCGGCGATCTTGATCAGCACCTGCGGTAGCGGAATTCCGGCATCGGGGCTCAGGCGAGGACCGCGCCACAACACGGCAAGCACCCCGAATGAGATCATCAGCACCAGTCCGGCGCCGATCGCTGCCAGTGACACCGGTAGAGGCAGATCGCTGCGGGTGCCGACGCCGTGCGCGAGGAACATCAGCCGCCTCCAGCCGGAGCAGTGGAAGCGTGGAGTCTTTCGATCGATTCTCCCCTTGACAAGCCACCTGACAGCG
>DATFDO010000094.1:0-11381 GCA_035252045.1 Pseudonocardiaceae bacterium
CGCCCCGGTGCTGCTCGAGTCGCCGACCTACATCGGCGCCATCGCGGTCGCGCGAGCCGCGCGGCTGCGAACGGTTCCGGTGCCGACCGACGAGCACGGTGTGCGGCCCGACCTGCTCGCGGCCGCCTTCGCGGCCACCGGGGCGCGGCTGTTCTACTGCCAGCCGACGTTCCACAACCCGACCGGCACCGTGCTCGCCGGTCGCCGGCGCGCGCAGGTCCTCGACGCCGCCCGGGCAGCCGGTGCGTTCGTCATCGAAGACGACTTCGCCCGCTGGCTGTCACACGGACGTCCCGCACCGCCGCCACTGATCGTTGACGACACCGACGGGCGCGTCATCCACATCGCTTCGTTGACCAAAGCGACGTCGCCCAACCTGCGCGTAGGGGCATTGATCGCACGCGGACCCGTTGCCGAGCGGCTGCGTGCACTGCGACTCGTCGACGACTTCTTCGTCCCGCGGCTACTCCAGGAGGCCGCGCTCGAGTTGGTCAGCGCGCCGGCGTGGCGCGCGCATCTCAACCGGTTGGCGGGCGCGCTCGCCGAGCGCCGTGCGGCGCTGCTGGCCGCGCTCGCCGACCACCTCCCGGATGTCCTGGTAAACCGGTTGCCCGCCGGTGGCCTGCATCTCTGGGCGCGGCTGCCCGATCATGTCGACGACCTCAAGCTCGCAACGCAGGCCCGGGCTGCCGGTGTACTGGTGAGTCCCGGGCGGCCGTATTTCTCCGCCGAGCCTTCGGGCGCGTACCTGCGGCTGTCGTTCGCTGCTGCCGGCGACATCGGCGAGCTGCGGGCGGGAGTCCACCGGCTGACCACAACGCTGCGCGGCTGAACGAGGAACTCAGCGCCCGCCCACCCCTTGATCGCCGGTTGAGTCCCGACGGCGACACAACATGTCGCGCAGCGCACCCAACGGCTAATTCAGCCCCGCATCTCGGCGGCGACTTGCCTGGTGAGTAGGGCGGTGACGCCCTGTGGTGGTCCTGGTGCGCCGAATAATGCTCCTACCGCCCAGTTGGCACCGATCCACGGCCAGCACGCGGCTTGCTCGTCGTTATCCACCGGATAGGCGACCACGTCGATACCGGCGGCGCGAATGATATGGACCAACGCTTGGGCCGCCTGGGACAGGACGCGGGACGGGTCCTCGGCCACTTGATCGGATATCGGTGTGGCGATGCGCACCGTGCACACCGGCAGGTCTGCTACGCAGCGCAGACCGCCGATGCTGCCGGCGAAATCGTAAAGACCCATGCGCAGGCCGAGCTCGGCGAGTACCCGCAGATTGTCCTCGGCTTGTCCGCCACCTTCGTCGGCGAGCTCGCCGTCAGCCCTGCGGATCGCCAGCACCGGCGCCCGGAGCTCCAGCTGGGCCGGCGGCAGGCCGGTCTCGGCGAGCACCGACCTGATCTTGGCCACCAAATCAGGGTCCTGCGCCTGGGACTGCATGAGGTTGACCACCACCGGGGGCACCGAGTCACCGAGCCGTTGCCGCCAGCACATGGCCTGCTGTGCAACGGTGCGCAGCTGCCACTGACCGACTTCGTGCGCGACGCCGGTGCGCTGCGCGGCCTGCCTGCACTCCTCGTCGGTCAGCGCGCCGCGGTCGGGGTGTTGCCAGGTCAGCGCTGCCTCGATGCCGACCAGCCGGTGGTCGTCGAGCCTGACCACCGGCCGGTAGGTGGTCCGCAGCTGGCCGGTCTCCAGGGCGCCGGGCATCGCCACGGCGAGGTGCAGTTTTGCTTGCTCGGCGGCATGGTGATCGGGGTCGAACAGCGCCCACTGCCGCGTGTTGTGTCCACGGATCCGGCGCAGGGTGGTGCTGGCCGCGCACATGAGCTCATCGGGCGAGTGCTGGTCGGCTCGGCACTGCACGACCCCGACCGTGGCGGTGAGGGCTATCCCGGTGTCGTCCCCGGTGTCGTCGAGGTAGAACGGTTCAGCCAGCTCGGTGTTGATCGCCTCGATCAGCGCACTGATGTCGAGGGGCGAATCGCCGGGTTCGATGAGGATGGCGAATTCGTCGCCGCCCAACCGAGCCACCATCGCCGGCCGATCTGCCACCACGCCGGCCAGCCGGCGCGCGACCACATCCAGTGCCAGGTCTCCAGCGCGACGCCCGAGGCCGTCGTTGACCGCGGAGAAGCCGTCCAGATCGAGGTGTAGCAGCGTGACTATCGCCGACGGTGCCAGCCGCACCAGCACTTCTTCCAAGTGCGTGACGAAGTATTGCCGGTTCGGCAGATCGGTCGGCAGGTCGTGCAGGGTCTGGTGCTGCAACCGCTGCTCGAGGAGCTGCAGGTTGGTGATGTCCTCGACCATCGTCACGACTTGCCGAGGGGCTTGTTCGGCATCACGCAGCACCACGCCGTCCAGGTAGACCCAGACCGGGTCACCGTCTACCCGGCGCAGCGCAACGCGGACCCGCAATCGTGGATCCTCACCTGTCACCAGACCCCGGTGGTGTTCCTCTGCGATGGGCCGGTCTCCGGGTGAGAACAGCTCGGACAGATCGCGTCCGATCAGCTCACCAGAGGAGGAGCCGAGAATGTCCTCCAGCGACCGGTTGGTTTGGGTGATCCGCCCGTCGGCGTCACTGATCGCGATCCCCACCGGCGAGGCATCGAACACCTCCCGGAACCGAGCTTCGCTGGTTCGCAGGTTGCGCTCGAGGTCCTGCCATGCCAAGGACAGTGCGCGAGTGATCTCTCTTTCCTGGTCGACGACCTGGCTTCGCAGCGCCCAGGTGTATCCGGATGCCAACGCGGCGAGCAGCTCGATGATCCGTCCGCATGGTGGGTCTGCGGCCACCTCGCCTGCGACGGCCGGCAACGCGTGACCGAGTACGTCGAAAGTCCGCGCCAAGCTCTCGTTGCCGGTGAACCCTGCGGTGACGAGCCGCGTGCCCACGTCGTAGGCAGCGGCGGTGTCGACTGAGGTACCGGACAGCGCAGCCACTAGCCGCTGGGTGAGATCCTCGACGTGGTTGAGGACTTCGCCGGCCGGCATCGGCACTGAGCAGGTAAAGGCCAGCGCGCGGGCCCACTTGCGGGCAACACCACATGGCGACGGGAAGCTGCGGTCCCGATCACCATGGTTGCCTAGATAGTCCTGTCTCATTCGTCGCGCCCACTGTCAACGGACCGCAGGGTGTACGTACCGCGGTACGTACACCCTAGCGTCGGAGACCCGTTCCGATTTCGCCGCCATTGGTGTGAAGCATAGGCCACCGTGCTTACCTGATGTAAGCGAAGTGAGACTCACAGTTCCACGGACGGGGTGAGCCAGAGAGCTCCGGCAGGCGGGAGGCGCAGCACCGCCGAGTACGGCCGGCCGTGCCAGGGCGTCTCGTCGGCGACCACTTCGCCGAGATTTCCCACACCCGAGCCACCGTAGCCGTCGGCGTCGGTGTTGAGCACTTCCCTCCATCGTCCCGGTCTGGGCAGACCGACTCGGAAACCTTCGTGTGGATTCCCGGCGAAGTTCGCCAGGCAGGCCAGTACCGAGCCGTCATCTCCCCAGCGCAGGAAGCTCAGCACGTTGCCCCGAGCGTCGTTGGCGTCGATCCACTCGAAGCCGGCCGGGGTGGTGTCTTGGCTATAGAGTGCACGCTGTGACCGGTAGATGGCATTGAGGTCGCCGACCAATTGCAGCAGGCCGCCGTGTAGCGGGTGGTAGCGCAGGTTCCAGTCCAGCGACCGGCTCTCCGACCATTCAGCGGGCTGCCCTAACTCGCCGCCCATGAAAAGCAGCTGCTTGCCGGGATGAGCCCACATATACGCGAGTAAACACCGAAGATTAGCGGCCTTGTTCCAGTCGTCGCCGGGCATCCGAGCCCATAACGACCCCTTGCCGTGCACCACCTCATCGTGCGACAGCGGCAGCAGGTAATTCTCGCTCCAGGCATACATCAGCGAGAATGTCACTTCATTATGGTGGTAGGTGCGGTGCACCGGATCGTGACCTGCATAACTGAGCGTGTCGTGCATCCAGCCCATGTTCCATTTGAAGCCGAAACCCAGGCCACCTACATGAGTCGGACGGGTGACGCCGGGCCATGCGGTGGATTCCTCAGCCACCGTGATTACTCCGGGATGTTTCTTGTAGACGGTGGCGTTCATTTCCTGCAGGAAGGCCACCGCGTCCAGATTCTCCCGGCCGCCGTACGCGTTGGGCGACCATTCTCCCGGTTGACGTGAGTAGTCCAGGTACAGCATCGAGGCCACCGCGTCAACCCGCAGCCCATCGAGGTGAAACTCATCGAGCCAGTACAGCGCGTTGGCGACCAGGAAGTTACGGACCTCATTTCGCCCGTAGTCGAAGATCAGCGTTCCCCAGTCCGGATGCGCGGCGCGGCGAGGATCGGAGTGCTCGTAGCACGGCGCTCCGTCGAAGCGGGCCAATGCCCACTCGTCGCGCGGGAAATGTGCGGGCACCCAGTCCATGAGCACCCCGATCCCGGCCGCATGCAGAGTGTCGACGAAATAGCGGAAATCGTCAGGCGAGCCGTAGCGCGATGTCGGGGCGTAGTAGGAGGTGACCTGGTAACCCCAGGAACCACCGAAGGGATGCTCGGATACCGGCAGCAACTCGACGTGGGTGAATCCGGTCATCTGCAGGTAGTCGGTGAGCTGGTGAGCGAGTTCACGGTAGCTAAGGCCTTGGCGCCAAGATCCCAGATGGACTTCATACACGCTTATCGGCTTGCTGCCTGGCCGGCCCTGGGCCCGCTCGGCGAGCCACTCGGCGTCGTTCCACTCATGAGCCGCTGGGCCGGTGACCACCGAGGCCGTGCTCGGCGGAACTTCGGTGGCGCGGGCCATCGGATCGGCCTTCTCGTGCCAGCTGCCATCGGGCCCCAGCAGGCGGAATTTGTAGCGGGTCCCGGCACCGACACCGGGCAGGAAGATCTCCCATACCCCTGCTGAGCCGAGCGAACGCAGCGGCGTGGCCACCCCGGACCAGCCGTCGAAGTCCCCACACACCCGCACTCCCCGGGCGTGCGGCGCCCACACCGCGAACGAGGTGCCCACGACCAGGCCTCCCGGCGTGGGATAGGTCCGCACGTGCGCCCCGAGCACTTCCCACAGCCGCTCGTGGCGGCCTTCCCGGATGAGATGCAAGTCCACCTCACCCAGCGTCGGCAGCCAGCGATACGGATCGTCGGTGATCTCGGTGTAGTCGCCGTAGCGAACCCGCAGCCGGTAGTCGCCACTGCCGTGCGTCACACCGGAAAACAATCCTGCGGCGAGGTGCTCCAGCGGGTACTCGCCGTCGGCGGTGAGCACTGTCACTTCATCGGCATGCGGCCGTAGTACCCGCACCACGGTGCCGTCAGGGTGCGGATGGGCCCCGAGAACGGAGTGCGGGTCATGATGTTCGCCGGCCAGCAGCCGGTGTAGCTCCCCGGCCGATGGCGCCGACGTGGCGCGGTCTGCCGCCTGCACGGTCACAATCCTCCCTGGGTTCGTCTTACACCAGTGTGTCGGCTCTCGGCCAAATCCGCTCAGTGGGACGGCAACGTCCGTGGTGTCCTGTGCTGCCTTGTTCCGAAGAACGCCGGTAGTGGTGTCGATCGCGTGCCGGAGCGCTGCACGGCTCCGGTGACGGCTCCGATCATGATGGCAGCAGTGAGCTCGTCGAGCTGATCTGGATAAGCACCGGGGAAGTGCGGTTAGCTGGTTAGGCGAGCGATGGCGGTCAGCGGGATCGGTAGCCAGGCGGGCCGGTGGGCGTGTTCGTAGCCGACCTCGTACACGGCCTTGTCCAGCTCGAAGGCACGCAGCAGGGCAGCCTGTTTGCGGGGATCCGGCGCGACTTGGGCATAGCCGTCACAGAAGGCGTCCTGATTGCGGGTGGTCCAGGCCAGCGCCGCCGCGCCGCGCTGCTCGGGGTCGGCATCGCCCAGTGGGAGGTGGTTGGCGGCGTAGTCGAACGAACGCAGCATCCCGGCCACGTCACGCAAGGTCGATGCCGGGGCCACGCGGGCGGCCAGCGGGATCATCGGCTCGCCTTCGAAGTCGATCAGAATCCAGCCGGTGACACTGCGCAGCACCTGACCGAGGTGCAAGTCGCCGTGAATGCGCTGCAGCAGCACGGGACTATCGACATCGCGCACCTCATCGAAGGCTGCCCGCAATGCGCCGGCGTGCGGCGCAAGGTCGGTGACCCGCGCCAGGACCCCGTCCAGCCTGTGGTGCATGCCGTCGGCCAGCGTGGCGAGGTATCCGGGGGGTGCCGCAGAACTGCCCAGCGCGGTAGCCAAGTCGGCGTGGACGGCCGCGACTGCATGGCCCAGCCGGTGCGCCTCGGAGGCGAAATCACCGCCGGCAGCTGCCGGATCGACGGGCTCGGCAGGGCCGGGTGCACCGTCGGCGAGCAGGCTGCCGGCCAGCAGGTCGCGGACGCTCGCGGTCGCCATCGCCCAGCCGTCGGCGGTGCTGCGCAGGAACTCCGACAGCATCGCGTACGTCACCGGTTCGGTGCCCAGCGAGCCCTCGATGCTGCCCAGCGGCGCGGCGATGTGCTCGCAACCCACGGCGGCCAACGCGCGGTGCAGCTCCAGGTCCGGGCTGCGACCGGCGGCCACCTTGCGGAACAGCTTGAGGATGTAGGTCTGCCCGTACACCAGTGACGTGTTGGACTGCTCCGCTGCGACCGGGCGTGAGCGCTGCTCGGTGTCCAGTGTGACGCCCGGTTCAGCCGCGAAACGCAGCCCGTCGCGCTGCGCGCCGTGCGCCATCAACTCCAGCAGCACCGCGGTGAGCTCGGGATCGTGCACCGCCTGGTACACCGCACGATCGCCGCATGCGGCGACCCAGGCGTGCCCAAGTGACTCCGGCAGGTCACTGCGCACCCCGAGCAAGATCTGGTAGCGGTCCCGATGCGGTTGGCCCTGGTCCACCTCGACAACGGCATGTACCAGCCGGGGGTCGGATCCGGCGAGATCGGTCGCGTGGACCGGGATGACCGCGTGCACCGGGCGGTCCTTGCCGGCGAACCACCGCTGCTCGGGCAGCACCGCCGCAAGCGAGTCGGAGATGTCGGCAACGAGGTCCTCAGCGGTACTGATCACGCGTCACGTCCCGGTATGGGTAGATCGATCTGGAACCAGTAGAAGCCGTGCCCGGGCAGCGTGAGCAGGTAGGGCAGTTCTCCGATCGGGGGGAAGCGCACGCCGCCGGTCAGCTCGACCGGGACGCCGCCCTGATGCTCGGACAAGTCGAGTTCCACCGGCTGCGGGAAGCGGGACATGTTGTTGACGCAGATGACCACGTCGCCCCCGTCGTCGGTGTGGGTGCGCAGGTAGGCCAGCACGCTGGGGTTGGACGAGCCGAGCTCGGTGAAATCGCCCAACCCGAAGGCCGGGTGCTCGCGGCGGACCTGGATCATCCGCCGGGTCCAGTTCAGCAGCGACTGCGAGGAGGCCTGCTGCGCTTCGACATTGAGCGCCTGGTACCCGTACACCGGGTCCATGAGCACCGGCAGGTAGATGCGGCCCGGATCGCAGCAGGAGAATCCGGCGTTGCGGTCCGGAGTCCACTGCATCGGCGTGCGAACACCGTCTCGGTCACCCAGCCAGATGTTGTCTCCCATCCCGATCTCGTCGCCGTAGTACAGCACCGGGGATCCCGGTAGTGACAATAATAGCGCGGTGAACAATTCGAGCTGGTTACGGTCGTTGTCCAGCAGTGGCGCCAGGCGTCGACGGATACCGATGTTTGCCCGCATCCGGGGATCCTTGACGTACTCGCTGTACATGTAGTCGCGCTCCTCGTCGGTGACCATCTCCAGGGTCAGTTCGTCGTGGTTGCGCAGGAAAATTCCCCACTGGGCGTTGGACGGGATGGGGGGAGTCTGGGCGAGGATCTCCGAGATCGGGAACCGGGATTCCCGGCGGACCGCCATGAAAATGCGCGGCATCAGCGGGAAATGAAAGGCCATGTGCGCTTCGTCGCCGCCGACCGTCGGGTCGCCGAAATACTCGACGACATCCGCCGGCCACTGATTGGCCTCGGCCAGCAACACCCGGTCCGGATATTCATCGTCGACCACCTTGCGGCAGCGTTTGAGGAATTCATGCGTGCGTAGCAGGTTCTCGCAGTTGGTGCCTTCCTCCTCGAACAGGTAGGGCACCGCGTCCAGCCGGAAGCCGTCGATGCCCAGATCTAACCAAAACCGCAGCACGTCGATCATCGCATCGCCGACTGCCGGGTTGTCGTAGTTCAGGTCAGGTTGGTGAGCAAAGAAGCGGTGCCAGTAGAACTGCCCGCGCACTGGGTCATAGGTCCAGTTCGACGCCTCGGTATCGACAAAAATGATCCGTGCCTCGGCGTAGCCGGTGTCGGTGTCTCGCCACACGTAATAGTCGCCGTAGGGTCCGCGCGGATCCCGTCGGGACTCCTGGAACCAAGGGTGCTGGTCAGAGGTGTGATTCATGACCAGATCGGTAATAACCCGGATGCCGCGTTTGTGTGCCTCGTCCAGCAGCACCACGAAATCCTCGACGGTGCCGAATTCCGGGAGTACCGCCCGGAAATCGGAGATATCGTAACCTCCGTCGCGCAGCGGGGAGGCGTAGAACGGCGGCAACCACAGGCAGTCGATGCCCAGCCACTCCAGGTAGTCAAGCTTCTGCGTCAAGCCGATCAAGTCGCCGGTGCCGTTGCCGTCATGGTCGTGAAACGCCCGCACCAGCACCTCGTAGAAGACCGCCCGCTTGTACCAATGCGGGTCTCGCGGAGCCGCTTTGGCGTGCTCGAAGTCTTCGGCTTGGGGCTCCACCAGGTAGCCGTCGGGCAGCACCGCCTCACCGGTGTGCGGAATACCGGCTAGATCCGGATTCGACTGGTGTTCGAAGACTTGGGCGCGGAGATCGTCAGGCGACATCAAGAGGCGACCTTCGTGGGACGGTGGACTGACTGCGGCGCGGCCGATGCACGGCGTCGATGTTTTGACCCTGCAGGGCACAGTCGTACCCGTCCAGCGCCGGGAACGCAAAAGAAGATACCGTCAGATGGCCCCGGTCGGTGGACCGGAAGAGGAGTGCGTGATGGTGGGGAGTGACCGGATTCCGCTGCGGCGATTGCCGGCGTGGACCTGGGCTGGGCAGGAGCCCACCTGGCGCGACGCCCGGCCTGGCCTGATCGCCGACGCGTTGAAACGGGCGCAGGCTCGCCCGTCGGGCAACTGGTTCGTGCTCGCCGCGAGCCGCGAGATCCGGCACGACACGCCGTTCGGTCGCACCATTGCCGGTATCGAGGTGGTGGCCTGGCGCACTCCCGACGGCGCGCTGCACGCCGGCCCCGGCGAGTGCCCGCACCTGGGCGCGCCGCTGTGCCGCGCGGCGGTGACCGGGGGCAACCTGGTGTGCCGCTGGCACGGTCTTGCGATCGGCGCGCGGGGTGTCCCGGGATGGGACCCGTTCCCGGCCCATGACGACGGGGTGCTGGCCTGGATCCGGCTGGACTCTGCTGGTGCGGAACAGCCGCTGCCCACGCCGGTGATCGCCCGCCGGCCCGATCCGGAGACCAGCATGGATGCCGTGTACACCGGTATCGGACGCTGCGAGCCGGAGGACGTGGTCGCCAACCGGCTCGACCCGTGGCACGGCAGCTGGTTTCACCCGTACTCCTTTGTCGGGCTGCGCGTCGTGGAGGAGCCAACCGAGGAGGCCGATCGGTTCGTGGTGGATGTGGCGTTCCGGATCACCCGCCGAGTGGGGGTACCAGTGCGCGCTGCGTTCAGCTGCCCCGAACCGCGGACCGTGGTGATGGACATCCTGGAGGGCGAGGGCGCGGGAAGTGTCGTCGAGACGCACGCCGTCCCGCTGGGCGTCGACGACGCGGGTCATCCGCGGACCGCGGTGATCGAGGCCAGTATCGCCACCTCACCCCGTCCAGGTTTCGCCGTTGCCCGCCGCGGGGCGCCGTTGGTGCGCCCGGCGATGCGCTGGGCGGCGGCACGGCTGTGGCGTGATGACCTGGCCTACGCGGCGCGTCGCTACGAACTGCGGACCACCGGCCGCTGGCCTGGATAGCGCTTAGCCGAATCGTGCTGCGACGGCGCGCAGCGGCGCCAGCCGGCCCCGGGTCGGCACCGTCCACAGCGGGTGCCCACGCAACCGCCAACCCGCCAGCAGTGCGTTGGCGGCCAGCAGGCCGCTGGTGGCGGCGCGTTCCATCAGCGCGACTGGAAGGTCCACCCGGGTGAGGTCCCCAGCGAGCACCACAGCCGGGTCGGGGGTGGTGATGGTGGGCCGGTCTTCGAACGTGCCCGGCGCGAACAGCGGGCAGTCGGCGCGCAGTTCATGACGCTCGTCGATGATCGTGGCAGCGGTGGTTTCCGGGTAAACCCGATGCATTTCCGCAACGAGCCGGCGCTTGCCTTCCTCCGGGTCCGACGTCAGCGCGTAGGCGTGCAGCTCGACGACCGAACCGCCGGTGCGGCGAGCCCACCGTGCTGCCTCGCCTTCGAAGCGTTCCAGCACGCTGACGTTGTCCAGCGGCCCGAATCCGCTGGTGCCCAAGAACCCGGGCCGGTCGCCGCGCACCGGCCGATCCAGCCACAGCCGCGACACCAGAAATGGCGGTGCGGTGCGTAACCGCGCGATGCGCGCCCGCCAGGACTGCGCGCCGAGTTGTGGGGAGGTGGACAGTAGCGCTTGCAACCCGGCGACATCGGTGGCGAGCACCACGGCGTCGACGTCAGCGGCGTCTCCACCGGCCTCGACGGTGAAGCGACGATCGCCGACCCCGGGGTGGATGCTGTCCACGGCCACGCCGGTGGTGACCACGACGCCCAGTTCGGCCAGGTAGTCGCCCATCGGCTGCCACAGCGCCTGCGGGAACGGCTCGGCGGTGACGTCGAACACCAGGCCCTCGGCCGAGCCGAGAAAATAGATGTGGAACATCGTGGCCAGCTCGGCTGCCGACAGCTCTCGCGGATCGGCGAAGAAGCTGCGGGAGAACACCGAAAATGCCAGGTGCCGCGCCGCGTCCGGGAACCGCACCTGCTCCAGAAAGGTCATCGCATCCTGGTCGTCCAACCGCTGGTAGACCTCCGGCACCGAGACGTCGACCAGCGGTAGCGCGGCCACCGGGTCGATCCGCATGACCAGGTCGCGCCAGCCGAAGGTGGGGGACAACACCGCGAAAGCCAACGCGTTCCACGGTGGGGTGCGGGGCAGGTTTTGGAACGTGTCTCGGTGGCCGTCGGCGTCGACCAGCGGGTAATCCGCCATCGGGACCAGCGCGCGGCCCAGCGGATCGGCTCGACGCAGCAGCGCCCGCAGGTTGTAGTACTGGCGGAAGAAGGCGTGGAAGCCGCGGCTCATAGTGACCGCAGAGCCGTCGGCCAGCGTGGTCGGCCAGCCACGCAGC
>DATFDO010000095.1:0-7989 GCA_035252045.1 Pseudonocardiaceae bacterium
TGAACACATTACTGCATCACACGCATCAACCCCGAAGATGAGTCAGGCGTAGAGCTTGCCGATCAGTTTCTGGGCGATCGTCGAGGCGGGCGCGCGCCCGTCCGGGGCGGCGTTCAGGTTCGCCCATACCACCAGGGTCCGCTTGCGATCCGGATCGACGGCTGCGAACGACTGGAACCCGGGCAGCTCGCCGGTGTGGCCGTACATCGGGCCGAACATGGCGATAC
The DNA here is from genome assembly GCA_035252045.1 of Pseudonocardiaceae bacterium. Taxonomy (GTDB): domain Bacteria; phylum Actinomycetota; class Actinomycetes; order Mycobacteriales; family Pseudonocardiaceae. The sequence goes on from DATFDO010000095.1 coordinate 228, forward strand.
CCAGGCCGTAGCCCGCAGCCGAGGGGGAACTCGGGTTGGTGGGCCGGATGCTGTCCAGCCTCCGGCGCTGCCAGGTGGGGTTCAGCAACGTGCCATCGGCGAGCGCCGTGGCCCACGTTGCCAAGTCGGCGGCAGTGGAGATGGCCCCGCCGGCGGCCCAGGTCCACGATGGGCTCCAGTCGGTGACGTCGTGCGGCTTGAGCGTGCCGGCCCGCGCCGCGGCCTGCTGGTCGAGCGGGAGGGCCTCGCTGTTCATCGTCGAGACGTTGGTGCCGTACATGTACCCACGCGGGTGCGGCGTGGCGATCGCGCTGGACGAGACGTCGGGGAACGCGGTCTCGCGCATGGCGAGGGGGGTGAAGAATCTGGTTTGGAACGCGAGGCCCAGCGGCCGCCGGTCCACCTGCTCGGCGATGAGCCCGAGCAGCACCGTGTTGGTGTTCGAATAGTGGAATTCCGTCCCTGGTGGGAAGTAGGGCGGGTACTTGAAGCCCAGATCGAGCAGCTCGTCGGTGGTCCACACCTTCGTCGGGTCACTGTCGAGCGCCTGATTGAACTCCAGCGATTCGCTGTAGTTGTACAGCCCGCTGCGCATGGACAGCAATTGGCGGAGCGTGATGTTGCGGCCGTTGGGTACATCGGTGCGGTACTCGGACACCGGGGCATCGATATCCAGATGCCCCTCCTGGGCGAGCTGCAGGATCACCGTGCCGGTGAACGTCTTGGTGATCGAACCGATACGCACGTGGTCGGCAAGCGTGACCGGCTCCGAGCCGGTGTCAGTGCGTGAACCGTACGCGGCCGAGAACTCGCCGCTCGGGGTGCGCAACAGCATCACCGCACCGGGGGTTTGCAGCTCCCTGGCGGACGCCTCGAAGTCCTCGCGCAGAGCTGGGGTCAATCCTGCCTCGGGGGCGGCGGGTGCGCCCGGTGTGCGTGCGCACCCAATGGCAACGCTGTTCAAGCCCAAGACGCCCACGCCCAGCGCGCCGGTGGCAGCCAGCAGGGTCCGTCGATCGATCATCCTGTCCATCGGCGGCTCCGTTCCGGGCTTGACGTCCAAACCTGGTAGGCGTCCAGCCAAACCTGGTAGGCGTCCAGCGTTACCACAAGGCCGTCGCCCAGTGATGGCGAGCCAGGGGCCCTGCACGGTCGCGAAACGACGGCGCGACCCGCCCGAAAATGCCGCAGGTGAACGCTGCGGTGCGGATCATCGGCTGCGCCCACCGATCCCAGGACGGCATCCACAGTATGACGGGCAGCGATTAGCCTAAATAGCCACCCAGCGCGCGCAGCCGGCGCAGCACCTCGGCCTCGCCTAGTGCCTGGGTGATCGCGTGCAGGTCGGGGCTTCGGGTGGAGCCGGTGAGGGCCACGCGGATGAGTTGGGACGCTTCGCGGACCGAACCCGGGTACGTGTCAGGATTTTTCCGGTATTCCTTGGCGTTGGCCGCGAAGCCGTGTTTGGCGGCGAGTTCGCGAATCTGGTTGAACCATTCCTTGGGGTCGTCCAGGTGCTGGTAGCCCTTGATGAGGTCATGGGCGAAACTCGCGGTGACGGCGGCATCCACCCCCAGCGACGCCAGGTGTTGGTCATCGGGTCCAGAAAGTAGGTCGAACAGCTGGGGGAAGAAAAAGCCGTACGTGGCTCGGAAATCCGACCATTTGCGGAGGTCTTTGCGAGGATTGGGAACCCCGTCCCGTTCCACGGCCAACGCTCGCAGCGCGAGGTCGGGGTCTGCGTCCAGTACCTCGGCCAGGCCGGGATCATACTGGGCAGCCCAGCTGCGCACCGCGCCGAGAACCTGCCTACCCGGCAGCGTGGCGATGTAATCGGCACTGATGTCCTCTAGCTTGACCAGGTCAACCAGGGGGCCGGCGACTCCGCACTGATCCAGCCGGATCGGGGTGGCGAGGGCCTGCTGGAGCGGCATGTCGGCGAGCCGCCCGTTGGCCAGGCCGCGCAGGTAGTACAAGACTGCGTCGGCGGGATAACCGGCTTCAATGTAGAAATCGACACTGGCTTCTGGATCCGCGCGCTTGGACAATTTGCGTTTCCCGCCGGAGATCTGCTTCATCAGCGGGGCGACGTGCGCGTAACACACTCGTTCGAAACCCAGCGCGTCGAACAGCTGGCAGTGCAGCGGTACCGAAGAGATCCATTCGTCGCCGCGGATGACCAGGCTGACCCGCATCAGGTGATCGTCGACCGCATGTGCGAAATGGTAGGTCGGCAGCCGAGGGGATTGGTCGGATGATTTGAGAATGACCGTGTCGTTGCGGTTGGCCTCGTGCTCTAACTCACCCCGGATCACGTCGGTGAAACGGACTCGCTGGCCTGCGGCGTCATCGGGGGCGCGGAAGCGCACCACGTACGGAATACCATCGGCAAGCTTGGTCGCTACGGCGGCGGGGCCGGCGTCGCGCCAGATCGCCCACGACCCGTAGTAACCGGTGGGAATCTTCGCGGCCTGCTGACGGGCGGTGATGTCGGCCAGCTCGTCTTTGGTGGCGAAACACAGGTAGGCCCTGCCCTGGCGCAGCAGTTCCCGCACGTAGCTGAGGTAGATGCGGTCGCGCCTGGACTGCCGGTAGGGGCCGTAGGAGCCGTGTTCCTCGTCCTCGTCGGGGCGGATACCGAAGTAGTCGAACGCGCGCGCGAACTGGGTCAGCGCGCCTTCGACCTCGCGCGACTGGTCGGTGTCCTCCACCCGTACCAGGTACGTGCCCCCGCTGTGGATCGCGATGTCGCGGTCGATGGTGGCCACATAGATGCCGCCAATGTGCACGAACCCGGTGGGGGAGGGACCGAAGCGGGTGACCTGCGCACCCTCCGGAAGCGATCGAGGTGGGTAGCGCTGTTCCCAGTGCTCGGGTTCTGGCAGGTCAGCCGGGAATAGGGTGTCGATGACCGCGCGGTCCAGCATCGGTGAGGTCAGTCTCGTCTCCGGGCCGAGCCCGATCATGAAGTGGGTGACTTACAGACGTTCGAGGCTACCAATCGGCATACTCGCGCCATGGACCTGCTGGCCTTGTTTACGACGTTCGTGGTGGCGGTAGTGCTCATCTCAGCGTCGCCCGGCCCGGCCATGGCACTGATCTTGCGACGGGCGGGCTCCTACGGGTGGCGCGGTGCGGTACCGACCGTCCTCGGATTGGAGGCGGGGCTTTAGCTCTGGGCGCTGATCGCGGCGGCGGGTTTCGCCGCCCTGGTCGCCGCCTCGGAACTGGCTTTCGTGGTGCTGCGGGTCGTCGGCGCGGTGGTGCTGGTCTACCTTGGTGCCCGCACCTGGTGGTCGGTGTGGCGAGCGCACCGAGCGACCTCTGGCGCCGGTGTGGCGGTGTGTGATCGTCGCGCGCCGAGGTGGTGGCGCAGGTTCAGCGAGGGTGCGATGGTGCAGCTGGCGAACCCGAAAGCGGCTTCATGATGGTGTTCTACCCGCAGTTCGTGCCGGCACATCGACCGTTGTTCGTGACCACCACCGGCCTGGCGGTGGTGCAGGTGCTCATCGAGACCACGCTGTACCTCGCGCTGGCTGGTTGTCTCGGCCGTGCGAGGAACTCGTTGGCCAGGCCTGCCGTACGCAGGCCATGGGACGTGATCAGCGGCAGCGTGTTGATCGGGTTCGGCATCCGTATCGCCGCCACCAGCCGCTGACCTAGTCTCACCTGGTGGTGGAAGGTGGGCAGCCGGCGATCGACGAGGCAGCAATCATTGCTGCCATGCGCGCTGGTGAGGAGAGTTCCTTTCGAGATCTCGTGTTGCGGTACCACGCTGCGCTTGTCCGGCTGGTTCGAGTCAACGTGGGCTCACCAGCTGCGGCTGAGGAGGTGGCCACGAACACCTGGCGGCAGGTGATCCGCGACATCGAGGACTTCGACGGTCGATCCGCGCTGAAGGTGTGGATCTTCGGTATCGCGTTGAACCAGGCCCGCGACGGTGGAGCAGGGCAGCGCCGCATCGTGGTGCCGCCTGACCGGGACGGGCGTCGCGCAACGTCGGCTGTGGACCCGGACCGCTTCGTGCCGGACGGCCAGCGGTGGGCCGGTCATTGGCGTGCGCCACCCGTTCCCTGGACTGACTTGCCGGCCCAGCGATTGATCGGCGAGGCGGCGGTGGCCGCCGTCATGAGCGCCATCGACGAGCTGCCAACCTCTCCGCGTGAGGTGCTCACCCTCAGAGACGTGGAGGGCTGGGCAGCGGCAGAGGTCTGCGCCCTGCTCGGCATCAGCGCGGCTGAGCAGAGCGCGTTGCTGCACAAGGGCCGGTCGCGGGTGCGGGCCAGACTCGAAGACCATTTCGGTCGGAACTAGCTGAGGTGGCCATGGAGGACGTGAGCTGCCGCGAGGTGGTCGAACTGGTGACCGACTTTCTCGAGGGCACCCTGGCCATCGCCCGGCGCGACGTGTTCGAGCGACACATCGCGATGTGCACCTGGTGTGAGACCTACCTCTACCAGATGCGCCACACCCTCATCGTGCTCGGCGGCTTGCGGGAAGGCGACGTGCCGGCTCCGCTGGTCGACTCCCTGGTGCTGGCGTTCCGAGCGCAACGCCAGGGCGCCACCGGCTAGCCGTCCTCAGAACTGCTCGGGCAGGCCGAGGTTGGCGGCAAGCCAGCGGGCTTGGCGGGCCCGCTCCTGGTTCCAGCCGTCGGACGTCATGTCCTGCACCACATCGCCGGTCGACCAGTTACTGAACGCGGTGGCCGCGACGTAGGCGCACATGGCGTAGTAGCCCTTACTGATATCCCAGGCGCAATCCGACGCGTAGCCGGCCAACGTGGCAGCCAGCGCCGGTGCCTGCGTTCCGGCCCGCTCGGACACTGCGGACAATTCGGCAGTCGTGCCAGCCGTGGCTATGGCCGCAACGAGATCCGGGCGATCCACCCGTTCCAGTTCCGACACCGCAAGATTGCGTACCCGCGCGGCGCAATCTTCGGCGAAGGGACGCTCGAGCTCGGGCCAGCCGGCGACGCGCCGCAGTAGCCGGCCCCGGCTGGCGACGAGCTTGTAAGGAGCCTCGACCACGTCCCCGGCCAGCTCCACCTCCCACAGTTCCCGTCCCAGCCAGTACGGCAGGTCTGCGGCACGGCAGGCGTGCACGCCCGTGTCGCAGACTTTCGCCGTGGTGGCAGCGTCTACCCAGGCGCCTGGCTTCCCACGCATGGGAACTGGCCAGGGGAATCTGGTGAACACGCTCACGGCGTCATCCGCGGTGAACTTGTAGGCCTGCATGTAGGGAGGCTACAGCCGACATGATCTCGTGTGGCCGACCTGAGTTTGGGCGCCTGGAGCGCATCGGGTCCTGGGTCTCACCGGCTATGGCGCCGCAGGCACCAAGGCGCCTTGCGAGCACTCGTGTAGTTGGATTTTTCGGTTTAGGCGTTGTGACCGAGGTCCCGCTATGGCAATGAGATACAATGCTGCCTCTGGAGATGTTATTTCGGCGCCGGGATTTGTCGGGTCGTTGACTGACCCAAACGCTGGTGCGGTAGCGGTGGCGGCTCCCATAATGGCAACCGTCGGGATCCTCCGATAATACGAGTCTCCTCCGTTCTGAGTTCGACGGAGTCACTCGAGGCTGCGAATTGCCCGTACCGCCCAGAGCGCACTTCGACGGGGACTGTGCTGCTCGACATGCACGTCGTCGAATCCGGCCGCCCGGCACTGCGCTGCAAAAGCTTGCGCCTGTTGGTCGGTCCATCCGTGGCTGGCCAGTCCGGTGGCGCCGGGACGCACGCACCGTTCGATCGCCACCAGGCGCCCTCCAGGGGAGAGTACTCGGCGTGCCTCTCCGAGTCCCGCCCTGACGTCTTTCCAGTGGTGCACGGTCGCCACGCACCACAGCGCCGTCGCCGACGCATCCTGTTGCCGGAGGTTTTCCGCGGTGCCCTCGACCCAGGTAATCCCCTCTTGCTGACGGGTCAGCGCCTCAGCCAGCCGCAGCATGACGGGTGCCGGATCAACACCTATCGCCTGTGCTCCACGGCGGGCGGCCTCCCGGACAGCGGTACCCGGGCCGCAACCGACATCGATAACGCGGTCGGTAGCCGATACAGAGGCCAGGTCAGCGGCGAGGCGCGCGATAGCGCCCCGTCCGGGGATCATGGTGAGCCCGGCCAGCAGTCCAGTCAGTCCGGCGAAGCCCGGATGGTCGGCGTGATGGTTGACAGCGGTCACCAGCCCAGCTTGCAGCTTCAGGCCGGTCCGACGGCATGGAATTTATTTCATCAAACGTTGAGTTTCTGGCCTGACCGCGTTACCGTCGGGTATGACCACAGTGCGGGCTCCCGGTTCGGTCGATCAGCAGCTAGTTCTCGATCTTGGTTGTCTCTGCGCGGAGCTGCTGCCGGTAGTGGGCGGCAAGGCAGCGAATCTCGGTGAGCTCATTGGTGCCGGTTTCCCGGTACCACCCGGCTTCTGCATCACGACCGCGGCCTACCAGCGGGTGGCCGCGGACGCCTTCGACGTCGAGGCGCCGGATCCGGACTCGCTCGCCGAGCGGGCTCGCACCGGCATCCTTACCTCGCCGGTGCCCGCTGAGGTCACTGACGCGGTGATTCGCGCCTACCAGGCCCTGGGTGACGAGGTGCCGGTCGCGGTGCGCTCGTCGGCGACCGCGGAGGATCTACCGTGGGCCAGTTTCGCGGGCCAGCAGGACACCTTCCTCAACGTCGTCGGTGCGCCGGCCGTGCTGGATGCGGTGCGCCGGTGCTGGGCGTCGTTGTGGACCGATCGCGCGGTCAGCTACCGGGCGACCAACGGCATCGATCACGCTACCGTGCGGCTCGCGGTAGTCGTCCAGCAGATGATCGACCCGCAGGTTGCCGGGGTGCTGTTCACTGCGGATCCGGTGACCGGTCACCGCGGGCACACGGTTATCGACGCCAGCCCCGGCCTGGGTGAGGCGGTGGTATCCGGAGCGGTCAACCCCGATCACTTCACCGTCGACTCGGTTGGCGGCGCCGTCGTGGAAAGCCGGCTTGGCGACAAGCGGGTGGCCGTCCGTCCGCTGCCCGGGGGCGGCACTGAGCAAGTCGCGCTGGCCGCGGACACCGAGCAGTCCTGCTTGAGTGATGTGCAGATCAGTGTGCTGACCGCGTTGGGGCAGCGTGTGGCGGAGTACTTCGCGGTGCCGCAGGACATCGAGTGGGCAGTGGACGCCGCGGGCGCGGTGTGGCTGACCCAGGCCCGACCGATCACCACGCTCTACCCGCTGCCGAGCCGGTCGGACGAGGGTTTGCATGTCTACCTCTGCGTCAGCCTTGCGCAGGGCCTCACCCGTCCGATGACGCCGATGGGCCTTGCGGCCGCCCGGTTGTTCGCCTCATGCGGGTCGGAGCTGCTGTTCGACGCGGCAGTCGCCGACCCGCTGGCCGGCCCAGGCGTGTTCGCCGCAGCCGGTGGCCGGCCCTTCGTCGACGTGGCACCGGTGTTACGCAGCCGGGTCGGCCGGGCGCTGGTCCCGCGGATTCTGGACGTGATGGAGGCCCGGTCGGCGGTCGTGCTCCGGAGGTTGTGTGACGATTCCCGGCTCACCGTGCGCAGCACATCGTGGTGGCCATTCGTCCGGCGGGTACTGGCCGTGGCCGGTCGCTACCGGATCCCGCTACACCTCGCCCAGGGCTTGATCCGGCCCGCCGCCGCACGGCGGCGCGTGGATCTGGTCGGCCGGCGGTTGCGCAGCCGGCTCACCGTGCCTGCCGGCGCGAGCGCCAGTCAACGGCTGGACCACGCGCAACGCTTGCTGCACACGGCGG
>DATFDO010000096.1:0-2009 GCA_035252045.1 Pseudonocardiaceae bacterium
CTGATAGGCCGTTCGCGCCTAAGCGAGCGGACTGTGGCCCGGTGGCTGCAGGAGTTGCGGGTGCGGGGCTGGCTGGCGCATCTGGAGCATGGCTCCACCCCGGCGCATCGCCCGTCGGTGCTGGCGCACCTATCGGGCAATCGTGCCGCCGTCTACGGGCTGCGCATTCCCCTGACGCCGCAGGAGGCGCTGCACCAGGCCGCCGAGCATCTGGTAGCCCAGCTCGTGGACAACCTCGCCGACCCTGCCCCCGAACTGGGCCCAGACCGCCACCCCGGAGCAGAGCCCCGGTCTTCCTCGGGCCGGGTGGGGACCCCGCCCGACTCGCTCCCTTTAGCAGCTTCCAGCGCTGAGGCCAGCCATCTCGACCGTGCTGATCAGCAATCCCTCATAGCTGGAGATATAAATGTCAGTCCTTCTTGGTCTGGTTTTACTGAAACCAATAGTTGGGTTGGTGGTTTTTCGCGCGTGAGAAAACCTGTGGACAACTCTGTGCACAACTCCCCAGCTACGGGAAAACCTCACAAGACCGCCCTCCGGGCGGGCCTGGACAACAAAGAGTCCTCCGATTGGGCGACCACCGTGCCGACCAGCCGATTTGCCATGCTCATCGCCGCCGACTGGCTACGCCGCAGACTGCCGGTCTTCGCCTGCTGTAGCCGGAAACTCATCCGCCACCTGTGTAAGCCCTACTGGCACGCCGGCTGGTGCAACCGCGACATCGTGCACGCGATGGACCACCGGCCCGGCCTGTTCGGCCAAGCCAGCGGCGTGTTGCTGTGTCCGGCGCGCATCGCCGCGCCCAAGTCCTTCATCGCTTCCCGCCTGTCCGCCTGGCGCACCCCCGACGGAGCCATCGTGCCCGGCCACTGGACCACCCGGATCAGCGACGCCGCAGCCACCAAAACCGCCCGACGCCGTGTGGCCGAACGCCACGGCCGCGCCGGCGCTGCCCTGTTACGCCCCGGTGAGCACACCCTGACCCCCCACCGGATCGTCGAACACGGCCGCGCCGCTCGACCCCCCGCCAGCCCGCGTACCCGCGCCGCGGCCCGCGCAACCTTCCTCGCCGCCCAAGCCCAGCGCACCCGGCACCCAGTGCGCAACGTGCCCTGACCCCTGCGATCAACACTGCCGATCAGGACCCGACATCCGCCACCCCGGCCCACGACCCGACCGTGATGAGGTGACCCAAACCATTGACAACGTCCTGCGCGGCTGGGTCATCGGATATCTCTGGGCCAGGCCATCAGCTGCCACCGGGAGCTCCAGCAACGGTGGTGCGCCGTGGCCTACTCCGATATCACCGGTATCGCCTGGTCTTGGAACCACCGCAGCGCCCGCGCCGCAAAACATGCCGCCCTGGCCCACTGCGAAGGGCCACAGCGCTGACTGTGGGCTTGCGGAACGAACATCACCATTGCCGTCGCCCGGGCCCCCGCAGCGCGTTCGCCTGTCACTGGGCCGACCCCGCCTGCCCACCCAAACCTGCGCCGGCGCCCTGGCCAAATGCCAAGCGACCTACTCCTGGGAGACCCCGACCGCCACCTGAGTGTGATCAGGCGGAGTCCAGTGATCGTCGCAACACTGAGCGTAAGCGGAGGTTGGGATGGGACAGGGTCGACGTCGGCGACCGAGTCGTGGGTTGTCGGAGAAACAGCAGCGGTTCGTTCGGTTGATCGCGCAGGGTGTGAGCAACGCTGAGGCGTGCCGCCGCGTCGGGATCAACCGGCGAACGGGGACACGCTGGCGTTTCGGGCGCACGGTCCGCAATACGGCCGGTGCGTGTTCCGATGCCGTCGAAGCCGCGCCATCCTCGGTAGGTGTCGTTGGCGGAGCGGAGGATGATGTGCGATCTGCGCCGGGAGAGAAAGACGCTGCGACAGATCGCGCAGGCGATCGGCCGGTCGGCGCCGACGGTCAGTCGGGAGCTGCGTCGCAAACGCTGATGAGTCCGGCCAATATCTTCCTCATACCGCGGAGAGGATGGCGGTTGAATGGCTGCCTCG
>DATFDO010000097.1:0-19766 GCA_035252045.1 Pseudonocardiaceae bacterium
TGCCGCCAGCCGAGCAGGCCGACGGTGAGCAACGCGACACCGGCGATCACCAGGACTACCCCGAGCAGCATGGACGCCCGCACGCAGCCAGAATAGCGGCGCCGGCGCAGCCGTCGATAACGCCCGGACCGGGCGCCGCGGAGAACTCGATTGATCGACCCGCTATGGTTGATGCCGTGAGCACGGCCCGCCTGCTCCTTCTTCGGCCGCGCTGACCGGCGAGCACGTCAGCGCGGCGACCCCTCACGGCCTTCAAGACGGCCTTGGGGGGCTTCGTTGTTTGATGGGGCATCTCCTGACCACGGCCGGGCCCGGAAGGACGACATGAGCAGCACCGACGAGGGCAGTGTCTCCGCTGAAGTCCCGCTGTACCGGTACAGCGCGACGCTGGCGGGTGAGATCGAGCGCCGCTGGCAGCGCCAGTGGACCGAACGCGGCACCTTCTATGCACCCAACCCGGTTGGGCCGCTGGCGCCCGCCGACGGCGTTGTGCCCGAGGACAAGCTGTTCGTGCAGGACATGTTCCCCTACCCGTCCGGCAGCGGCTTGCACGTCGGGCACCCGCTGGGCTACATCGGCACCGACGTGTTCGCCCGCTACCAGCGGATGACCGGGCGCAACGTGCTGCACACCATGGGCTTCGACGCCTTCGGGCTGCCCGCCGAGCTGTATGCCGCGGAGACCGGTACCCACCCGCGCAGCACTACCGAGGCGAACATCGAGTCGTTCCTGGCGCAGATCCGCCGGCTGGGCTTGGGCCACGACGAGCGCCGCCGGATCGCGACCACCGACGTCGAGTACTACCGCTGGACGCAGTGGATCTTCCTGCAGATCTACCACTCGTGGTACGACACCGTAGCGCGGCGGGCCCGCCCCATCTCCGAGCTGGAGGCCGAGTACGCGCACGGCATCCGCTCGACTCCTGATGGCCGGCCCTGGGCTGATCTGACCGACGATGAGCAGCGCAAGATCGTCGACTCGCAGCGGCTGGTGTACCTGTCCGAGGCGCCGGTGAATTGGTGCCCCGGATTGGGCACTGTGGTGGCCAACGAGGAGGTCACCGCAGAAGGCCGCAGTGATCGCGGGAACTTCCCGGTGTTCCGGCGCAACCTGCGGCAATGGATGATGCGCATCACCTCCTACGCCGATCGGCTGCTGGACGATCTGGACCGGCTGGACTGGCCGGAGAAGGTCAAGACCATGCAGCGCAACTGGATCGGCCGCTCCTCCGGCGCCCGGATCCGGTTCCCGGTAGGGGGCTCTCCCAACGTCGAGGTGTTCACCACCCGCCCGGACACCGTGTTCGGTGCGACCTACCTGGTGCTGGCGCCCGAGCACCCGATGGTCACCGAGATCGCGGCGGCGCAGTGGCCGCCGGATACCAACAGCCGCTGGACCGGCGGCGCCGCCACTCCGACAGAGGCGATCGCGCGGTACCGCCGCGCCGCCGCGCAGCGCTCCGAACTGGAACGCCAGGAAAGCCGGGACAAGACCGGTGTGTTCACCGGTGCTTATGCCACCAACCCCGCCACGGGTGAGCAAATCCCCATCTTCATCGCCGATTATGTGCTGATGGGCTACGGCACCGGCGCGATCATGGCGGTGCCCGGCCAGGACCAGCGGGACTGGGACTTCGCCGAGGCCTTCGGGTTGCCCATCGTGCGTACCGTCGCCCCGCCGGAAGGTTTCGACGGGCAGGCCTACACCGGCGAAGGGCCGGCCATCAACTCCCAGTTTCTGGATGGGCTCGGCGTCGAGCAGGCCAAGAAAGCGATCACCGACTGGCTGGAGGCCAACGGCGCCGGCGAGGGCACTGTGCAGTACAAGCTGCGCGACTGGCTGTTCGCCCGGCAGCGCTACTGGGGCGAGCCGTTCCCCATCGTCTATGACAGCGAGGGCCGCCCGCACCCGCTGCCCGAGTCGATGCTGCCCGTCGAGCTGCCGGACGTGGCCGACTACTCGCCGACCACATTCGACCCCGACGACGCCGACTCCGAGCCGTCCCCACCGCTGGCCAAAGCCACCGACTGGGTCGAGGTTCAGCTGGACCTGGGCGATGGCGTGAAGACCTACCGCCGGGACACCAACGTGATGCCGCAATGGGCGGGATCATGCTGGTACCAGCTGCGTTACATCGACCCGCACAACTCCGAGGTGATCTGCGACCCGGTCAACGAGCGGTACTGGATGGGTCCGCGGCCAGCGCTGCACGGCCCCGACGATCCGGGCGGGTTGGACCTATACGTCGGCGGTGTGGAACATGCAGTGCTGCACCTGCTGTACTCCCGGTTCTGGCACAAGGTGCTCTATGACCTGGGACACGTGTCCTCCGAGGAGCCCTACCGGCGGCTGTACAACCAGGGATACATCCAGGCCTACGCCTACAGCGACGCGCGCGGCGTCTATGTACCCGCCGAGGAGGTCGTCGAGGAACCCGACGGCCGCTACACCTGGCACGGCCAGCAGGTCCGCCGCGAGTACGGGAAGATGGGCAAGAGCCTGCGCAACTCCGTGTCTCCCGACGAGATGAGCGATACCTACGGGGCCGACACGCTGCGGGTCTACGAAATGTCGATGGGGCCGCTGGACGTATCGCGGCCGTGGGCGACCAAGGATGTCGTCGGCGCGTACCGGTTCCTGCAGCGACTGTGGCGCAACCTGATCGATGAGAACACCGGCAAGCTGCGGGTGGTGGATACCGACCTGGACCCGGATACCCGGCCCGATCTGGACACCCTGCGGGCGCTGCACCGGGCTATCGACGGGGTCCGCGACGATTACGCCGGCCTGCGCCTCAACACCGCGATCGCCAAGCTCATCGAGCTGAACAACCACATCACCAAGGCATACGGCGCGAGCCGGGGAACTCCGCGCGTGGTGGCCGAGCCGCTGGTGCTGCTGCTGGCGCCGGTGGCCCCGCACCTGGCCGAGGAACTGTGGTCGCGCCTGGGGCACGACCAGTCGCTGGCCCACGGGCCGATGCCCCGTGCCGACGATCGTTACCTCGTCGAGGACACCGTGGAGTACCCGATCCAGATCAACGGCAAGGTCCGCTCCCGGATAGTGGTTCCCACCTCGGCGAGTCGCGACGAGGTGCGCGCCGCGGCGCTGGCCCAAGCACGCACCGCCACGCTGATCGACGACGCGGAGCCCCGCAAGGTCATCGTGGTTCCCGGGCGCCTGGTCAACCTCGTCGTCTGACCCCAGCCCACCTCACACCCTGCCGGCGTGTCGCGCCCCGATGTCCTGCGTGTCGCGCCTTGGTGCCCGCTGTGACAGCAGGACCTCGCCCCATCGATACGCGGCGTGCGGCTGCTGGCCGCCCTTGGCGGCTCAGCGCGCGAGCAGCGAACTCGCCGGCAGCCGGGATGATCGCACCAGCGTCCGGATCCGGGACAGATCGGCATAGTCAGCGGTGCACGTGACAACTTTCTGATCCGGATCGTCCGCCGCAGTCAGCACCACGTGGCGCATCGTCAACTCACCGAGTTCCGGGTGGCGCAGCCGTTTGACGCCGGATCCGATCTGGGCCACCTCGTGCCGGGGCCACCACGCGCGTACCTCCGGACTGGCGCTTCGCAATCGTTTGATCAGCTCGGTGAAATCCGGATCGTCCGGGTGCCGCGCTGCCGCCGACCGCAAACGCGCCAGCAGCGCGGACGCCTCGTGCTCCCAGTCCACCAGGACCGACCGGGCCGCTCGATGGGTGAAGGTCCACCACACCATGTTGCGCTCGGCCGGCGGCAGTGCTGACCAGTCGGTCCACAGCACGCGGGCGGCGCGGTTGGCGGCCAGCACGTCCCACCGGCGACCGGCCACGTAGGTCGGGCAGGGGTCAAGCCGGGTCACCAACTCGGCCAGGCCCGGCGCGAGGCTCTCGACGATGGGCGGCGCCGGCGCCGGCGGGCCGTCGTATGCCAGCTGGTGCAAGTGGGCGCGCTCGGCTGCGGTCAGGTGCAGCGCCGAGGCCAGGGAGTCGAGCACCTGCCGGGACGGGTGTAACTCGCGGCCCTGTTCCAGGAACGTGTAGTACGTCGGCGAGATCGCGGCCAGGGCAGCCACCTCTTCCCGGCGCAGCCCCCGGGTACGTCGCCGGCTGCCCGGCGGCAGGCATACGTCCGCCGGTTGCAGCCGGTCCCGCCGGGAGCGCAGCAGATTGCCGAGCTCGCGCCCGCGGCTGGTCCCCGCCACCATCCTGGCACTCCTATTACCAGTATCAGAGTTCTACGAATACCACTGTAGTGATCCGCCTGACTGGCTACGGTCACGCGGATAAGACCGAATCGATAAGGGGTCTTGCATCGGGCAGCCCCGACCCATGTCGGGGTCAGCTGGGTGGCTCAGAGATGCGGTGGCACAGCCAGGACAGGGCAAGCGGGTAGCGGTAGTCGATCCGGCCGTGGCCGGCGTCGAACAGCTCGAAGTGCACCCGCTGTTCGGGCAGCCCGGTGGCGAGCAACGCCGAGCGGAAGGCCTCCGCGCCGAGATCCAAGAACCACTCGTCCCGGGTGCCGGCGTCCAGCCACACCGCCCGCAGCGAGCGCAGCGCGCCGGCGTACCGCGGCGCCATGCGCACCGGGTCCCAGTCCAGCCAGCGCTGCCACACCGGCGGCCGCAGTACCCCGGTGCGCGGATCGAACGGCAGCTCCGGGGTGCCGTCCTCTCGCGCCGAGAAACAGGCAGAGACGCCCAACATCATCAGCAAGTGCTCATCGGCCGGCTTGGTGAACGCGGTCCTGGACTGGAAATCGGCCCACCACGCGTGGATGTCACCGTCGTAGTCGCGCAGGTGGCGCACCGACTTGCCGAACTCTGGTAGGTAGCACAGCTCGTAGAGCGCGTCACCGGCGTGACTGGCGAAAGCCCCGAACAGATCCGGCCGCAACATCGGGGTGATCATGGCGCCGAACCCGCCCGAGGACTTGCCGCTGATCGCCCGGTGCACCCGATCGGCCAGCGTCCGGTACCGCGCGTCGACGAACGGCACGACCTCCTCGCATAGGTAGCTGTGGTAGCGCCCAGTGCCGGGTGAGTCGACGAACTGGCTGCCGCCGTAGGCGGTCCAGGCATCGACGAATACCACCACCGCCGGTGGGACGTCACCGCCGGCGAACACCGCATCGGCGGCTTGCGGGAACGTCGGCCGGTACGCGCTGCGGTTGCCCCACATCGCCAGCTGCCCGGTATAGCCCTGGATGACATACACGCTGGGGTAGCGCTGCGCAGAGCCGTCGTAACCCGGCGGGACATAGACCCACAACGGACGGTGCGCGGGATCGCCTAGCACATTGCCCCGCAGCAGCTCGCTGTCGATCACATGTTCATCGATCCGCCCGGCGAGTTCAGTGAAATTAGGCACCATGAGCAGTGATCACCTGGACACGAGGGCACGACACACCGGGCACACGAGCACGACACACCGGGCAGGGGGCTAGCGGTCGAGGTCGCCGCGGATGAAGGCTTCGACGGCCTCGTAGGCGTCGGCGTCGGAACACTGCTCGGGCGGAGATTTCATGAAATACGACGACGCCGAGATGATCGGGCCGCCGATACCGCGGTCTGCCGCGATCTTCGCCGCCCGGATCGCGTCGATGATCACACCGGCGGAGTTGGGCGAATCCCAGACCTCCAGCTTGTACTCCATGTTCAGCGGTACGTCCCCGAACGCCCGGCCCTCCAGCCGCACGTAGGCCCACTTGCGGTCATCCAGCCACGGCACGTGGTCCGATGGCCCGATGTGCACCGCCGCCTTTTCCATCTCGTGCGGCACCTGCGAGGTCACCGACTGGGTCTTGGAGATCTTCTTCGACTCCAGCCGCTTGCGCTCGAGCATGTTCATGAAGTCCATGTTGCCGCCGAAGTTGAGCTGGTAGGTGCGTACCAGCTCCACCCCGCGGTCCTCGAACAGCTTGGCCAGTACCCGGTGCGTGATCGTGGCCCCAACCTGCGACTTGATGTCGTCACCGATGATCGGCACCCCGGCCGCGCTAAACCGGCGAGCCCACTCAGGATCCGACGCGATGAACACCGGGAGGGCGTTGACGAACGCGACGCCGGCGTCCAGCGCGCACTGGGCGTAGAACCGATCAGCCTGCTCCGAGCCCACCGGCAGGTAGGACACCAACACATCGGCCCGGGACTCGCGCAGCATCTCGACCACATCCACCGGCGGCTCGTCGGACTCGGTGATGATGTCCCGGTAGTACTCGCCCAGCCCGTCCATCGTGTGCCCGCGCGCCACCGTGACCCCCAGCGGCGGCACGTCGCAGATCGAGATGGTGTTGTTCGCGCTGGCCACGATCGCCTCGGACAGGTCGCGCCCGACTTTCTTGGCGTCGACGTCGAACGCGGCGACGAACTGCAGATCACCGACGTGGTATGCGCCGAACCGTACGTGCATCAGGCCGGGCACTCGGGTTGCCGGGTCGGCATCGCGGTAGTACTGCACACCCTGTACCAGGGAGGCAGCGCAGTTGCCGACGCCCACAATGGCGACCCGGATCGAGGAACCGGCGTCGCGGCCTTCAGTCATGGTCCGCCCTTTCAGTTTCATCATGTGACGGTGCTGGGTTCGCCTGCTCGTGGGCGATCAGTTCATTGAGCCAGCGCACTTCACGCTCGCTGGTCTCCAGACCCATCCGGTGAAGCTCGAGGGTGTAACGGTCGATCTGGTCACCGGTACGAGCCAGTGCGGCGCGCAGGCCCTCACGTCGTTCCTCGACTCGCCGCCGCCGACCCTCCAGGATGCGCATCCGCACCTCGGCGGGGGTGCGGGAGAAGAAGGCCAGGTGGACCCCGAACCCGGAGTCCTCCCAGGTTTGCGGGCCGGCGTCGGCCAGCAGGGTGGCGAAGCGTTCCTTGCCGTCAGCGGTGAGCCGGTACACCCGGCGGCCGCGGTACGACCAGCCCGGTCCAGGTGTGTCACCCGCAGCGTCCTCGCGGATAAAGCCCTCGCGCTGCAACCGGCGTAGCGTGGGATACAGCGACCCGAACGAGCAGGCGCGGAACGTTCCGAGCAGCCCGGTGAGGCGTTTGCGCAGCTCGTAGCCATGCATCGGGGCGTCATGCAGGACCCCGAGCACCGCCAGTTCCAGCATGCGGCACCTCCGCAGCTCTGACGGCCCCCCGCTGGGCACTCACAGCAATATCAGGCAGATGTATAGCCCCATTATATCGCGCCGATACATCATGCTGCAGATGATCAGCAGCGGTACCGCCCGAACGCCCGAGCGATGATCACCCGCCGGGTGCGTAGGCTGTGGAGCATGCGGACCCAACGACAGGTCGTGGACTACGCGTTGCAGCGCCGTGCGTTGCTCGCCGAGGTCTACGCCGGCCGGGTCGGCCTCGCGGAGGTCTGCGACGCCACCCCGTACCTGTTGCGGGCGGCGAAGTTCCACGGCGAACCCAGCTCCGTCACCTGTCCGCTGTGCCGCAAGGAGCCCCTGACGCTGGTGTCGTGGGTGTACGGCGGCGAGCTCAAACACGCGGCTGGATCGGCCCGCAGCGCCGACGAGCTGAACCGGATGGCGGCGCTGTACGAGGAGTTCAGCGTGTTCGTCGTCGAGGTGTGCCGCACGTGTAGCTGGAACCATCTCGTGCAGTCGTATGTCCTGGGTACCAGCGGTGTGGGCAGTAGGCGATCCCGTCGCCGGACGGTGGCTGGCAGCAGCGCGGAGTAACCCGCCGCAAGCCTGAAATACCGCCCTGACTAGCGTGCCCCTGCACAAAACCTCGCGAGCCGAGTACCGGTCTGGGAGGACAACCCGTGAGCGATGAGCGACACGACGGCAGGCGCTGGGCGCCGGCGCAGGACTGGCCGCCCGAGCGTTTCAGCCAGGTTCGATCACCCCAGGACCGGACCTCTGCTGCGGGTGGGCCGCTCATTTCCCTCGACGGGGAGCCCGAGCTGCTCACGCACCCGGCAGGGCCACCGATGGGGCCGAAATGGCACGGTCCGGGATACGACGGCTGGTCTCCCGGCTCATCGGGTGCCGGCGGCAGTGGCTCGGGGTGGCCGCCCCGCTGGCGCCGGGCGGCCAAGATCGCCGTGGGTGGTCTGCTGGTGTGCATCCTGCTTCCGGTGCTGGCATTTTTCGCCGGTTGGCTATTCCTGTCCGTGCCCTCGCCGACGGCGCTGGCCGCCGAACGCAAGCAGGTCACCACGATCATGGCCAGCGATGGCACCACCGAGGTCGGCCGTTACGTCCCGGAGGATGGCAACCGGGTCCCGGTCAGCCTGTCGCAGGTGCCCATGCGCGTGCAGAACGCCGTGCTCGCCGCGGAGGACCGCAGCTTCCGGTCGAACCCGGGCTTCGACATCGTGGGCATCGCCCGGGCGACGTGGCAGCAACTCAACGGTGGCAGTGGGGGTGGTTCCACGATCACCCAGCAGTACATCAAGGTCGCCACCGGGCACGACGAGTACACCCTGTTCCGCAAGTTCCGCGAGATGATCGTCGCGGCCAAGATAACCAAGCAGGAATCCAAGGACCGGATCCTGGAGGACTACCTCAACACCATCTACTTCGGCCGCGGTGCCTACGGCATCGAGGCGGCCAGCCAGGCCTACTTCCACAAGGACGTGCAGAACCTCACCGTCTCCGAGGCGGCGGTACTGGCCGCTGCGATCCGATCCCCGTCTCGCCTGGACCCGGCCAAGAACCTGGCGCAGGCCCAGACCCGGTGGAACTTCGTGCTCGACGGCATGGTGTCGCAGGGTTGGTTGTCCCCGGCGGATCGCAGCGTCGGGCTGTACCCGCAGGCCGTGCCCCCGGCCCCGGCGGCAGGCGAACCGACCGACGATCGGGCCCACATCATCGACCGGGTGATGGACGAGCTGGAAAAGCAGGGCATCAGCCGCGCCCAGTTGGCCGTCAACGGTGGCAAGATCATTACCACGATCGATCCCCGGGCCCAGCAACTGGCCCGCGATGCGGTCCAAGCCGAGCTGCGCGGGCAGCCGGCGAACCTGCACTCATCGCTGGTGGCGGTTGATCCCCGCAGCGGAGCGGTGATCGCCTACTACGGCGGATCGCAGGGCAACG
Source organism: Pseudonocardiaceae bacterium (assembly GCA_035252045.1). Lineage (GTDB taxonomy): Bacteria > Actinomycetota > Actinomycetes > Mycobacteriales > Pseudonocardiaceae. The sequence continues at coordinate 9,048 of DATFDO010000097.1, forward strand.
GCTTCGACTTGGCCGGCGGTCCGGCTTGGAGCCCCGGCTCGGCGTTCAAGCCATTCACCATGGTGGCCGCGCTGGAGCGCGGCATCGGCATGAACTCGCGGTATGACGGCAGCTCTCCGCTGATCATCGACGGTCGGGCGTACGCGAACTCGGAAAGCAAGAACTATCCCCAGCTGACCCTGCACGATGCGATGACCAAGTCGGTCAACACCGCTTTCGTACGGCTGGCCCAGGACGTCGGACCGCAAGCGGTCCGCGATGCTGCGATCCAGGCGGGCATCCCGGAGCAGATCAACGGCAAGCGCTCCATGTCCGAGGCGGACAGCGCAGCGCCGGGACTGGGTATCACTCTCGGCCAGTACCCGGTGCACACCATCGATATGGCCAGCGCCTACGCGACCTTCGCCGCGGACGGGATGCGCCATGAGCCGTTCTTCGTCCGCCAGTACAGCAACTCCCGGGGCGCCGTGGAATTCCAGCACGTCGACAAGCCGCAACAAGCTTTCGACCCGGTCGACACCGATCGCAACAGCCAGCTGGCGCGCAACGTGACTGCCACCCTTACCGACGTCGCCCGCAGCTCGCAGATCCCGCTGGCCGGTGGCCGGCTGGTGGCCGCCAAGACCGGCACCCAGCAGCGTGGCGAGACCAAGGACAACTCCGCCGCCTGGACCGTCGGATACACCCCGTCGATCTCCACCGCGGTCTGGGTCGGTGACCCGGCCAACACGGCGATCAAGACCGCCAACGGTGCCGACATCTTCGGCCGGGGCGTGCCGGGATTGATCTGGCAGCGGTTCATGAATTCCTACTTGATGAACACTCCGCTGGAAACCTTCCCGCCGTTCACGCTGATCGGCCCGGAGCCGCCCCCGGTCGAAGCGCCGGCACCGACTCGGGTCAAGCAGCCCCGCGACGTCACGCCGACTGCTACCCCCGAGCCGACCGATGGGGATCTCATCCCGACGCCGACCACGACCACACAGAAGCCGACCCGCACGACCAAGCCGCAGCGCAACTGTTTCCCGTTCTGCGATGGCCCAGCAGCCGGCGAGGACAATCCGGCCGCTGACCAGGTCAATCAGGACAATACGGCGGCCGACCAGGACGACCCGGCACGAGACGATGGACCGCGAAGCCGGCCAAGGCACTACTAACCGCCACCAGAGCCCCGCCTGACCCGACATGGAGACCTATCGGGGTATCTCAGCCTGCTTACACCCCGATAGGTCTCCATGTCGGGTGGTGCCCAGCTGGACCGACCCGGTGGCGGCCCGGGCCAGCAGGATCGTCGGTGGCCCGCTGGGTCGCCACGCGGTCATCGGCAGGCACTGGTTCTGGACCCCGCTGCGGGTGGTGCTGCTATTTGCCACGATCACCTTGGCGTTGGGTTGGCTGGCCAAGGCGCCGTGTGCACAGACCTACCGCGACAGCGCGGGTGTGCTCCAGGTGGACTGGCGCGACGGACGCCAGTACAAGGCGATGTGCTATTCGGACACCATCCCGCTCTACACCGCAGAACGGCTGAACCGTTCCGGGCTGGACGGTTTTCCCTACGCCACCTCATGGACCGAGCATCGGGGCGAGCCGGGCGAGCAGCAGCGCTACATGGAGTACCCGGTACTCACCGGTCTGTACCAGTGGGTATTCGCCAAACTCGGGCAGGGCTGGGTGGATCTGGCCCGCAGCGGCTGGTTGCCCACCTCGGCCCCGGCCATCGTGTATTTCAACCTCAGCGCGCTGGGCTTGACTGTCGCCTGGCTGGTGACGGTGTGGGCGCTGGTGCGGTTGTCCCCGCGACGACCGTGGGACGCCGCGCTGGCTGCGTTATCGCCGCTGGTTGTCGTGCATGCCTTCACCAACTTCGACGCGCTGGCCACCGCGTTGGCCACCACCGGATTGCTGGCGTGGGCCCGGCGGCGTCCGGTGCTCGCCGGCGCGCTGCTCGGGTTGGGCGCCGCTACCAAGTTCTACCCGGCGTTACTGCTGCTGCCGATCGTGCTGGTGAGCCTGCGGGCTGGCCGGTCGCGGGCCGGGTGGACCGCGGTCGCGGCGGCAGCGCTGTCCTGGACCGTGGTCAACCTGCCGATTGCGCTGCTGTTTCCGGCCGGATGGGCGGAGTTCTTCCGGCTCAACGGCCGGCGTGGCGCCGACCCGGACACGCTGTACACCGCGGTGTCGGTGTTCACCGGCTGGCCAGGGTTCGCCGAGGTGCGCACCCTGAACCTGGTCAGCGCAACCTTGTTTGTGGTCGCCTGTGCGGCGATCAGTTGGATGGCCCTCACCGCGCCGCGCCCTGTTCGGCTGGCTGCCCTGTGTTTTCTGGTGGTGGCCGCGTTCCTGCTGGTCAACAAGGTATGGAGCCCGCAGTATTCGTTGTGGCTGGTGCCGCTGGCGGCGCTGGCCATCCCACGGTGGAAACCGGTGCTAGCCTGGATGACTGTCGATGCGCTGCTGTGGGCTCCGCGGATGGCCTACTACCTCGGTCCCGCACACGAAGGGCTACCCATCGAGCCCTTCCTCGGCGCCGTCCTGATCCGCGACACCGCAGTTGTGCTGCTCGTCGCTCTCGTCCTGCGCGACCTCTACCGCTCGCCCCGCAACCCCGTCCCCGCCTACCCCGACACCACCTACCCCGTCTATCCCACCCGTCCTTCCCCGACATGGACGCCATCTCGGGGTCCGGGCTAGGTGAGCTGCGCGCGTAGCCAGGCGATGTCGTCGGCTTGGGTGCTGGGATCGGTTTCGAGGATGACGGGGGCGTTGGCGGACGCGCAGATCGCCACCAGCTGCTCAGGGTCGATGGTGCCCGCCCGCAACGGCGCATGGCGGTCTCGTGCCGAGCCGAACTCGTCGCGTGAGTTGTTGCAGTGCACCAGGTCGATCCGGCCCGTGATGGCCATGACCCGGTCAACGACGTCGACCAGATTTTCTCCGGCGGCGAATGCGTGGCAGGTGTCCAGGCAGAAACCGACATCGTAGTCGCCGATCGCGTCCCACAACCGGGCCAGCGAATCGAACCGCCGAGCCATCGCGTTGTCGCCACCTGCGGTGTTCTCCACCAGGATCAGGGTGGCGAAACCGCCCTCATCGGCTTGCCGCTCGAACATCTTGCGCCAATTCTCGACACCCTGCGCGGGATCCTCACCCTTGGCGAGATGTCCACCGTGTACCACCAAACCCTGTGCACCGACCGCAGCGGCGGCGGCTGCGTGCTGGGTGAGGAGCTTGCGGGACGGAATGCGGATGCGGTTGTTCAACGACGCCACATTGAGCACATACGGTGAGTGCACGTAGACCGACAGATCTGCTTCGAGCAGTTGTGCCGCTTGCGGATGAGGCTTGGGAGCGCGCCAATTCTGCGGATCGGAGAGGAAAAACTGCACGGCCTCAGCGTTGCGCTGCGTAGCCGCGATCACCGGATCGTTGTCGCTGACGTGGGCACCGATTCGCATATCAGTAGCCTAGAGGGGTCGCTTCAGGCAGTTCGGTGTACCCGTAGCGTACACAGCGAGTGCACAGCGTAACCACGATCTGCTGAAAGTGCTGGTTATCGTCACAGAGAGGCTCTATCGTCGTTACTCTAAAGACACAACCAGGTACAGAGCGACACGGAGGCACCTATGGGGACTCGGGCGAGGGTGACTACGGTTGCTGGGGCGGCAACATTACTGTGCGCTGCTAGCGCATTCGCCGGGGGCTTCTCGGCCCTCGCTGCGCCCTCCACCGTTTCCACCCCCCCAACTGTTCTCGCGTCAGCTCCCACCCCGATGCTGGTGGGAAGTTGCGGGGACACGGTACGTGGCGATCCTGGACAGCGGGTGGGAGTCCGGGTTGCTGATCTCTCAGTGATTGACGTCGGTGAGGTACCCGCGAGCGGTTCGCGCACCTACGACGCCACCCCCGCATTGCGTAAGACGATGGGACCGGTGGCCCCGGTGTGCATGCTCACCGCGCAACCGTTGCTGCCGACCGCCGGTCCGGTGGATAAGATCATTGCACCGGCTGTGGCGCCGCTTCAGGGCGCACTCAGCCAGGTTCCGGTATTGGGTCAACCGGCCTCGCCGGTGCCGGCCGCTCCGGTGCCGGGCGTGCAGCCACAGCCCGGAGCGCAGCCAGCTCCGGGGGCGGCTCCTGCGCCTCCTGCGTTGACCTCGCCGGCTGCCGGGCCGTTCTTCGGTCCTGCGATGCCGAGTTCCTTCCCGTTCATGCTCGGCACCTTCAACAGCGGGCTGCCGCACTTCAACTACGCCGACCTGCTGGCGATCGGCCGTCCGGGCGCTGGGGGAATCGGGAAGCTGTCGGCCGGGATGCTGACCGCAGACCTGTTCGGTACTCCGTCAGTGAGTAACGGCAACTCGGGTCTGGGTAAGCAGAGCGCCGCAGCCAACGACGTCGCGGCCGCTGGCCGGGCGTCTGCGTTACCTGCGAGCGGAGTGGAACGGATTGCCCTGCCGATCCTGGTAGCAGTCATGATGCTGGCCAGCGTGACCGCTGCCCTGCTGCGTAGCTGGGTTCTCAGCCGGCGCTAGCAGCCTTACCGATTTCCTCGGAGGCTGATGATTCTCCAGACCGCCCCGCGATTGTCATCGCGGGGCGGTCTGTTGCTATCCTGCTGGCCGTTGCTGCGCCGATCTCTGGTACGCGGTGATGGTTGGATTGCCGGCTCGGCCGGCTCCTCCTGCCACGGATGGTCCGTGGCCGAATAGCCCACAGGAGGTCAGTGTTTTCATGCGTCGTTACGAAATGATGGTCATTCTCGATCCGCAACTCGACGAGCGCACGGTGGCGCCGTCGCTGGACCAGTTCCTCAGCGTGGTGAAGACGCAGGGCGGCAGGATCGACAAGGTTGACGTCTGGGGCAAGCGTCGGCTGTCCTATGAGATCAACAAGCACACCGAGGGCATCTACGCGGTGCTCGACATGTCTTGCACCCCCGCCGCGGTAGCTGAGCTCGACCGGCAACTGTCGCTCAGTGAGTCGGTGCTGCGCACCAAGGTGTTGCGGCGGGATACGAGGAAGGGCTGACGTGGCAGGCGAAACCGTTATCACGGTGATCGGAAACCTGACCGCTGACCCGGAGCTGCGGTTCACTCCCTCCGGTGCAGCGGTAGCCAACTTCACGGTGGCCTCCACGCCGCGCACTTTCGATCGCCAAAGCGGCGAGTGGAAGGACGGTGAGGCGCTGTTTCTGCGATGCAACATCTGGCGGCAAGCGGCCGAGAACACCGCTGAGTCGCTCACCCGGGGTATGCGAGTGATCGTCAGTGGACGGTTGCGTCAGCGCTCGTTCGAGACTCGTGAAGGTGAGAAGCGCACCGTCATGGAGATGGAGGTCGACGAAGTCGGTCCGTCATTGCGCTACGCCACCGCAAAAGTCAACCGGGCCACCCGGCAGAACAGCGGATCCGGTAGCGGCGGCTATGGCTCCTCGAGCGGGGGTTCCGATGACCCGTGGAGTTCGGCACCGCAGGCCGGTGCGCCGGCTGGATCCGGCAACGGCGCCGGTGGTTACGACGACGAGCCACCGTTCTGAGCTTCCCGCCAGTTTTGTAGAAGATCACCTCGTAGCCATCCAGGAGCAGCACAGTTATGGCCAAGCCGCCAGTACGTAAGCCGAAGAAGAAGATTTGCGTCTTCTGCAAGGACAAGGGTTCACCCATCGATTACAAGGACACCGGACTGCTGCGCAAGTACATCTCCGACCGCGGCAAGATCCGGGCTCGCCGGGTCACCGGTAACTGCAGCCAGCATCAGCGAGACGTCGCGATCGCGGTGAAGAACGCCCGCGAAGTCGCGCTGCTGCCTTACACCTCGACCGCACGCTGATTACGAGGAGACGACCACGTGAAGATCATCCTCACGGCTGACGTCCCCCAACTCGGCGGACCCGGCGATCTGGTGCAGGTCAAGGACGGCTACGCGCGCAACTACCTATTGCCCCGGCGGTTGGCCATCGTGGCCACCAAGGGCGCGGAGAAGCAAGTGGCCACCATCCGCCGGGCCCAGCAGGCCCGGCAGGTCCGGGATCTCGATCACGCTCGGGAAATCGCCGGCGCGTTGTCGAGTCTGGGCACCGTATCGGTGACTGCGAAGGCGGCCAGGTCCGGTGGCAAGCTGTTCGGCTCGGTCACCGTGGTTGACGTGGTGGACGCAGTCCGTTCCGCCGGTGGTCCCCTGCTGGACAGGCGAGCCGTCGACCTCGGTGGCCATATCAAGTCGACCGGCACTTACCAGGTCACTGTCCGGCTGCATCCCGAAGTGACCGTCACCGTCCCCTTTGAGGTCACCACCGCCAGCTAACCCGGCTCTCTACAGTCCCGCGCTCGGCTCGCTGAACAGGGCGGCCAGCGCGGTGCGGTTGGTCACTCCAATCTGGTGCAGGCTCGGTAGATGTGACCTTCGACGGTGCGGATGGAGACGTGCCGTCGGGCGGCGATCTGTCTATTGGACAGCCCAGTGGCGACCATCGTCGCGACTTCGCGTTCGCGGGTGCTGATCGGCAACGGCGCCTTGCCGGCGAGCAGTGCGGGAGTGGGGGCGTCTTTTCAGAGATGCGCCAGCCGGGCGGCGCGGGCGCTGGCGAATGCGGCTTGCACCTGCTGCGCCGTGGGCGTGGTGCTGGGATGGCGGCCTGAGCAGCGGCATCGGCAGCCGGCGGCAGCGCGCCCATCTCCTCTAGTTGGATCAAGGCGCCGAGCAGTCCTGGCTTATCGTCTACGGCCAGCGCGGCGGCGTGCGCGGCCGCAGCGCAAGCGCGCGGCCCGTCGACCTGGCAGGCCAACTCGGCAAGCCGGTCGGCCACCGTGCGGTCACCAAAGCACACCGCGGTGTGCAAAGCGCAGACCTCCGCGGCGAGCTGGTGGTGCGCCGCGGCCAGCTCGGCGGCCTGCCGGGCCAGCGTCAGGGCCTCGCGGAGGCTGCCCTCGGAGGCGGCCACCCACGACTGCGCCAGGAGCATCTCCGGTTCGAGGTACCGCAGCGCTGGATGCTGCGTGGCCGGTTGTCTTCATGGTGTCTCCTCGGGTCTCGAGCTGCTTTTCGCTAGCGTCCGCCGGTCATTAACCCCGTCACGCGTAACCGACCACCTGTCATCGGCGGGTGGATCTTCGGTGTCCGTTGCGGTTTCGCCGACACGCGGGATGAGGGTATCGGTAAGGACACGCCGCATCGGCGCAAAACAACTTCTGTCCACAGCGAGGAAACCCGTTGTGACCAGCTGTGATGGAACGATCTGCAATGAGTCTCCCCAGGTTGTCCCCAATCAGCGCTGCTGTGCATCAGCAAGTACGGCAGGCCGTCCGGACGGCGTCCCCAGGCTGTCCCCAACCACTGCCTAACCACTGCCTAACCCGGCTCGCTCGCCGTCGTTAGCTGCCCGAGACCCCGGCAGCAGGGTGGTTGTCGGTGCCGTCGGGTAGAACGAGTGTTCGATAAAGCGGGTCGGGGGCAAGGGGGACGCAGGGTGGCGCTGGTTGACGACCGTGGCGTCCGGTTCGACCGTGGTGAGCAGGCCGGGGGGCAGCTCTTCGATCGGCAGCCGCCGCAGGACATCACGGCTGAGCAGTCGGTACTGGGCGGGATGCTGCTGTCCAAGGACGCCATTGCCAACGTCGTCGAGGTGATGCGGACCGGGGATTTCTACCGGCCCGCGCACCAGGCCGTCTTCGACTGCATTCTGGATCTGTACGGGCGCGGTGAGCCGGCTGACCCGGTCACCGTGTCCGCCGAGCTGGAACGACGCGGTGAGTTGCTGCGCGTCGGCGGAGCGCCTTACCTGCACACGCTGATCTCGACGGTGCCGACTGCAGCCAACGCCGGCTACTACGCCGAGATCGTCGCGGGCAAGGCGGTGCTGCGGCGGCTGGTGGAAGCCGGTACGCGGATCGTGCAGCTGGGCTACCACGGTGCCGACGGCGCCGACGTGGACGAGGTGGTGGACCGCGCGCAGGCCGCGGTCTACGAGGTCACCGAACGGCGGATGAGCGAGGATTACGTCGCGCTGGAGGAACTGCTCCAGCCCACCATGGACGAAATCGACGCCATTGCGTCTCGAGGTGGGGCATCTGCCGGCGTTCCGACTGGTTTTGCCGATCTCGACGCGGTGACCAATGGGTTGCACCCGGGCCAGATGGTGATCATTGCGGCGAGACCCGGGATTGGCAAGTCCACGCTGGGATTGGATCTCGCCCGTTCTTGCTCTGTCACGCACGGCATGGCAAGCGTGATCTTTTCACTGGAGATGAGCCGCACCGAAATCGTCATGCGGCTGCTGTCGGCGGAGGCCAAGATCCGGCTGGCCGACATGCGCTCCGGACGGATGAGCGACGACGACTGGACCCGGCTGGCCCGGCGGATGGGTGAAATCAGCGAGGCACCGCTGTTCATCGACGACTCGCCGAACATGACCATGATGGAAATCCGGGCCAAGGCCCGACGGCTCAAGCAGCGTCACGATTTGCGCCTCATCGTCGTGGACTACATGCAGTTGATGACCTCGGGGAAGAAAGTCGAGTCGCGCCAGCAGGAAGTCAGCGAGTTCTCCCGGCATCTCAAGCTGCTGGCCAAGGAACTCGAAGTTCCCGTGGTCACCATTTCGCAGCTCAACCGCGGTCCAGAGCAGCGAACCGACAAGAAGCCGATGCTGGCGGACCTCCGTGAGTCGGGCAGCCTGGAACAGGATGCCGATATGGTGATGCTGATCCACCGGCCGGATGCGTGGGAACGCGATGATCCGCGGGCCGGTGAGGCGGATCTGATCCTGGCCAAGCACCGCAACGGGCCGACCGCCACCGTGACCGTTGCTCACCAGCTGCACTACAGCCGCTTTTACGACATGGCCAGGGATTGACCCAGGCAGCGGCTCAGCCGGGCTCGCCGCGGCGTTTGCGGTGGATCACCCAGGCCAGGTCCACCAGCGCCACCGCGGCGAGCACGGCCATCGCCACACCGAGAGCCGTCAACCCTGCCATGATCAACAAAACCGCGCCGGACGTGCAAAACACCAACCCGAAACCGGCCAGCACGGCGCGCAAGGTCAGGGCGCTGTAAGTCGGGGCGGCGCCACCGAATCCGGCCGTCGGGTCGTGATAGTCGGGCAGCCCCCGTTCGTAGTCCTCCCGGGTACGCCTGCGCCGCCGGTTGTCCTGCTGTGCCATACCCACCCTCCGGATCAGCGCTTGCACTGCTGTCGCCGAGTTCGGTCAGGCGCGGCGCTCGCGCGGCATCTGCGGGAGTACCTCTGCGCGCTCGCGACAAAACCGAGCGCCACCGTGGGCGGCAACTCGGATGGGTGACAGGTGGTAACCATCTGCCGTTCTGGATCGAATGCCATCCTATGCGGACCACGCCGGCTCCGATCGATCAGCAGACGGTGGTATGCCCACCGCCACCTGGGCGAATGCACCGTTTCTGGGACCGGATTGGCGCCCTGTTGGGCAGCCAGATACCCTCCACCGCGATGAATCCACGCGCACAGGTCATCCATCTCGGCGAGCTATCGGTTCGATTGCGGCAGGCCGCCCGGCATCTATTCGAAACCGTGCTGGCTCCGCTGGGCTTGTTCTGGCTGATGCTGAATTTGACCAACCTGACCGGCGGCCTGGTTGCCGCCTTGAGTTGGGCGCTCGGCGTGCTGGCGTGCCGGTTGGTGACCCGTTCCCCGATCCCTGCAGTGCTGTGGCTCACCACCGGGCTGCTCGTCATCCGCACCGTCATCGGGTACGTCACGGGCAGCGCGTTCCTCTATTTCCTGCAACCCACCTTGCAGAACTTCGTGATCGCCTTCGTGCTGCTGGCGACCCTGGGCCTGCGCAGGCCACTGATCGCGCGGCTGGCCGACGACTTCTGTGCCTTCCCCGTGGCCCTCACCAGCAACGTGCGGGTGCAGCGATTCTTCCGGCGGGTGTCGTTGCTGTGGGCGCTGGTGTTCCTGACCAACGGTGCAACGACGCTGTGGGTGCTTGCGCGTGCCACGCTCGGCAACTTCCTGGTCGTCACCACCGCCGGATCGTTCAGCCTGGTAGCCGTGGCTGCGGCGGTATCGTTGCTGTGGTTCCAGCGCGAGCTGCGCGGTGAAGGCATAGCCCTGCGCTTCGGCACGGCCGCCGCCGCCTGACCCGGACTAAGGGCAGTCTGGATGCAGACTGCCCTTTTGGGGCACACAAACAGGGCAGTCTGCATCCAGACTGCCCTGTTGGGTTTAGCCGAAGCGGTGGGATAGGTGGTGGAAGAGGTGGGGAGTTGCGCCGCGCAGCCGCGACGCCACGGTGAGCCAGCGGGGGACGAAGATCTCCGGGTCGCCACGAGCTAGGCCATCAATGAGGGCCGATGCCACGTCGGTTGGGTCGAGCTGGCGGGGGAAGCGCCGGTCGTAGGGCAATCCGCGGTGGTCGAAGAACGGGGTGCGCACCGCGCCGGGCAGCACCGTCGTCACGCCGATTCCCTCGCCTGCCAGCTCGAGACGGACACTGTCGGCGAAAGCCCGCAACCCCGCCTTGGTCGCGGCGTAGACCGATTCACCGCCCACGCCCACCGCCGCGATGGACGACACGTACACCAGCCGCCCCCGCCCGCGAGCCCGCATCCCGGGCAGCGCGGCACGGGTGAGCCGCATCGGGGCGGTCAGGTTCAGCGCGACCAGTGTGTCGATGGCCGGTTGCGCCATCGTGGCCAGGTCGCCCGCCCAACCCAGACCCGCCGAGTTCACCAGTAGATCGA
>DATFDO010000098.1:0-3914 GCA_035252045.1 Pseudonocardiaceae bacterium
TCGATCGAGATCCGGGTGCGCCGGGTCAACACGTCCTCCAGATGTAAGGCTCCCTCGTGGCTAGCCGCGTGCACTACCTCCACACGCAGGTAGTCCGGTGCCGCCGTCAGCGGCGCCAGCAGATCGGGGTGATCCGCGGCCAGGGCCAGCACCTGGTGCACCGCCGAGCCGTACCGGTCCAGCAGATGCCGTAGCCGGTAGGGGTGCAGCCCGTACCGAGCGGCCAGCGTGTCGGCCTGGTTGACCAGCGCGTGGTAGCCATCCGCGCCGAGTAGCGGCACCTTGTCGGTGATGGACGGCGCGACCCGGCCGGGCAGGTCGGGCACCGCCGCATCCACCGCATCGGCAGCCATCACCCGGTAGGTGGTGTACTTGCCCCCCGCGATGGCAACGAGCCCGGGTGCGACCCGAGCGACCGCGTGTTCCCGGGACAGCCGCGAGGTCTGCTCGTTCTCGCCTGCCAGTAGGGGACGCAGACCTGCGTAGACGCCCTCGATGTCGTCTTCATTCAGCGGCGTGGCCAGCACCCCGTTGACCGTGTCGAGCAGGTAAGCGATGTCCGCACGGGTAGCCGCCGGGTGCGCGAGGTCGAGGTTCCACCGGGTGTCGGTGGTGCCGATGATCCAATGGTTACGCCACGGGATGACAAAAAGCACCGACGTCGCGGTGCGCAAGATCAGCGCAGTCTCCGACACGATGCGGTCCCTCGGCACCACGATGTGCACACCCTTGGAGGGGCGGATCCGGAACCTGCCCCGCCCACCGGATAACCGTTGGATCTCGTCGGTCCACACGCCGGTGCAGTTGAGCACCGCGTGCGCGTCGACGTCGGCTTCCGCGCCGGTTTCGCAATCACGCACCCGGACACCGCTGATCCGGTCGGCTTCTCTCCGGAAGCCGATGACCTGGCTGGAGCTGCGCACCACTGCGCCGTACTGAGCAGCTGTTCGGGCCACTGTCAGGGTGTGCCGGGCGTCGTCGGTGATCGCGTCGTAGTAATGCACCCCGCCGACCAGATGGTCACGGCGCAACGCTGGCGCCAATCGCAGCGCTGCGGCCCGGGTCAAATGCCGCTGACCGGGTACTGATCGTGCCCCGCCCAGCGTCTGGTAGAGCGCCAGCCCGGCGGCGACATAGGGTCGCTCCCAGATCCGGTGCGCGAGCGGGTACAAGAAGCCGATCGGTTTGACCAGGTGCGGCGCCAGCCGGGTGAGCATCAGTTCGCGCTCGTGCAGCGCCTCGCGGACCAGCCCGAACTCCAACTGCTCCAGGTAGCGCAGGCCGCCGTGGAACAGTTTGGATGAACGGCTCGACGTGCCCGAGGCTAGATCCCGCGCTTCCACCAGCGCCACCTTGAGACCGCGGGTAGCAGCATCCAGCGCCGCGCCGGAACCGACCACACCGCCACCGATGACGACGACGTCGAACTGCTCATTGACCAGCCGCTGCCAGTCCGCCGATCGCTGCGCCGGACCCAACTGCCCGGGGACCGACTCGACGGGCTGCAGGTGCTCACGCTGTACCTGCCGCACCGGTCCCACCCCCTGCGCCGTACCCAATCCCCTGCTGCACGCTACCGCCCGGGCCCGGGTCCTGGCTGCTCTGTAGTCGTCGAGTTCGCCCACAGAGCTGTTGAACCGGCAACCGAGCAGGCCTTTCCGTAGAAATTGGCCGACGAATTGGAAAGAACGTGGCGGTGTACCTCCACCTGAGGCAAGGAACAGGTCGCACTCCTCAACAGAGGAAGTCGAGGAATCTGCCGATCACCCAGGTTCGCGATCCATCCTTCGTGCCATTCATGAAGATCACGACTTGAGCGCGTTCCACGCACAGACGGTGATCAGTGCGAATTCGAGCAGCCCGACGTGAACGACGCGCCAGGGTACTCACCGCCGCAGACCAGCCTGCGGCTGGCAAAGCGCGATGCCTCGTTGGGGGCAACGTGTTGGCAGGGCTACGCGCCGAGACCGGCGGCCGAGTGCCTTTGATCAGGATGACGCTGACGGCGACCAATGCGTAGGGCGGGTGAGCGACGGTGGCAACGTCGTATCGAGGTCGCCCTTCGCAGCAGCCAGCTGGGGCTGAGTGAGGAAGATACCTCCAGCGAGGTCGGCACCACTGAGGTCAGCGTCTCTCAAGTCAGCGCCGATCAGGTCGGCCATGGTCAGGTTGGCACCGGTCAAGTCGGCTCGGATGAGGTATGCCCCGCGCAAGTTGGCACCCCTCAAGTCGGCACCTTGGAGGTTGGCCCCAATGAGGTCGGCGCCGGAGCGGTCGGTGTTATGGCGCCGCGCTCCCGCACGCACCAGATCGCTGCTGCGTAACAGCAAGTTATGGACGTTTTGTCGGTGTGCTACGAGGTCGACTTCCAGAAGAGATTCGGGACCGCGACGGGTGAGGCGTTCGGTCTGATCGAGCGCACGGCGCAGCTCGCCGTGGAGTCGGCGGGCCGGTGCCATAGTCAGCGCTTCGGTCAAATACCAGAGCAGTTCATGAAGCTGCCGCATGATGACGAAAACGTCGAACATCTGTTGGGCGATTCGCGGAACACGCCGCCAGTTCTGCCCGCCGAACGTGACTTGAGCGACCTTTTGCCCTGCGCCGAAGCATTCGTATGCGGCGCAACCGGGAAAACCCTGTTGCCGAAGTCGCTGATGTATGGCGCAACGGAAGTCAGATCGTAGATGGAGGCAGGGCTTCCCGGCATCTTTGTCGATCGCGAAATCTGCCGAGGCGTGAAACGGCAGCGCGACGCAACACAGCCCGAAACACCTCTGGCAGTCAGCGTGTAAGTCTGACACGTCCACGCTCCTCGGACTGGTGAGTTGCGTTCCTTAATCCTGCTGCTCCTGATGCGCGCTGCGCATCAGGAGCAGCAGGACCACAGCGGCGAGAATCGCGACCAGCGCGGCGAACACCATGCCGGCCACGATCAGACCGAAGGCCTTCGCCGCGGCGCCCTCTCCGATCACCGGAATCGCGATACCGATGTAGAGCATCACGAAGTAGCTCGACGTGATCTCACCACGCTTGTCCGGCGGGCTGATGCTGGTCACCGATCCCAGTCCGGCTCGGAAACTCATGCCTTGGCCTAGCCCGGCGATGACCGCTCCCCCGATCAGCATGGCGAGCGACCGGACCGGCAGGCTCGCTCCGACCAGGACCATCCCCGCGATCAGCCCGGCACAGCCGAGGGTCAGAGCGCGTCGCCCGTCGATGACCATGGACAGCGACTGGCCGACCGTCGAGGCGAGGAACACGGACAGCACCACCGCGCCGGTGACCGCGTGATTGGTGTCATGCAGGACCGTGCCGAGGAACGCCGGTGACACCGCGGTGAACAATCCCATCACCGCGAAACCCGCGAAACCGGCGATCGCCGCTCGGATGAACACGCCGCGGATCTCGGCCGGCACAGTGACCTTCTGTGGCCGCAGACGGACGGTGCCAGGCCGACGAACGGGCTCGGCGACGGCGTGCACCCCGGCAACGGCGAGCCCGACGAGGACCAGGTCGACGAGGAAACACAAGGCAAGAGGCACCGGCGCGTACTGCGCCAGGACGCCAGCCAGCAGCGGGCCTGCGCCCAGACCGCCCATGTTGACCGCGGCCGCGATCAGGCTCGCCCGCGCCTTGCCCTCCTCGGGAGCCAGATCCACGATCGTGGCGGTCGCGGTCCCGGTGAACATCCCCGCCGACAACCCGGACAGCACCCGTCCGACGAACAACCAGCCCAGTGTGCCCGCCAGTAGGAAGACGACGGCGGAAAGCCCGGACAACACCAATCCTGCTTGCAGCATCGGCCGCCGGCCCAGTTGATCTGACCAGTGCCCGAACAGTAGCAGCGCAGCGATGACGCCTGCCGCGTAGGCGGCGAACACCACCGTGGTGACCAATTCACCGAAGCCGAAGGC
>DATFDO010000099.1:0-12670 GCA_035252045.1 Pseudonocardiaceae bacterium
TGGCGATGATCGAGGCGATGGCCTGCGGCACCACGTGCGTCGTGAACGGCGACTACCACGGTTTCGTCGCGGCTGACTTACGTCCCCATGTCTACGGTCACATCACCGCGCAGCAGGGCTCGATCATTGACCTCGTCGTCCAGGCGCTGTGCGACGACGTCCGCATCGACGGCTCCACCTGGGCGAAGAAATACTCGGTGAGCGGCATGCGGGCAGTCCTGTCGCGGTTCATCGATGAGCGGCTGTAGGCGTCATGCGGATCGGCCTGGTCATCTTCGGCAGCCTGGACACCCTGACCGGCGGGTACATCTACGATCGCCGGTTGCTCGAGTATCTCCAGTCGCGGGGCGATCAGACGCGGGTGATCTCCCTGCCCTTGCGGACCTACCCCCGCCACCTCGCCGACAACTTCTCCCCGGCGCTGGTTCGCCGGCTGGCGGGGGGCGGTTTCGACATCTTGCTGCAAGACGAGCTCAACCACCCATCGCTGGTCATGATCAATCGTTGGCTCAAGGCGCGGGCCGGCTACCCCATCGTGGCGCTCGTCCACCTGCTGCGCTCCAGCGAACGCAGGTCGTCGCCACTGCGCCACGCCTATAGAGCGGTCGAGCGCAGGTACCTGGCCACCGTCGATGCAGCGGTGTTCAACTGCGAGACCACCCGCCAGGCAGCCGAGGGGCTGTTCGGGCGCTGCATTCCCGGAGTCGTCGCCTACCCCGGCTGTGATCACCTGGAGGTGCGGATCTCGGAAGCCGAGGTCGCCACGCGGGCGCGAGTAGTAGGCCCGCTGCGCATCCTCAGCGTCGCCAATGTGATCCCTGGGAAGGGTTTGCACGTCCTGATCGCCGCCCTGGCCAGGCTCCCGACGGAGAGCTGGCGGTTGACGGTGGCAGGCAGCCTGACCACGGACCGGATCTACGCAAACCGCGTGCGCAACCTGATCGGCCGCGTTGGCCTGACCGCCAACGTCGACCTGCTGGGTTCCGTGCCCAATCAGCGGATCGCCGACCTGCTGGCCAGAAGCCACCTGCTGGCGCTGCCTTCGTCGTATGAGGCCTTGGGCATCGCCTATCTCGAGGCGATGCGGTTCGGGCTCCCGGTGATCGCCACTTCCGCGGGAGGGGCGCACGAGGTCGTCGACGACGGCCGGGAGGGGCTGTTTGTCGCGCCGGGCGATATCGACACCCTCAGCGGGCACCTCCGAGCGCTGACCGCCGACCGTGAGCTGCTGCTGCGGATGGGGCTGGCAGCTCGACGGCGGGCCGCCCGGCACCCGACCTGGGACCAGTCCTTCGCCCGTGCTCGTGACCTGCTGTGCTGCCTAGTAGCCTCTCACCAGCGTCGTAGCCGCTAAGGAGACCTCGCTGTGATCACCCACCAGCAGCTCCCCGAGTACTATGACTGGCTGTCCCGTTACGTCCAGCTCGCGAACTGGCTGTCCTACCGGGACCGCTTCGCATCCTTCACCATGCACAAACGGCTGGGGATCGACGCCGCCAACAGCCGCGCGGCGGGTCTCGAGTACGTCAATGACCGATTGCTCGCTGTTGCTGGCCTCCGGCCCGGGCCCCGGGTGCTCGACGCAGGCTGCGGCTTCGGCGGGACGATCTTCCACTGGCAGCACCGGATCGGTGGCCGGTATGAGGGCATCACGCTGAGCAGGGTCCAGCTAACCGTGGCGCAGCGCGAGGCACGCCGTCGCGGGATCGCCGACGCCTGCCGGTTCCGGGTGCAAAGCTACGATGGGCCACTCGGGACCGGTTTCGATGCGGTCGTCGCTATCGAGTCGCTCATCCATTCCCCCGACCTCGAGCGCACGCTGCCCAACCTGGCGGGTGCACTTGCGCCCGGCGGTGTACTTCTCGTGCTCGACGACATGGCGGCGCGCGACCTCGTCCGCCACCGGCCAGCCGAGGCCGAGCTGTTGCGCAGGCACTGGGGCTGCACCCGTTACTGGACCTACGACGACTACCAGGAGGTGCTTCACCGTGCCGGGTTGTCGCTCGTCTACGAGGAAGACCTCAGCGCCCTGATGCGCCCCCGCCGCGAGGAGATCCTCAACCGCCTAGAGCTGACGTATTCGTTCCTGCACCGGATGGTTCCCTTGTCCCCGGTGCGCACGGTCGTCTCCGCCTATCTCGGGGGGATCGCTCTGGAGCGGCTGCACGGCTCGGGGGACGTCCACTACCGGCTCCTGGTCGCGCGCAAGATGGATCGGTGATGAGTACGCTGGATCCCCCCAGCCGGTACGACTCCTGCCTCGAGATCTGCGGCCGATTGGAGCATCCCGGCCTGGCCACCGATATGCCGATCTGGATCGATCACACCCAGGAGGCGACGACGGTCGATCAGGCGGGTATCGAGGACGCGCTGGAGACGATGGACCTGCGGGACCGATGCATCCTCCATGTCGGCGTCGGCAACTCCCGGTTTGCCCAGCGGTTCGCCGGCCGGATCCACCTCGTCGACGGTCTCACGGTCAGCCACCGGGAAAAACAGCTCGCCGACTCGCTGCGGATCCCCAATTACACGGTCTATTTCCTGAGCAAGTACAGTAGAGAATTCCTCACCACCATCGAAAATCGATACGACTTCATCGTCGACAACAATCTGGCCAGCTTCGCCTGTTGCAAATACCATTTCTTCCGGATGTTCGACAACTACCTGTGGTGCCTTCGGCCGGGCGGACGGATCCTGACCGACCAGCGTGGCATGGACTGGACGGTCGACAACGATCCACGCTGGCAGCTGAGCTTCGCCGACCTCGTCGCGCTGCAGCGACGATTGCCGGTGGCCGTGGCGAGGGTCACCGACACCGTCTACGAGATCGGCGCCCACCCGTGACTGGCAATCCCGCGCTGGCCGAGCTCGGTTTCTCGGCCGACGATCGCGTCGTCATCATCCACGCCGACGACGTCGGCATGTGCGAGGCAACCATCGAGGCCTTCTTCGAGCTTGCCGAATCAGGGATGATCTCTGCCGGGTCGGTGATGGTGCCCTGCCCCTGGTTCCCGGCAGTGGCAGCTGGCTGCCGCGACTGCATCGAACTTGACGTCGGCGTGCACCTGACGCTCACCAGCGAATGGGATGGCTATCGCTGGGGCCCCATCTCCACCAGGGATCCGGCATCCGGCCTGCTGGACGAGGACGGCTACTTCTACCGCAATCAGGACCAGTGGCGCAGCGTCGACCAGGCAGCAGTCCACCGCGAGGTGGAGGCGCAAGTGGACCGTGCGCTGGCCGCGGGGCTGGATGTGACGCACATCGACCACCACATGTTCGCGATGCTGCGTCCCTGTCTCGCAGATCAGTACGTCAGCCTCGGCTTCAACCGGCAGGTTCCGGTCCTGATGACCCGCCAGCCGCAGTGGGTGGCAGCACTGTCCGAACAGGCCATCGCCGGATGGGAGCAGCAGGGGCTGCCGGTGTTCGACCACCTCAGGGAGATGCCGCTGGACGAGCCGCCGGCGAACCGGCTCGACCTGACCAGAACACTGTTCGACGAGCTGCCGCCCGGACTGACCTACCTGATCACCCACCCGGCCAGGGACACACCGGAACTGCGGGCCATCGCCCCCGACTGGCGAGCGCGGGTGGCGGACTTCAACACCTTCCGCGACGGCGGGCTCGCCCATCACCTGCGCAGGAATGGGATCCAGATCATCGGCTGGCGACCGGTGCGCGAGCTGATGCGCACACGACGCAACCGGCACCTGACGAAAGGCCAGACGTGACGTCAATGCAGCCGCGGTACAGCGTCACCGTGCGCCGGGAGCTCATCGCGCAACATTTCCTGGTCGGCGGCGACTGGGGCCGGGAGAACACGCTCAACTCTCACCATTACCGGATCGAGGCGCGATACGAGGGCACGAGCTTGGATCGTCACGGATTCCTGCTCGACATCGACGAGATCAACCGCAAGCTGGACGGCCTGGTGCAGCGTTACCGCGACTGCACCCTCAACGAGCTGCCCGAATTCGATGGCCTGAATCCCAGCGTGGAGAACTTCTCCCGGATCCTGAGC
Organism: Pseudonocardiaceae bacterium; assembly: GCA_035252045.1. Lineage (GTDB taxonomy): Bacteria > Actinomycetota > Actinomycetes > Mycobacteriales > Pseudonocardiaceae. The sequence goes on from DATFDO010000099.1 coordinate 4,025, forward strand.
AATCAGTTGCTGGTGGCTGCACCGAACGTGGACGCTCTCGAGGTGACGATCTGGGAGGACGCCGACGCCAGCGCCGCCTACCGGCGCCCGCTTTAGGGCGCACGGGGCCGGACGGCCGCAATGGCCAGGCCGCCTCTGAGGTATCCGATCCCGGCTCGCTCACCACACCAGTCCAGCACCCGCAGTACCAATCCCCAGCCGCCCGGCAGGTCACCCTGAGGCACGAAACGCCAATACCGGCGAGCCACGATCGCCAACCCGGCGTCACGCAGGAGCCTGTCCAGTTCGCCTGCGGTGAGGAACTGATCGGTGGACAGGTGCCGGACGTCGAGCCCCAAAGCCGGCGCCACGTGCCGGTACCAGCAATAGCCGCCATTGGGGGTGAGGACGATGAACATCCCTCCGGGTTTGAGCACCCGGTGCACTCGGCGAACCACCCGATTCTTGTCCAGCATGTGCTCGAGTGCCCCGACACACAGCACGACATCGATCGAGCTGTTTTCGATCGTCGCCAGTTCCTCGGCCGGATCGACGCGTATCATGATCCGTCCGCTGGCCGGTGCGGCCTCAGCGCGGTGGCGTGCCACGTTCACCATCTCAGGCGACAGATCGGTGCCGATGGCGCGAGCGAACTGCGCAGCGAGCGCCACCAGGTGGATGGCCGTTCCACAGCCGATCTCCAGGAGGGTCCCGCCCTGCGCCCCCCCAAGCAATCCGCCGATGATCTCCAGACGGTAGGAGAGCAGTTTGTCGGCGCGGCCGTGAGCCTCGTGGTAATGCGGGGCGAGGCCGTCGAAATGCCGAACCACATCTTCGGGCTTTCGTACGTTGCGCGTGGTGAGCCGCGTCCTCACGGGAGCCTCACCGGGTCACCCTGACCTCACCGGCGATGCGCCGCAGCAGGCCCGAAGTAGAGTGATCCTTGGGATCACCGCAGATGGCGATCTCGATACCCAGTTTCCGGTCGATGTAGGCCTCGGGCACGCTCGCGGTGGTGTAGTCGGATCCCTTGGCGTGCACGTCAGGCCGCAACACTCGCAGCGTCGTCTCGAGATCAGCTTCGTCGAACGACACCACCGCGTCGACGCAGCGCAATGCGCCGACGACCTCGGCTCGCTCGGCCAGGGGAATCAACGGCCGGCCCGGTCCTTTGATCGCCCGCACCGATTGATCTGTATTCAGGGCCACGATGAGAAAATCACCACGCGACCGGGCGTCTTCGAGATAGCGAATGTGGCCCGCGTGCAAAATGTCGAAGCAGCCGTTGGCCAGCACGACGCGCCCGATTTCACCGTCGGCCCGCAGCGCAGAGAGATGTTGCGCCAGCTCATGGCGTGCTGCGATCCTGCCGCTTCGCATCGGGCCAGGTTACCGGCGCCATAGTGCTGGTGAGCGCGTTGTCCAGCGCATCGACGGTGCACACCGCTGCTCCGTGCTCGAGCACGACGACACCCGACGCAGCGTTGGCGAGATACATCGCCTCAACAGCTGGACACCCGGCGGCCAGTGCGAGGGCGAACACCGCCGCTGCGGTATCGCCGGCCCCGCACACGTCGGTGATCGCGGTCGTACCCCAGGCTTCGACGACGACCCCGCCCGCCGGTAGTTGCGCACCGAACAGGGCCATACCGAGGTTGCCTCGGGTCACCAGAAGGAACCGGCAGCCGGAACTGTCGAGCAGCGCTTTCGCCGCGCTCGCCAGCTCCCACCGATCGCCGAGGCGATCAGGTGGGGTGTTGGTGAAGCGTGCCAGCTCGTCGACGTTGGGTGTCAGCGCGGTAAGGCCGCCGAAGTGGTTCACCTCCCGCCGTGGGTCGAGCACCACGATCTTGCCTGCCCGGGAGAGCTTGCCGGCCGTCATGCCGATCTCGACATCGCAAAGACCGTACTCATAATCTGAGACGATCACCGCGTCGGTCGCAGCGCCCATCGCGGCAAGCTCGCGGGCGACGGCCGCACGGACTGGGGGTTCGATCGTCCGGTCCGGCTCTCGATCGATACGCAACACCTGTTGGAGGTTGCGACGCGGCTCGGCGGCGAGCACCCGGGTCTTGGTCGGCGTCTGGTAGCGGTCCAGCCTGCGGACGCCACTCGTGTCGACCGACTCCTCGTCGAGAAGGCGCAGCAGCTCGTCTCCCTGCCCGTCCCGGCCCACGACTCCGAGGACCCGGACAGCGCTGCCCAGAGCACGCAGGTTGCGAGCCACATTGGCGGCGCCGCCGGCACCGATCCGCTCACCGGCATGGCGTAACACAATGACCGGAGCTTCCCGAGACAAGCGCCGGGGCTGCGCGTAGATATAGTGATCGGCGATGAGGTCGCCGACCACGGCGACATGGAGGTTCGAGAAGTCAGCAAGACGAAATGTCCCTTTGGGCACCTGCCGGAGCCTACGCTGCCGATAACGACATTGTGCTGGTGAAGCAGCAAGGGGCGATGCGGACGGGCACCAATCTCGTCAAGTTCGCCCTCGAAGAGAACTTCACCAACGTCCGGGTCTTGGTGAACATCGGACGATGGAAGCATGCCAGCGCCGACACTCCCTTTACCTGGAATGGCGAGAATTGGGAAGCGCCGGGCCACCGTCTCGACGTTTCTATGCGCATTACTTCAGCGGAGCTGAGGATAGTCCGGGCCGCCGTGGATGCCGGCACGATGAGGTATGCGATCAGTGTAAGGAATGTGTATTCCTGGCTCGTCAGTTACCTGCGCTTCGAGCACTGGTACGACGATCCACCGCTTGGCGAGCTCTCCGACCTCGACGACGAGGAAATCATCGCCGCGGTACGGCAGTGGAACCTGCTGTACCGCAGCTACCTCGAGCTGCTGTCAGACGAGCGCGCTTCGATGCTCTTCCGGCTCGAGGATCTCCACACGGCGTTCGGCGTGACCCTGGACCGTAGCCGGGCGCTGTGGGGCCTGCGGCGGCGTCACCCGAGGTACGTCGATCCGCACCGGTACTTACGCGCCGGGATCGACGGGCAAAGCCGCTCCGAGTTGCTCGAGTCTGCCCTGTTCGACAAGAACAGCCATCATGCCGACGCGCGTCTGGGCGAACTACCCGGATCAGTGCTGGATCTGGTTCGCGCCACCGTTGACACCGATGTCGTGCGAGCGTACGGATACGAGGTGGTGTGACATGACGGTGCGCGCTCTCATCGCACGTCCTGATCATCTCGGGGATGTTCTGCTGACGCTGCCGGCGGCGACGGCATTCCGCGCGGCCTTTCCCGGAATCCAGCTGGCGTTCGTGCTGTCCCCGTCAACGGCGGACGTGGCTCGCCGTTGCCCTGACATCGACGAGACCCTGGTCCTGCCCTTTCCGCCCCTGGGTGCAACGCATGCTGTCACTGGCTGGGACGAGGTGGCTCGCGCCAATGCCAAGGCTCTGCGGGATCGTTTCGATGTCGCCGTGCTGTGCCGCCCGAACGACCCGTGGTCGGGGACCCTGGCGAAGCTGGCGGAGATCCCCATCCGGGTCGGCTACGCGGTGCCCGGGATGGCGGGTTTCCTGACGCATGCCGTCCAGCTGCGCGAGGAACACCATGCCGCCATCCAAGCACTGCGCCTCATGGAAGAAACCGCCCGCTGCCTTGGTCTGGCCGCGGCCGGCCAGAACGCCCTACGTGCAGCCGTTCTCAAAAAAGAATCGGTACCCTTCGTACCTTCCGCGGATGAAGAAGCTCTCGTGCGGGGCATCCTGTCGGGAATGCCGTCCGCCGGACCGAGACCAATCGTGTTCCAACCGGGATCGGGATGGCCGTTGAAGAACTGGGACACGGCCCGGTGGGGACGGCTGGGGATCGAAATCCAGCGCCGGTACGGGATCACTCCCCTGGTGCCGGGCGGCCCTGGAGAAGATGCGTTGGTGCAAGCGATCGTGGACTCCAGCAATGCCTCGTGTCTGGGCTTGGCGGGGCGGCTCTCGGTGGGGGCGTTGGCCGCGTTGTACCGGCGGTCAGCGCTGGTCGTCGGCATCGATAGCGGTCCACTCCATCTGGCCGCCATGGTCGGCACCCGAGTCGTCGGGCTCTACGGGCCCCTGCCTGTGCAGCAATGGGCCCCGTGGTCCGCGCCGCAGCGGTACCGGCTCGCCCGGATATCCCTTCCCTGCAGCCCCTGCGATTGCATCTTCGAACCACCCTGCGGGATACCGCTGAACCCGCCGTGTATGGCCGGCATCACCGTGGACGCGGTGCTGGCTGCCTGTTCGGAGCTGCTGCCATGACAGCAGCGACATCCGAGCACATGCGGCCGAGTTTTTTCATCATCGGCGCCAACAAGTGCGGCACATCGTCTCTGTACCGGTATCTCCTCGCCAATCCTGGGGTGCTGCCGTGCGCCAAAAAGGAGCCGAACTTCTTCGGACGGCATTCTGCTGATTACATCGCCGGCCACATCGAGGAGTATTTCTGCCTCTTCCCGACGTGCGACTACCGTGGCCCGCTCAGGTTCCAGTGGGAGGCCTCGGACGAGGCCGGCACCTCGAGCGCGACGACCATCGTCGTCGATCGCCGGCCGGATCAGCACTACATCACGGGCGAGGCGAGTGCCAATACCTTTCACGACGTCGCCCCGTCACTGCTGTACCGGCACCTGCCCGACGTCAAGCTCATCGTATTGCTGCGCAATCCGGTGGAACGCGCCTATTCACACCATCGCATGTACCGGCGTTTCGCAGACGCCGGGCACGATGTCGGCGCCGAGATCGGCGATTTCGAGTCCGACATCCGGGCCGAAATAGCGGCCCATGAGCGGGGCGAGCGGACCGAGTACATCGGCCCTGGTATGTATGTCGACCTGCTGCGCGGATGGGTCGACACCTATGGCGCAGACAACGTGCAGGTACTCGTGACCGAGGATCTCGGTCGGCTCCGAACCGCCCAGCAGATCATGGCGCAGCTCGAGGATTACTTGCGGCTGCCCACCCATGACTACGCCGATATCCTGGCGCGACGCTTCAACCGCGCAGGCCCCGCGAGCATCCCTTCGGCCGCGCGTTCATTGCTGGCAGATTTCTACCGTCCCCATAATGCTCGACTGCAGGAGTACCTGGGGCGTGAACTGGACTGGGGCTGAGAACTACCAGGCGACGAACTACCAGGCGACGTCTCAGGCCAATTAGGCTGGAGTGTGGGTGATCGGAGGCGGCCGGGGTGCAGGCACGGGCTGTGACGTTCGTCGCTCCCCGCGCGGTCGAGGTGCGCGAGTTGCAGGTGCCCCAACCAGCCGACGGGCAGCTGCTGGTGCGCACGCTGTACTCCGGTGTCAGTGCCGGCACCGAGCTGCTCGCCTACCGAGGCGAAATCGGCCCCCAGCTCGCCCTTGACTCATCGATCTCCGCGCTCGCAGGCCGGTTCAGCTACCCGTTTCGCTATGGCTACAGCTGCGTCGGTCGCGTCGAATATTCCCGGGCGAGCATCGAAGAAGGGAACATCGTCTTCGCGTTTCACCCCCACCAGGACCTGTTCGTGGTCGACGCTGCGGACACGGTGCCGCTCGGGACCGTCAACCCCCGGCTGGGCACGTTGTTTCCGCTGGTGGAGACTGCGCTGCAGGTCACGCTCGATGCCGGGCAGGTGCTGGAGCAGCTGGTCGCCGTCGCTGGCCTCGGCGCGGTGGGCATCCTCACGGCGGCCCTGCTGCAGCAGGCGGGGGCCCGGGTGGTCGCCGCCGAACCCAAGCCGTGGCGGCGAGCGGCGGCGGCGGCACTCGGAATCCGCGCGGTGGCGCCCGACGACCTCGAGCGGGTGGTCGGCGCGGAGACTCATGGCGTCGGCGTGTCGCTGGTGATCGAGGTCAGCGGCAACCCGTCCGCGCTCGCCGCCGTCCTGCCGCTGCTGGCCCATGAGGGCACCGCGCTGGTTGCCTCCTGGTACGGGTTGCGACCGGTCACGTTGCCGCTGGGCGATGAGTTCCACCGGCGCCGTCTGACGATCCGCAGCACGCAGGTGAGCACGATTCCCACCCAGCTGGCCGGAGTCTGGACCCGCGACCGGCGCCGGGCCACCGCCCGCCGCCTGCTCAACGAGCTACCGGTGCAGGCGCTGGCCACCCATGTGTTTGCTTTCGAGGACGCCGCAGCGGGCTATGCCGCGGTCGACCGTGGCGAACAGGGCCTTGTGCACGCCGCCTTCGATTACCGGGCAAGCAGCTCCTCGTAGGCCGCTAGGCAGCGGGCAGCACAGATTTGGTGCCTACGACGGGCCCGGCACCACTTCGGGAACCGCGTGCACTTCGTTGAAGGCGAGCAACAGCGGGAACGGGCCGCTGGTGTCGATCCGGCACACCGCCGCGTCGAGGAGGTACATCCGCCAGGCCACCTCGTCGCCAACCCCCAGCGCCCAGGCGAGCGCGGCCTTGATCGGGGAGACATGGCTGACGATGACCACATCGGCGCGGGCGGCGTCGTCGGCCAGCTCCGCGCAGGCCTGCCGCACCCGAGCCCCGACCTCAGCGACCGACTCGCCCCCGGCGGGCACGAAGTGCGGGTCCTGCCACCACATTCGCCAGGCGTGTTCGGGCAGTGCGGTCGCCGGCTGGCCATCCAGATCGCCGTAGTCCATCTCGATCCAGCGCGGGTCGATCACGACCTCCTGGCCGTCCACCATGGCACCGGCGAGCACGGCGGCGGTCTGCCGGGCCCGCAGTAACGGGCTGGACACGAGCCGGGCCGGACGCGGCAGAGCTTCGGCGAGAGCACACGCTTGCCGGCGGCCCGTCTCGGTCAGCGCCGGGTCATCCCGGCCGAGCAACAACCCGTGGGCGTTGGCAGCCGTCTGACCATGGCGAACGAGGATCAGCAATCAGCACCTCCCCACGCCGTGCAGCCTGGCCTTTCGAGCATGGTGGCCGCGGGATCTCTGCGGTGGGGAACTTCCGTAACCATTTAGTCAACGGAAGTACACTCTAGAAGGGGAAGCGCTTTGTGGCAATTGCCCGGCGGCCGGTCCGCTTTCGCCAGCCGGTGGTTACCGGTACCGGAAGCCGTCGAGGAAGCGGCGAAACAGGCCACCCTCAGGCGTCAACGACGGACCGGGGGGTGGCGCGGTGGCCGACTGGCGCGCGATCGGCTGGTCGTAGTCGGTTCTGGCGATGGCGTCGACGACCTGAGATTCGTCGAAGCCTTCTGAGCCTTCGATCACCGGAACGAAGCCGACGAGGACGCCGTCGCGCATCACCTGCGCTTCGAGGCTCGCAGTGCCGTCGGTGTCCCACAGCGCCTCGCGCCCGTCGGGAAGCGACACCCGCACGCCGCTGGCGAATTCACCAGGCCGTACCAGGTGCGCGTCTACCCCGCGCTCGCGTAGCGCGTCGACAACCCGACGGGCCCTATTCTCGTCCATCCCCGAAACTTACCTTTTGACCGGATGTGCGCGTCGCGCACCCGGCAGGCTAATCCCGGGCCGGGCGATCAGCCACAAAGAAGTACATGATCATCTTTTGGACGCAATGACCGCGATCAACGCGGCTCCACCTTCCCAAACGGCGATCACGCCGGCTGGACAGTGGGCTGTGCACTCCAGCGGCTCGCCCGCAAGGCCGCTGGGCTGTTGGCCTAAGATCCGCGGCTGGAACGTGGATCGGAGCAGAGGAGACAGCCGTGACGGCGATACAGGACCTGGTGGAACGCAACTCATTCCGCTCAGGTACCGGCCCTGGCCCGATGTCCTCTGCCCCTAGCATGCACATCGCGGTGGTGGCCTGCATGGACGCCCGGCTCGACCCGGTTCAGCTGCTCGGCCTGCGGCCAGGTGAGGCGCATGTGATCCGCAACGCGGGCGGCGCCGTCACCGATGATGTCGTGCGCTCGCTGGCGGTCAGCCAGCGTAAGTTGGGCACCACCGAGGTGATGCTGTTGCACCACACCAAATGTGGCATGGCGACGTTCACCGACAGCGACTTCTGGTCCGAACTCGAACAGGCCACCGGCCTGCGGCCGACGTGGGCGGTGGAGACCTTCAGCGACGCTGAAGCCGACGTTCGCCAGTCCATGGAACGGGTGCGGCGCAGCCCGTTTTTGGCGAACACGACGGCGGTGCGTGGCTTCGTCGTCGACATCGACACCGGCGATCTCATCGAGGTCTCCGCGCCGCAACCGTGAACGCCGCGCAACTGGTCGCCTGGTTCGACGCTGAGGCACGCGATCTGCCGTGGCGCGCGCCTGGCACCACCCCGTGGGGTGTACTGGTCAGCGAGGTGATGCTGCAGCAGACCCCGGTGCAGCGCGTTGCTCCGGTGTGGATCGAGTGGATGCTCCGCTGGCCCAATCCCTCGAGCTTGGCCGCCGAGTCTGCCGGCACGGTGGTCCGCGCGTGGGGAAAGTTGGGCTATCCGCGCCGGGCGCTGCGGCTGCATGCCACCGCCACCGCGATCGCCGCCCAGCATGACGACGTGGTTCCCGCTGACGTAGATGGGCTGCTCGCGCTGCCCGGGATCGGCGCCTACACCGCCCGCGCGGTGGCCGCATTCGGCTATGGCCACCGCGTGCCGGTGGTGGACACCAATGTGCGCCGGGTAGTGGCCCGCGCCCTGCACGGCATGGCGGATTCCGGGCCACCGTCGACCTCCCGCGACCTGTCTGACGTGGATAAGGTGCTGCCCGGCGCGCAGGCGGCCCGATTCAGCGCCGCGTTGATGGAGCTC
>DATFDO010000100.1:0-7472 GCA_035252045.1 Pseudonocardiaceae bacterium
GTCACCGGGGGCAGCGTGGTGAACCCGGCACCTTTCAGGGCTGCGATCGCGCCTGCTGCCGTGCCGTCATTGGCGGCGTTCACCCCGATGATCGCGTCGTGGCCAAGCGCGGTAATGGCCTGCTCCATCTCCTGCTGAGCGCGATCCGGGGACCAATCGGGGGTGTCGTACTCCCTTCCGATCGTCACCTGCCCATCGAGCACCGAGTGCGCGCCCCGCTTGAGCAGAGCCGCATTGGGATCCGTGGCAGAACCGTTGATCATCACGACCTGGCCCCGCTTCGGGTCACCACCTGCCCGCAACGCGTTGAGCAGCGCCTGGCCCTGCACCTGCCCTATGCGCACGGCGTCGTGGGAGACGTAATAGTCGACCGGTCCGGAAGGGAGCCGGTCATAGGCCACCACGGCGGCACCTTGGCTCTTGGCGTTGCGGACGATGGCGCCGGCTGAGGTCGAGTTCACCGCGTCGAGGATGAGCACGCGTACGCGGCCGCCGGTGATCAGTGCCTCAGCTTGGTTCTGCTGCGCGGTGCTGTCCTGGCCGGCATTCTGATAGAGAATCTCGCATTTCGGGCACAGCTGATGGAGCCGCTGCGTCAGCAGTGGATGGTCAAACGTCTCGTACCGCGAGGTTTTCGACTCGGGCATGAGGATCCCGATCGGGAACCCTTTCGCCACCGATGCGGGCACCGATGTGGCGCTACCGCGATGAAGATCAGGGCTACCGCAGGCCGCCACGACGAACATCAGCGTCGCGATCGTCGCGGCAACCCAGGCCTTCATCGTCGTTCCCCTCCCCGAGGACCGGACCGACAGCGCCCATCGGCGCGACCCCAGCATGTCGCACCGGCCACTGAGCGTCAATACTTGAACATTGCACCGTCCGATTCGTTCAACTTATGAAGACTGGGCGGGCCGGCACCGCCTTGCGGCTCAGTCGAGCAGGGGATCCGGGCGGTCGAAGACGTCGGTACTGCGCACCACCGCGGCGAGCGCACCGGTCACCACGGCTCGATCGCCCAGCTCGCCGCAGCGCACCTCGACGCGTTGGGCAGCAGCGGGCAAGGTGCGCCGCTCCAGCACCTGCCGGACTGGATCCAGCAGCAGCTCGCCGGCTTCCGCCAGCTCACCGCCGAGCACGATCTGGCTCGGGTTGAGCACGTTGCACAGCATCGCGGCGGCAACGCCCACGGCACGGCCACCGTCTCCGATCACCCGGCGGGAGCCGAGATCGCCCTCGACGGCAGCCTGGACCAGTCCCCGAAGCGTCGGCCGATCCTGCGCCGGCCACCTGGGCAGCAGATCAAGCAGGTGCGCCCCACCGACCAGGGTCTCCAGGCAGCCGCGGTTTCCGCACCGGCAGACCGGGCCGTACTCGTCAATCGTGATATGACCGAACTGGCCGGCCAGTCCACTGCTGCCGGGATAGACCTCCCCCTTGATCACCACGGCCGCCTCGACGCTGGTGGACAGTCGGATATATGCCATGTCAGCGGTGAACCGCGACGCACCGCAGGCCAGCTCGCCCAGCGCGGCCGCGTTGACCTCGGTGATGAGCTGTACCGGCAGGTCCACCCTGCCCGACAGCTCCTCGGTGATGTCGATTTCCTGCCATGACGGAACGAACGTCACCGAGGGGTTCCGGCCCGTGCTCAGGTCGAGTGGGCCGGGCACGCTCACCCCGATCCCGCGCACCTGGCTGCGGTCCACCCGGGCCTGCCGCAGCAAAGTGCTTACCAGCCAGTCCACTCTGCGCAGTCCCCGCTCCGGCGACTGCGCAATGTTGTAGTCGATGTTCTCCTCGATGAGCACCCGGTAACCCATGTCGCAGATCGCCCCACGCAGGTGCGCCGGGCCCAGCTCGATACCGATCGCCAGACCGGACAGCTGCGACAGTGACACGCTCTGCGCTCTGCGCCCGGTCGCGGTCTGGGTCACCACCACCAGCTCGTTGGCCTGGAGTTCCCGCACGATGGTGGAGACGGTGCCGGCGGACAGGCCAGTGCAGCGGACGATCTCGGCCTGGGTCAGTGAGCTAGCGGCCTGGATTGCGCGCAGCACCCGCCGCAGGTTCGCCTCCCGCAGCGCGCTTTGCGACCCCGGCGGGTGTGTCACCAACAGCTGCTCCCTACGCCTGGCTGCGCACGATCGCCGGCCTCGCCTGCTGCCTGCCAGCTGACAGCTTAGCTTCAAGAGGTGAACACTGGGGCTTCTTCTCACGGTTTCAGGCGAGCGTCTGGCGTCCTTGGCTGAGGGGTGGCGAGCAGGGAGCGAACCCACGCCGACTCTGCTTCGGCGATGGCCAGCGCGTACTCGTCCTCGATGAGGAACTGGAATGGTGCTCAGATCCGGGAGAGGAGCCTCTGCCCTGGCAGCGACCGCGTGCAGGGGGCGGGTGGCAGCAGGACAGCGCTCTCGCCAGGTCCCCTCCCCCTCAGTCGTTCCCCCGGCGCAGCTGGTGCCCGCGCAGACCCTCAACGTCGACCTGGTCCAGCGAGGTGACGACAAGATCGGCGTTTGCGGATGCCAGGAGGGCCTCGTCGTCGGCCCGTGCCACACCTAACGCGGCCATGCCACCGGCCTTGGCAGCCTGCACGCCGCTGGTGGCGTCTTCTACGACAAAGCAGTGCTGCGGGGCGACGCCCAGCTCGGCGGCTGCGGTCAGGAATATCTCCGGGTGCGGTTTGCCCTGGGCGAAGTCGCGGCCTGAGATGTCGGCGTCGAAGAACTCCAGCAGGCTCAGGCCGGGATGCAGGAAGTCGTAGTGCAGGCCCTGCTTCGCGGCGAAGGTGTCGAGCCGGATCTGGCGGAGAAACAGCCCAGCGTTTTTCGACGATGAAGCCGCCGCCACCGGGATTCCGGCATCGTGCACGGCCAGCACGAAACGCAGCGCGTCGGGGTAAGCCTGGAACTCGCCCGCCTCGATGAGCTTGACGACCATGGTCTGCTTGTGATCGGCGTAGGCCTGCGCCCGCGCAGCGGCGTCCGGGACCCGGAAGTACTCCAGGGCCCCCAACGCTCCGCTCATCCGAGGCTTGCCCGACATCACCTGTTGGTAGACCTGCGGGGTGAAGCGTTCATCGGACCACGAGGTCTGCCCGGCGATGTCCGCCCAGTCGTTTTCCATCAGCGCACGCAACGAATCCTTCCACGCCCGTTCGTGCGGAGAGTCGACCAGCACCCCGTCGACGTCGAAGATCGCTCCCTCAAAGCCTGGTGCCGGCACGATCGCTGCCCTCCCCGGGATGGTCTGGCTGTTGAAGAAGATCGCGCTGCCGGGGCAGGGGCGCTACCCATTTCTCGCCGGCGGCCAGTTCGCGTACCGCGTCCCCGATGCCGATCCGGACGGGCCTGCTGAAGCCCTCGGCCAGGGTGTGCACTGTCAGCTCGTTACCGGAGATGCCGACCCTGATCGACGTACCGCGGAACTGCATCGCGAACGTGAGCCCATCGAGCCGGTCGGTGAGTGTGGGTTCGAAGTGCAGGACCCCATCGCGCACGGTGGCGCCCAGGAAGCCGCGCTGGAGCAGGTCCAGAGTCCCGGACATGACCCCCATGTGGATGCCCTCCTTGGTGGTGCCGCCCTGCACGTCGCCCATGTCACTTTCCAGTGCGACGAGGAAGCGCTGCCAGGAGCTCTCCGGGTCTAGGCCGCTGAGCACGGCGGCATGCGTGACCAGGCTCAGGGTCGAGCCGTGCGACGTGCGCTGGTCGTAGTAGTCGATGGTGCGCCGCGCGAGGTCGGGGTCGTAGGAGTACCCGAGCCTTTCGAGAAGTTCGCGGAGTTCATCATCGGAGAACAGGAAAAACAGCATCACCGCGTCGGCCTGCTTGGCCAGCTGGTAGCGGTTGGGGTCGTCGCCCTTGGCTTTGAGGATGCGGTCCAGGCGTTGGATATTGGGATGCTCGGCGCGGTAGCGCGCCCAGTCCAGTTCCGCGAGATCGGCGTAGCCCTCGAACTGGCTGATGACGCTGTCGGCGTGGAATGGGACGAACATCTTGCGGCTCATCTCATCCCAAGTCCGCAGCTCGTCATCGGTGAGCCCGAGATGATCACGAAGTGCGGCGCGGCGGCTCGTCGGCAACAGGTCGAGTACCCGCGGGACAGTGGCGGCGATCCAGGCCACCATCACGTTGGTGTAGGCGTTGTTGCGCAGCCCACCGTCCTGCGCACCTGGGTATCGCTCGTGAAACTCGTCGGGCCCCATCACGCCGTGGATCTCGTAGCGGTCACGCTCGGCGTTGTAGTGCGCGATCGATGCCCAGAAGCGGGCGATCTCGAGCATGAGCTCGGCACCGTAATGGCGAACGAACGCGAGGTCGTCGGTCGCCTGGTAGTACTGCCAGACGTTGTAGAAGATCGCCGCGTTGACGTGGCGCTGGTTGTGGCTGTAGTCGGGGTGCCACTGCCCGGACAGCGGGTTGAGGTGGACAACCTGGGTCTCCTCGGAACCGTCACTGCCACTCTGCCAGGGGAACATCGCGCCCCGGTATCCGGCGGCCCGCGCCGCGGCACGCGCCTCGGCGAGGCGGCGGTAGCGGTACATCAGCAGGCTCCGGGTGATCTCGGGCAGCCGGAAGTTGAGGTAGGGGTAGACGTACAGCTCGTCCCAGAAGACGTGCCCGCGGTAGGCCTCACCGTTGAGTCCGCGAGCCGGCACACCGGCATCGTGGCGGGCCGTGTGCCGCGAGCACACCTGCAGCACATGGGAGATGTGGAAACGCAGCAGCAACTGCACGCGGGGCTGGGTGGACAGCTGGATGTCGCCGATGTCCCACAACTCGGTCCACGCTGCCTCGTGCTCGGTCAGCGCCGCGGCGAAATCCGGGTACCGGGCGACGTGCTTTCCGGCTGCGGCCAGCGTTTCGGTGATCGCATTGTCGTGCGAGGTGAACAGAGAGACCATCTTCTCCACACGCACCGAGCGGCCCTGATCGACGTCGAAGGCAAGAACCTGCTGGATGTAGTCCTCCATCTGGTACAGGCCGCGCTCGGCGTGGGCGAGCTCACCATCCCGGAACGCACGGGTGCGGGCGGCTTCGGCGATGTAGATGTTGGACTGCCGGGTCTGCACCTTCAACGCGATGATCTCCGGCCCGAATGTGCGGGGAGATCCCGGGTTGAGGTGGCGGCCCTCGAGGTCGCGGTAGCGGGCAACCATGTTGTTCGTGACGCGACCATCGAGACCGGAGATCACTTCCACCCGGCCTGACCAGCCGTCTGGGGTGATCGTCCACTCGATTCCGGCCAAGTGACTGTTGGCCATGCTCACGAATCGGCGGCTGCGCAGGGTCGTCTCCCGGCCGGCGCGGTCGCGGAACTGGATCTCACGCGCCACCACGGCATTGCGGATGTCGTAGGTGTGGCGATAGGACAGCACTTCGACGTTGTCGAGCCGGATCGCCTCCTCGCCCTCGATCCTCAGCTTCAACAGCAGCCAATTAGGCAGGTTCACCAGGTCTTCGTTGAGGACCGGGCGACCGCCGAGGATGGTCGTCTCACGGTTGAAGCAGCCGTGGGCGTAGGTGCCTGGGTAATGGACGGCGTCAGCGTCCTCCCACTCGGCGGCGCCCCGGGTAGCGAAGTAGCCGTTGCCGGTCGAGGTGAGGGCCTCACGCAAACCTTCCTGCGTGGGGTCGAAACCCTCGTAGGCAAGGGTGAAGTCAGGCACCGGGCGCCCTCTTGACGTGGTCACGGTCGTCGGCGGCGTCCACTGTGAGGCACGTCGCTGACGCTAACAGATATCCGCGCGCCGGCCTTTCGGCGAACTGCGCCGGCGGACAGCCCTTGCTGTTGATATTAGCGAAGCCTAACCTAATGTCCGTTATGAGCGAATTGGTGTCCATGATGGCCCTGGCGGTGTCCGCACCGGCGCCGTGGCCTGCCTGGTCCCGAGTATTGAGCGTGTTCGCCTACTTCGTCGCCGTGGCGTCGGTTATCGGGGGAACGGTGACCTACCTGGCGGTCGTGCGTCCGGTACTGCGGGCCACGGACGCTGGCATCGACGCCGCCGACGTGGTCGTCCTGCGGCGCCGCAGTGCGACGCTGCTCGCCTCATCCGGTCTCGCGCTCGTGGTAGCCGCTTACCTCCAACTCGCCGACCGGGTGGACCGCGCGGACACGGACACCTCCTACCGTGAAGCGCTGGTTCCAACTCAGATGTGGCAGTTCATCAGGCAACCGGCCGAACCCGGCTCCTGGGTGTCGTCCGGGACTTTGATCCTGGTGCAGACCGTACTGCTGGTCGTGGTGGCCGTCCTGCTCGGCGCGCTGTTCGTTTCCAGCGTCCGGCCCGGTCTCGACCGGGTGGCCTTGCTCGCCGCATTGTTGGCAGTGACGGCCTCGCTGGTGACTTCCTTGCCGACGGACCCGCGCGCCGAGATGTTCGATGACGTGCTCGGCGCCGTGATGACGCAGGCCCACATCATCGGTGGCTGCACCTGGGTGGGCGGGCTGGCCAGCCTCGCACTGCTCAGCCGCACCCGGCATCTACTCGGCAGGCGCGCCGGGCTGTTGTGGGCTCGGATGTGGCAACGCTTCAGCATCCTCGCGCTCAGCGCGG
Organism: Pseudonocardiaceae bacterium; assembly: GCA_035252045.1. GTDB lineage: Bacteria > Actinomycetota > Actinomycetes > Mycobacteriales > Pseudonocardiaceae. The sequence continues at coordinate 6,563 of DATFDO010000100.1, forward strand.
TAGGTGCGATGATCATCTCGGGTTCCTGGCTGACGTGGAAGCACGTCGGGGCCCTATCCCAGTTCACCAGCACGACGTATGGACGGTTCCTCCTGGTCAAGGTCCTGCTGGTGGCTGCGAGGGTGTCGGCCGGTGCCTACAACCAGTTCTTGCTCACACCGCGTATCGCACAGCACCACGCGGCCGGTGACATGGGTAGCGGGTTCGCTCTCACGCTGCGCCACTTCCCCGCCGTCGTGGCCGCCGAGATCGCGCTCGGGATCTGCGTGCTGTCCATCGTGCCCTTCCTGACCGGCTCTGCCCGGGCCCAAGCCGGTGGCGGTGCGACCCCCGCCGTCGATGGCACCGTTCTCGCGCTGGGGCTGATTCTGGTCGGGAGCCTGGCAGCCACCTTCTACGCGGCACACCGAGTGTCCTTACTGCTCACCCAGCGCGCCGGAGGATGAACACTGCGCTGCCGCGGCGGCCTACAGGTACCGCTTGGACAGCTCCGCGAGCTCCGGGTCGCCGCCGTCGAGCAGCTCCCGCAGCGACGCCAGCTCGGCTTCGGCCGACTCCATCCCGGCCCGATGCAGCGCCACCCGCCATGATTCCGGGTTGCCGGCGGCGGCCAGCAGATCAGCCAGCACCGTCCGGCCTGCGTGTAGCTCTCCGAGCCGGTCGAGGTACTTCGGCCAGCGCAGCATGATCTGTACCAACCGGGCGACCGACCTGCCGTGCACGACCAGGCCATCCACGTCGGTGGGCAGCTGGTCGGTGCGGCTTTCGACGCCGAGATAGAACCGCCACAAGTTCAGGAAGCGCTTCATCTCCCGCGGGTTGCGCCTGGGCAGCTCCAGCATGGCGTCGCGCAGCGCGTCGGACACCTCCCGAATCGTCTCGATCCGCTCGACGGTGTCGGCCACGGCGG
>DATFDO010000101.1:0-3080 GCA_035252045.1 Pseudonocardiaceae bacterium
AGCCAACGGCCCGGCATGCTGGCCGACCTCTTTGTGGCGTTCCCACGGCTGCGGCGATTCCTGGAGCTTGGCGGGCGGTGGGCCGACGCGATGCTTCCGCCGACCGCGTTCGAAAAACAGGAGGCAGCGCGGCAGCGGGCAGCGCTCACCGACACCCGGGTCGCCCAGCCCGCGCTAGGTATCACCGGGCTGGCCATGCACGAGCTGCTCACCTCGCTGGGCGTGCAACCGGATCACCTGGGGGGACACAGCTATGGCGAGCTAGTCGCGCTCGCCGCCGCGGGCGCAGTCGGCACCGGCGAGCTGCTGGAGCTCAGCGAGGTCAGGGGACAAGCCATCCTTGCAGCCGCCGGATCCGATCCCGGCACGATGGCTGCGGTCACCGCCACCGCCGAGCAGGTGCGGGCTGTGCTCGGGAACGGACCGGTCGTGGTAGCCAACCACAACGCGCCAGGTCAGGCAGTCATCTCCGGCCCTGCCTCGGCAGTGGAAATCGCATTAGGACGGCTGGCTGAAGGCGGGTTGACCGGCACGCAGATCCCCGTGGCATGCGCCTTCCACAGCCCGGTGGTGGCCGCAGCCACCCAGACCTTCGCTGCTGAGCTGGGTCGCCGGGATCTCGGCTCACCGCAGCTACCGGTGTGGTCGAACACCACAGCCGCGCCCTATCCGGACGACGCCGGCTCCATCCGGGCCATGCTGGCGGCGCACGTCGCCAAGCCGGTCCGGTTCGTCGAGCAAGTCGAAGCGATGTACGCGGCTGGGGTGCGGGTCTTCATAGAGGCAGGCCCAGGGCGGGTGCTCACCAAACTGGTGAACGAGATCCTTACCGACCGGCCGCACACCGCCGTCTCCACAGATGTACCGGGCGAGCCCGGACTGCGGCGACTGCTGCTGGCGCTGGCCGAGCTAGCCGTCGTCGGCGTATCGATCGATCTGGCCGGTCTTTTCCACGGTCGGGATGCCCGCCCCGTGTCGGCTTCTGCGTCGACACCGGTTTCGGGAGCTATCGCTCCTCGACGCGCCGGATGGGTAGTGAATGGCCATCTGGTCAAAACCGCTGACGGGCAATACCTCCGTGGAGGCTTACGCCCAGCCCAACAGGTGGCTGCACCAACCCGCGAGTCGACATCCAGTGCTGGAAATACAGACGGCCGGGAAGCAACCGTACTGGAGTTCCTGCGCAGCACCCGCGAGCTCGTCGCGGCGCAACGCGAGATCATGCTGGGCTACCTCGGTAGCACGACTCCGGCACCTGCCGGGATAACGGTTCCCAGCTTGCCGCCCGCAGCTGTGTTGGCACCCCCCGCCGCGCAACCCGTCCCAACGATCAATAGGCCAGTTGATCTCATCCCTGCGGAACCTGTCGAGCCGAGTGAACTGACGCCGGATGGGGTGCTGGCCACCGTACGGCTCTTGGTAAGCGACCGAACCGGCTACCCGGTGGACATGCTCGGAGCTGACCTCGATTTGGAGGCAGACCTCAGTATCGACTCGATCAAGCGTACTGAGCTGGTCGGCCTGCTCACCGACCAGCTCGGATTGGCTACCGGCAGCACGTTGGATGACTCAGTCGCCGAGGAGCTGAGCCGGCTTCGCACCTTGCGGGGCATCGTGGACTGGATCGTCAACCGACTCGGTTGCCGGCCACCGGCCAGTGATGGCTGCGCCATCCCCGTGCAAGACAGCCCAGCTCAACGGGCCCGGCGCTACCTCGTCGAGGCCACCCCGACGCCCGTGCCGGCCGGACCGTCCGTGATGTCCATCACCGGGCGGAGGGTCACCATCGTCGGCGACGGCGGAGGGATCGCGCTGGACTTGTCCGTGCTGCTGGAGCAGCACGGTGCCGAGGTACGCCTTGTTGGCGTGGACCAGGTCACCCAGAAGGCGAGAACGGATGCCCTGGTCTATCTCGCCGCACTGGATCGGGGTCGGGCAGCGATCCTTCCTGATGGCTTCATCGCGCTCCGCGATGCCATCCGAAGCGGAGTGAACCAGCTGCTCGTCGTCACCGGTTCTGGTGGCCGCTTCGCTCGGGCGCATCACCCCAACGGTGTCGCCGGTGTCGGGCTGGCGGGACTGGTCCGCACGATCGCACGCGAACACCCCGATCGGTTCGTCCGGGTCGTCGATGTGGATCCGAAGGAGGAGCCGGCCCAGCTCGCCAAGCACCTGCTTGCCGAGCTGCTCACTTCTGACTCGCCGACTGCGGTGGGGTACACGGCCGGTGCGCGAGTCACCTTGCAGGTCGTGCCCGCGCCGCTGGAGTCCGAAGCGCGGGGCGTGGTCGGGCTAGGGCCGGAGTCGGTGGTACTGCTGACCGGTGGTGCTCGCGGCATCACCGCACGGGTCGCGGTCGGCCTGGCCCGCGCGAGCGGCTGCCACCTGGAGTTGGTCGGTCGGACCCCGCTACCGGACCGCGATGAGGAGCCGGTTACCGCGGCGGCAGCTGACCGAGTGGCGTTGCGGCGGGTACTTGCCCAGTCCGGGGTTGGCACACCGGCCGAGATTGAAGCAGCAGCCAGCCGGCTGCTCGCCGAGCGGGAAATCCGCGCGACACTGGCTGAGCTGGACGAACTCGCCGCCTCGGTGCGCTACTCCGCGGCCGATGTCCGGGATCCGGCTTCGGTCGCAGCACTGGTGGATCACGTGTACCGGCGGCATGGCCGGATCGACGGAATCGTCCACGGCGCGGGCGTCCTCGCTGATCGGCTCCTAGTCGACAAGACTGCCGAGGACTTCACGCCGGTATGGGAGACAAAGGTCAACGGGGCACGGGCACTGGCTGAGGCGGCCCGGGGAGACCTCAAGTTCCTGGTGTTGTTCGGCAGCGTGTCGGGAGTATTCGGCAACCGCGGCCAAGCGGACTACGCCGCGGCCAACGACGCGCTAGACACCTTGGCCCGGATCTGGACGCCGCGGGCCTGCGGCCGGGTGATCGCGGTGGACTGGGGGCCGTGGGCGGCGTCCGAGAGCGGGACCGGCATGGTCTCCGCCGAACTCGAGCGCGAGTACGCCAGGCGAGGCATCGGTCTGATCAAGCCTGATGACGGCGTCGCCTGCCTGCTCGCCGAGCTGGC